>CAZMLQ010000021.1:0-22937 GCA_964567195.1 uncultured Haloferacaceae archaeon | reverse complement strand
TGTCGCCGATGTCGGTCTCGATGGTCGCCTTCTCGTCGACGACCTCCTGCATGCCGCGGTCGAGGAAGGCGTTGAACGACCGGAAGTGGTGCTCGGCCAGTCGCTCCTGGGAGAAGTACTCGCGCGAGACCGCGCGGCGCTCGCTCCGGTTCATTCGATCACCAGCCGGTAGACGACCGCCCGGCCGGCCGTCCGGGAGTCGCGCACGATCTCGACCACGTCGCCCGTCTCGGCGTCCGCGGGCAGCGCGGGGTCCGAGCGTTTGATCTTCGGCAGGTTCGTCCGGGTGACGTTGTACTCGTCGAGGACCCCCTCGACCTCGTCGTCGTCGAGCAGGCGGTGCTCCGGAACCAGTTCGTGTTGGCTTACGTCTACCATGTGTGGGTTCGGTCGGGGTCTGGGTCGGGGAGAGAAGCTGTCACGAGAGACTACAGCGCGTTACCGGTCCCACACACATAACCCTTGCCAACTGCGCCACCGATAGCTACCGGCGGCGGGCCGCCGGTCGGTTCGACGCCCGGCTGTCGGGCCGCGAGCTATTAAGACGTTGCGGAGGCCGCCGATCGCGTATGGCAAGCCTTATTTTCACCTCGCCGGTACCGTGTCGTGGAGCCCGGGTGGTGTAGTGGCCCATCATACGACCCTGTCACGGTCGTGACGCGGGTTCAAATCCCGCCTCGGGCGTCTCTCCGTTCTCGATCGGCGAGCGAAGCGACCGTCGGTGAGCGGCCGCCGACCGGGCTCGAACGCGATGATCGTCCGTGGTCGAGTCCGACCGATCCCCGCCTCACACCCCCACCCCGACCGCCCGCGTCGGCGCCCCGTCCCCCGCCAGCGCCAGCGGGTAGGCCCGCAGTTCGAACGTCGCCGGGACCGCGTCGAGGCCGGTCAGGTTCTCGACCAGCACGAGCCCGGCCCCCAACAGCGCGTGGTGGGCGGGGAGCCCGCCGGCGTCCCCGTCCGGCGGGGGCGTGGGGTCGGGTCCGAAGGTGTCGATCCCGACCGCCAGCCCGCGGTCGGCACACCGACGCGCCGTCTCGGGCGCGAGGTAGGGGTGTGCGAGGTAGCGGTCGGTCCCCCAGTGCTCGTCCCACCCGGTCCGAAAGACCGCACAGTCGAGCCCGTCGCCGGCCTCGGGGACACGACCCGGGGGGATCGGCTCGCGCGGCCCGCGGTCCCGGCAGTCGATCAGGCGCGCCCGCCGGACGAAGTGGGCGGGCTCGAACGCGTCGAGCGTCCGGCCGTCGGGCTCGGTGTGGGCCGGCGCGTCGACGTGGGTGCCGGCGTGGCCGTGTAGTTCGATCGCGTGGAGCGAGAAGCCGTCGGACGCCACGTCGGCCACCCGCCGGACACACACCGGCGGATCGCCGGGCAGGGTCGGCGTCCCGTCGACGAGGGGCTGGGTGAGGTCGGCCACACCGCCCTCTCTCGCCCGCGACACATAGACCGACCGGCGGCCACTCCACGGTGGCGCCGCCAGGGTCGTCGGTGTCGTCCGTCACCGCCGACCGGGGGGTCCGGACCGCTCGCGCCACGGGCCGTCGAGACCGGCGTCGCGGTGTTCGCGGCGCTCGCCGGACCGGCCGCGCTGGTCGCGACCCGGCCGTCGTCGCTACCGCTCGACGGTCCGCTCGCCCCCGTCGCGGACGGCGAGGCTACAGAGCGGGTCGTTCTCGTAGACGACCCCGCCCTCCAGGCGCGAGACGACGTAGCCCTCGTGCCCGGCGGTCACGGTCGTCCGGACCTCGCCGTGGGGATCGACGACGTCTGCGACCGGCGTTCCGGGCTCGATCCGGTCGCCGGCGTCGACGCGATAGCGGACGATCCCCGCCGTCTCGGTCGTCGGCCCGCGGGCGCGCTGGACCGGGAAGCCGACGGGGTCGTCGGGCGCGGCCGCGTTCGGCTCGGGCTCGCCGGGGAGCATCCCCATCGCCCGGAGGACGTTGTGGACGCCGGCGACGCCCGCCTCGCGGTGTCGCTCGGTTACGACGCTGTGGCCGCCGAGTTCGGGCGTGAACGCCGGGATCCCGGCCCGGTCGACGAGCGCGCCCGCCAGCGAGCGGTCCAGTCCCAGCTCGTCGTACTCGGCCTGGGGGTACTGCGCGACCGCCGGGACGCCGAACGCCTCGACGAGCCGGTCGAGCTCGTCGGCGATCGCCTCGGCCTCGGCCGCGGTCCGTCGCTCGCCGTAGGGCACCCGCCCCCGGATGGTGAACGCGCGCGAGCGGACCTGTGCGGTGTGGAGCGCGATCGCGGCGTCGGCACGGCCGACGATCGCGTCGTAGAGCCGGCGGTCGATCAGCTCCTGGACGCCCGGCGGACGAGCCCGCTCCTCGCCGTCGGGGAAGTGGCGGTTTGGGTCGTCGTCGCGGTAGTACGAGCGGCGGGCGTTGCGCCGCAGCCCCGCGGGGTTCAGGGTCGGGAGACAGACGACCGTCCCCCGCAGGTCGGGGAGCAGGGCCTCGGTCACGGCGTCCTGGGCGACCGCGAGCCCCGTCACCTCGTCGCCGTGGATCGAGGCCGTCACCCAGAGGGTCGGGCCCTCGCGCTCGCCCCGCACGACGGTGACGGGCAGGCGCTCTGTCCCCCCGGTCGGGAGTTCGGTCGCCTCGAACCAGCCGGTCGTCAGTTCGCCGGGCGTCGCGGTCGCGGTGCCGACGTCCATGGCGCTCCACCGGCGTCCGAGCCCCTAAATCCAGGCGGTCGCGCCCGGGCCGGCCCAGCCCCCGATCGCCCGGCCGAGCACGGCCCCGAGGACCGCACAGCCGAGCGTCACCGCCGCGTAGGCGAGCGCCCGGCGGGCGTCGTCGTCCGAGAGGTCGCCCGCGACCGCGACCGCCACCGACGAGAACGTCGTGAACGCGCCACAGAAGCCGGTCCCGACCAGCGCCGCGGTCGGTCCGTCGGCCCGGACCACGACGACGCCGAGCGCCAGACTTCCGAGGGCGTTGACCGCCAGCGTCGCCCGGCGGCCCCCGAGCGCCAGCCCGACCCCGTGGCGGGCCAGGGCCCCACACGCCCCGCCGATCCCCACGAGAAGCGTCGCCGGCAGGGCGGCGAGCGCGCTCACCGCCGCCCCCGTTCCGCGGCGAGTCGGCCCCCCAGCGCCAGCCCGGCCAGCGCCGCCGCGATCCCGAGCCCGTGTGTGAGCGCGACGCCGACGACGGCCTCCCCGGCGCTCAGCGCCGTCGTCTCGACGGCGAACGTGCTGTAGGTGGTGAACGACGAGCAGAGCCCGGTCCCGAGCAACAGTCTGGTCCGGCGGTCCGGCGCGGCGGCGACGAGCGCGCCCAACGCGAGGCTGCCGAGCGCGTTCGCGACGAGCGTCCCCGTCGGCCCGGCGACGGCGAGCGAGAGGAGCCGTCGGGCGCAGGCGCCGGCGAACCCGCCGGCCCCGATCAGCAGCGGATCGACGCGGTCCACGACCGTCGGTCGCACGCCCCCGACACGGCGCTTTCGCTTCGCGGGTGGCCACGAGGCGGGGGCGTGGCGGTCAGTCCGGGCGACGGCCGCCGTCGGGCCGTGCGGTCCGGGCGGCGGTCGTCTCGCTGGCGCGGGGCTCGGCCCCGCCGTGTGGCGTCGCCCGCTCGCGGACGCGAACGCCGTGGACGGACTCGGTGGCGTCGTCGACGACGACCGCGGCGCCGGGGACGGTCGGCAGGCGGTCGCGCAGGCGGCCGTCGAGGTAGGTCGGCGCCGCCCGCGCCAGCGCCTCCACGTCGTCGCGGGCGGTCAGGCGGTGTGCGACCAGCAGGTCGGCCTGCGAGACGGCGACCGCCGGGAGCGCCGCCGGCCGCTGGGTGGCGGCAACGAGGCTGACCCCCGGCGCCCGGCCGCGGGTGAGAAGCGTCCCCAGCGCCGGCTCCGCCGCACCGTCGAGGACGACGTGGGCCTCGTCGACCAGCAGCCACGGCAGGCGGTCGAGCCGCCCGGCCACCCGGGCGTCGTAGAGCGCGCTCGCCACGGCGCCCGTCACCGCGTTGGTCGGCGCGGCTCCGAGGCCGGCGCAGTCGAGCACCGTCGCCCCGCCGGTCGCGAGGTCGGTCGCCGCGAGCCCGTCGGGCGCGAACGCACCCCACGACGCCGCGAGGTCGAGGTGGTTGTGTGCCGCCCGCCGGACCGCGGGGTCGGCCTCGGCGGCCGCGACCGCGGTCGCCATCCCGTCGAGGGTGGCCGCCTCGGTCGCCGCCCGCCAGACCAGCCCGCCGACCGCCCCGGCGGCGTCCAGGCCGAGCAGCGCCGGCCACGCCCGCGGTGCGAGCGCGTCCGCCCGAACCCGTGGCTCGTCGATCACCGTCGCGGGGACGGGCGCGCCGTCCGCGGGGCCGGACAGCCCGGCCAGCGCGCCCATCGGATCGATCACGACGGGCGCGACCCCCGCCGCGCGGGCCGCGGCCTCCGCGAGCACGCCGAGCGTGTGGGACTTGCCGTACCCCCGCTTGCCGACCACCAGCGCCGCGTGGGGGCCGTCGAGGTCGACCCCCACCGGCGCGCCGTCGCTCCCGTCGGGCGTCCGGTAGGCCCCGAGCCGGCCCGCCGGCCCGTCCGTCCGTCCCCGTCGACCGAGCACGCGCATCGGGCCCGCTGGCCGCCCCACCGTACTTCAATCCTCGGTCGCCCCGCTACGCTTTTCTCGACCCCCGTCGACGGGGCGGCGTGTTCGAGACCAACCCGCTACACGCGGGGCTGGCGGGCGACGGCGACGGGGCGCTTGGCTGTTGGGCGGTCACGACGAGCCCGCGGGCCGCGGAGGTGCTCTCGGCCGCCGGGCTCGACTGGGTGGGGATCGACCTGGAGCACGGGCCGGGGACGGTCGAGACGGTCGACGCCCTGGTCCGGGGGATCGAGCGCGGGCCGGCGGTCCCGCTCGTCCGGCTCCCCTCGGTCGCGTGGGCAGTCGGCGGCGGCTGCAAGCGCGTCCTCGACGCCGGCGCCCGCGGGGTGGTCTGTCCCCGCGTCGAGTCCCGGGCCGCGGTCGAGTCGCTGCTCGACGCCGCCCGCCTGCCCCCCGACGGCTCGCGCGGCGTCGCCGGCACCACCCGCGCGAACGGCTACGGCGCCGGCTTCGACGGCTACGCCGCGGGCGCGAACGACGACCTCGCCGTGGTCGTCCAGATCGAGACGCCCGCTGGCGTCGCGGGCGCCCCCGAGATCCTCGCGCCAGACGGCGTCGACGCCGTCCTCGTCGGGCGCAACGACCTCTCGGCGACGCTCGACGGGCCGGCCCCCGGCGAGAGCGACCACCCCGCGGTCCGGGCGGCGACCGACCGGGTGCGCGAGGCCGCCCTCGACGCCGGCGTGGCGCCGGGGATCAAGCTGGCGACGCCAGACCGCCTCGCCGACCGTCGCGCGGCGGGCTACCGGCTCTTTCTGCTCGGCTCCGAGCTCTCCCTCCTGCGGGATGCGGTCGGGCGGGCGACGGGCGACTGAGCGCCGCTCCGGGACCCCGCTACGCGTCGGGCACGTCGGGCAGGCTCGCGCCCGGCGCGAGGTGCTCGGCCACCACGTCCCAGTCGAGGTCGATCCCGAGGCCCGGTCGCTCGGGCACGGCGATCCGGCCGTCCGCGATCAGGGGCTCGCCCGCGTGCATCGACTCCCACCAGTCCACCTCGCGGGAGTGGTACTCGAGCAGGCTGGCGTTCGGTACGCTCGCGCAGGCGTGGACGTTCGCCACGGTGCCGACGGGGCTGGAGACGTTGTGCGGGGCGACCGGCACCGCGTGGGCGTCGGCCAGCGTGGCGATCCGGCGAAACTCCGCCAGCCCCCCGCACTTCTGTGGGTCCGGCGCGGCGAGATCGAGCGCGCCCGCCGTGAGAAAGGGGAGAAAGCCCTCGGTCCGGGTGAGGTTCTCGCCGGTCAGGATCGGCACGCTCGTCGCCTCGGTCACCCGCCGGTGGGCGTCGACCCCCTCGGGCGGGACGGGATCCTCGATCCACGCGAGGTCGTGGCCCTCGAGCGCGCGGGCGACCCGGACGGCGCTCTCGACCGAGAAGTTCCAGTGGAGATCGACCGCCAGCGTGGCGTCGCCGACCGCGTCGCGGACGGCCGCCACCGTCTCGGCGGCCCGCTCGACGGCGTCGCTCGACAGCCGCCGGGTCGCGCTGTCGGCCGCCGGCTCCGGCGCGTCGAGGTCGAACTTCAGCGCGTCGAAGCCGTCGGCCAGCGCCGCCTCGGCCGCGCGGGCGTAGGCCGCGGGCTCGTAGACGTCCACGCGCTCGCTCCCGTCGGCCCCCGCCCCACCCGTCTCGGCCGCCGCCGACAGGTCGGCGCCGGCGTGACAGTCGGCGTAGAGCCGGACCTCGTCGCGGAACTTCCCGCCCAGCAGCTGGTAGACCGGCAGGTCGAGCAGCCGGCCGGCAACGTCCCAGAGCGCGGTCTCGATCCCCGCGACCGCGGCCTGGGCGCTCCCGACCGAGCCCCCGACGCCCGAGAGCAGCTGGGTGGCGTGCTCCGCGAGGCGCTCGACGTCGAGCGGGTTCTCGCCGACCAGCGCGGGCTCGAGAAAGCGCACCGCCTCGCTCGCGGGGCCGAGGAAGGCCTCGCCCAGGCCGTACACCCCGGCGTCGGTGTGGACGACGACGAGGGTCCACGGGAAGTTGGCCTCGACCAGCACCGTCTCGATCCCGGTGATCGCGGCGTCGCGGTCGGGGGGCCGGCGGTCGGTCCCCGGCGTCGCGTCGCCCGAGAGGTCGCGCCAGCCGACCCCGCCGTTCATCTCGGTGACGATCCGGCGGTAGGGGTTCTCGCGGTCGGTCACTCGTACTCCCGGCGTCCGGTCTCGTGGTCGTAGACGTAGTCCCAGTCGTAGGTGACGCCGAGGCCGGGGCCGTCGGGCACGCCCACCGTCCCGTCGTCGTCGATACAGTCGAAGCCGTCGCCGTAGTCGCCCTCGTAGACCGGGGGGATCGTGTTCTCGATCTCGGGGTGGACGACCGCGACCTCGTAGTAGTTGGTGTTGCGGATCGCCGCCATGCACTGGCGCTGTGCGGGGCCGGGCGCGTGGAGCTCGACGTCGAGGCCCATCGCCTCGGCCGCGCGGGCGGTCTTGATCGTCCCCGTGATCCCGCCGTCGTACTCGGGGTCGGCACGGAGGAAGTCGGTCGCCTCGCTCGCGGCGAAGTCGGCGGTCGGCTCGACCCCCCGGACGTGTTCGGTCTGGAGCAGCGGGGTGTCGAGGCGGTCCCTGAGCGTCCGGTGGCCGTGCTGGGAGTAGCCGCCGTCGCGGTAGGGATCCTCGTACCAGAAGAAGTTCTGCTCGTCACAGGCCCGCCCGACGGTCAGCGCGTCGGCGAAGGTCTCGTACTCGCAGGCGGGATCGAGCATCAGGTCCATCTCGGGGACGCGCTCGCCGACCGCGTGGACGGTCTCGACCTCGCGGTCGATGTCCCGGACCGCGTCGCCTCCCATCCACGGGTGGATCTTGAACCCGCCGTAGCCCGCCTCGCGACAGGTCTCGGCGAAGTCGGCGAAGGCCGCGGGCGAGTCGAGCCCGCCCGCCTCGTCGCCGGGGTAGGTGGAGGCGTAGGCGGGCAGCCGGTCGCGGTAGGTGCCCACGAGCTCGTGGATCGGCGCGTCGCGGTACTTGCCCGCGAGATCCCAGAGCGCGATGTCGATGGGGCCAAGTCCCATGCGGTCGTACTTGCGCAGGCCGCGGTTGATCTCGCTCCAGTGGCGCTCGCGCCGGAGCGGGTCGCGCCCGACCAGGTAGTCGGCGACGACGTTGATCTGTGCGGCCGCGGCGGAGTTGCCGCCGACGTACTCGCCGGTGACGCCGGCGTCGGTGTGGATCCGCAGGCCGAACAGCCGGCGCTCCATGGTCGCGCCCGGCTCGTACATCGGATCGAAGCCGTTGGCGCCCGTGCCCACGTCCTCGATCGGGTAGGCGAACTCGACGTTCTCGATGCGGGTGATCGTCGGTGCCACGCCGCCCGTTCGTCGAATCACGGTATAAAACCCCGAGCCGGCGGTGGACGGTCATCGCCACGACAGGGGGATTTATGTACGAACCACGGTATCACCCTGCGTAATCCGCGATGACACCGACGACACGACCCGACGACCGACGGGGGGACGAGACGGACGGACGAGGGGGGGCGGTCGATGGCTGAGGCCGACGCCGAGGTCGATGTCGACGCCGAGCTGACCTACCCGGCCTCGTCGTGGACGGGCTTTTTCAGCGAGCACTTCGGCCCGTCGATGCTGTGGGCGCTGATCAGCATCGGCGGCAGCCACATCGTGCTCGCGCCGACGCTCGGGGGCAACTTCGGGCTGTTCGCCGTCTGGGTGTTCGCGCTCATCTACCTCGCCAAGTACGGCGGCTGGGAGCTCGGCATCCGGTACAACTACGGCGCGGGCGGCAACCCGATCGAGGCCTACGACCAGCTTCCCGGGCCGAAAAACTGGGCGCTCTGGCTGACGGCCGCCATCTTCGTGATCGCGTACACGGGCCTGGTCGCGGCGGTCGGCACCAGCACCGCCGCGTTCTTCTCGGCCGTCACCGGGCTCTCGCTCGCCCAGTCGTTCGTGATCCTGGTCGGCGCCGCCGCCGGCTTCGTCCTGCTCTCGCGTTACAGCCTGATCGAGAACGTGCTCACCGTCTTCACCGTCAGCATCGGCGTGTTGATCGTGCTCGGCGCGATCATGGGCCCGCCCGCGGGCGAGGTGGTCTCGACGACGCTTTTTAGCCTGCCCTCGGACGCGGGCTTTACCAGCCCGCTGTTCATCGGGCTGGTCGCCTCGGCCGCCGGCTTCGCGCCCACGGGCTTCTCGACGAGCATCCTCATCGGCTCGTGGAGCATGGCCAAAGAGCAGGGCGCGGGCGAGCTGGAAGAGCAGGGCCTCGACCCCGAGAACCCCGCCCACCACGAGTACATCCGCGAGTGGATCGCCACCGGCAAGCGCGACTTCCACATCGGCTACGGCTTCAGCTTCGTGTTGATCGTCGCGATGGTGGTGCTCGCGGCGAACGTGCTCTACCCCAACCCGCCGACCGACGCGAACCTCGCCATCGCGCTCGGCAACCTGCTCTCCGAGTCGTTCGGCCCGTGGGCCTACTGGGCGATGATCGTCGGCTCGTTCGCGGCGCTGTACTCGACGGTCGTCACCCTGATCGACGGCTCGACCCGCGCCGCCTCGAACATCATCCCGATGGCGCTCGAGTCCGACTCGTTCGACAGCGAGCGCTTCCGCAAGGGGATGATCGTCGGTCAGGCGCTGGTCGCGATCGGCATCATCGCCGTGCTCGGGCTCAGCCCGGTCACCTTCATCGTCTGGATCGCCGCCGCGCTCGCGGTGACGGAGATCTTCTTCTACCCGGCCAACTGGTACGTGGTCGAGAAGAACCTGCCCGAGCCGTTCACGCCCAGCCGGCGCTGGCACGCCTACTACGTCGTCAGCCTCGCGTTCGTGCTCCTGTTCGGCGCGATGGGTGCGGCCGTCCGGCTCAACCTGCTCTGATCCGGTCGGCCTCGCTCTCCGTCTCTCCCTGCCCCGATCCGGTCTGCTCCGCTCTGTCCTTGTGCCGTCCCGATTCGATCCGACAGCCCGCGGGGCCGTCACCGTGTCCACGATACAAAGTATCAAGACGCCCGCCCGTGCTATCGGGGACGATGGCGAAAGACACCGTCAGATATCCGGACTCGTTGGTCGAGGACATCGAGGCCCTCGTCGACGACGGTGCCTTCGAGAGCAAGTCGGAGTTCTACCGCTTCTCGGCCGAGTACGTGCTGAACCTCCTCGAGCCCGACCGCGACGAGACCACGTTCAGCTACCGGGAGCTGACCGCCGAGCTCGACATCGACGACCGCGCCGCGCCGGGGCTGGACGCCGACGGCGGGCTCCCCTTCCTGCGCGCGGTGATCCGGGTCCGACAGCTCGGCCTCCGCGGGGAGTACGACGCGGCCGAGGAGTTCATCGACGCGAACTACGAGCCGGCCGACCGCGAGTCGCTGCTGCTCGAGGAGCTGCTGGGCGCCTACCGCGGCGACGACCCGCCCCGGCGCGCCCGCCCCGGGCGCGAGTGAGCCGGACCCACAGCTTCATTAGCGGCCGCGTCCCGGAGGGTGTATGGGAGACGAGCGAGCGGGCGTGCTCTCGCGGCCCGGGGTCGCGGGCGCCGTCAACGTCTTGCGGGCCGGCCACCGGCGCCGGCTGCTCCGTGGCGTGTCGGCCGGCCGGATCGGCGACGAGACCGACGCCATGACCAGAGGCCGCGCCGACGAGGCCGAGTCCGAGCTCAGGCGGACCCACCTGCCGATGCTCGAGGCCGAGGGCTACATCGAGTGGGACCGCGAGACCGGCGAGATCAGCCGCGGCCCCCGGTTCGACGAGATCGAGCCCTTCCTCGAGCTGATCGAGGAACACGAGGACGAGCTCCCACCGTTCTGGCCCTGACCGCTCAGTAGGTGACGCCCTCGCGGCGGTCGTAGACCACCTCGCCGCCGACGACGGTGTACTCGACGTCGAGCTCGGTCACCGCCGCCGGCTCGACCGCACGCGGGTCCTCGGAGAGCACGGTCACGTCGCCGAGCTTGCCGGGCGTGAGCGTCCCCTTCTCGTCCTCGGCGAAGTCGAGGTAGGCCGCCTCGGGGCCGTAGAGCCGGAGCGCGTCGGCCACGTCGACGCGCTGGTCCGGTCCGACCACCTCGCCGGTGACCGTCTCGCGGGTCGCGGCCGTCCGGATCCCCACCAGCGGGTCGCCCGTCGAGACCGGCCAGTCGCCGTTGCCCGCGGTCGGGATCCCCCGCTCCAGCAGCGAGCCGACCGCGTAGGTGTGGGGCATCCGCTCCTCGCCCCAGTAGACCCAGTTGCGCGAGACGTCGGCGCCGAGAAAGCTGATCGACGAGGAGACACAGACCCCGAGCTCCTCGATCCGGTCGAGCTGTTCGGGGGAGGTCAGGCCCGCGTGCTCGATCCGGAAGCGGTGGTCCTCCCCCGGGTCGAGCGTCGCCTCGTAGGCGTCGAGGATCCGGTCGATCCCCCGGTCGCCCTGACCGTGGACACAGACCCGCAGACCGGCCTCGTGGGCGCGTTCGACCCGCTCGGCGAAGTACTCCGGGCGGACGTGGAGCAGTCCGTCGTACTGCGGGGAGTCCTCGGGCACCGACTCGCCGGCGTAGGGCTCGGACATCGCGGCGGTGCGGCCGGTGAACGCGCCGTCCATGAAGTACTTCACGCCCGTCACGTAGAGCCGGTCGTCGCCAAAGCCCGTCTCGATCCCCGCGGTCGCGAGCGCCCCGAGCACGTCCTCGCCCTCCTCGCCCAGCGAGATCCCCTCGGCGGCGTCGCCCTGCAGCATCAGTCCGAGCCGGAGCGGCAGCGCGTCCTCGCGGGCGAGCGACTGGTAGATCCGGAGGTCAGTCGGCGTCGTCTTGGCGTCGTGGGCGGTCGTCACCCCCCACGCGAGCAGCCGGTCGAACGCGTTCCCGATCCGCTCGCGGCGCTCGGCCCGGCTCTCGTCGGGCGTGGCCGCGAGCAGCGGGAGTTCGGCCGACTCGCTCACCAGCCCCGAGGGCCGGCCGTCCTCGTCGCGCTCGATCACCGCCGGGGGCTCGGGGTCGGGCGTCTCGCTGTCGATGCCCGCGATCGCCAGCGCCGCCGAGTTGTAGACGCTGCCCGTGTGCCCGCCGACGCTGTTGACCTGGACCGGGTTGTCCGGCGCGGCCTCGTCGAGGTCCCAGCGGTCGACGTGGCGGCCCTCCTCCTCCCAGACCAGCCCGAGGTTGTAGCCGGTACAGATCACCCACTCGCCGTCGGGCGTCTCCGCCGCGCGCTCCGCGATCCGGTCCTGGACGTCGGCGATCGACTCGTTGGGCGGCGACCGGCAGTTCACGTAGGTCATCCGCCGGCCGGCCAGGGGGACGTGGAGGTGGGTGTCGACGAAGCCCGGCAGCGCCGCCCGGCCGTCGAGGTCGATCGTCTCCGCCCCGTCGGGGAGCGCCGAGCGCACCGCGTCGTCGTCGCCGACGGCGGCGATCCGCCCGTCGAGCAGGCCGACCGCGCTCCCGTCGGGCACCTCGGGGTCGAGCGTGATCGCCGTCCCGCCGACGAGCGCGAGGCCGCGGTCGCTCACGGCCGGCCCCCGGTCGGACGGGCGCGGGTCGGGATCGCCGCCGTCGTGGTCTGATCGTTCACGTGCCCCGTCATCGCGGCGGCGGGCTTAGTCGTTGGGTCCGCGGTCAGCCGGTCTCGGCGGCCGCGGGCGACGGATCGACGGGCTCGGGCGCCCGGTCGGCCGCCACCAGACAGACGACACCCGCGGCGCCGACGAACAGCGCCGTCCCCACGACGGTCCAGCGGACGGCGGGGAGTAGGCCGACGACCGGCCGGAGCGTCGCGATGGCCGCGCCCATCGCCACGGGGCCGAGGGTGGCGGTGAGACGGCCGTAGGACTCGGCGACGCTGACCAGCCCGCCCCGGAGGTCGGCCGGTGCCAGCCCGGTGATCATGCTCCGGTACAGCGACATCGTGACCCCAAAGCCCAGCCCCATCGCGGTGACGCCGACCCCGCCGACGGCGAGCGAGGGGGCCGTGGCCGCGAGGACCAGCCCCGCCGCGAGCGCGACGTTGGCGACGACCAGCAACGAGAGCCGGCGCTCGAACAGCGCGGTCAGCCGGCCGGCCTGCGAGGCGGCGACCGCGTAGGTCAGCCCGCCGAACGCGGCGAACAGCCCCGCCGCGACGGGCGTGGCGCCGTAGAGACGCACCACGAGGATCGAGTTGTACGCCAGAAAGCCGATCCAGGCGACGACCGGCAGCCCCCGCGCGAGCACGATCGCCGCGACCCGTGGCTGGGCGAGCAGCTGGCCGACCCGGCGGACGTGGGCGGCCGTCGAGCGGTCGGCGCCGGCCATCGCGCCCGGTCCCGGGCCCCGGCCGTCCCCGCCTGCCCCGTCCGTGGCGCGCTCGGCCGGCTCGGTCAGGCGCAGGTGGACGAGCACGGCGACGGGGAAGGCGAGCCCGTAGAGCAGGAACGGGTACTGCCACGCGCCGACGACGAGGACGCCCGCGAGCAGGGGAAAGAGCGTCTGGGTGAGCCCCGAGCACATGAACCGAAAGCCCTGGGCGGCGGCCTCGGCGGTCCCGTCGTAGAGATCGCCGATGCTGGTGATCAGCGTCGGCAACAGGCCGGCGAAGCCGACGCCCTGGAGCGCGCGCAGCGCGAGCGCGGTCGCGAACCCCTCGGCCAGCGCGATGGCGACCCCGCCGGTCCCGAACAGGACGAGCCCGCCGATCAGGACCGGCTTGCGGCCGTAGCGGTCGGCGAGCACGCCCGTCAGCGGGATGACGACGATCCCCGGCGCGGAGAACGCCGACATCATCAGCCCGACGCTCGCCTCGCTCGCCCCCAGCGGGCCGATCAGCGAGTCCAGCAACGGCGAGACCAGCGCCGAGCCAAGCGGCGGGAGCACGTTCACCAGCAGCAGGATCTGGAGGTCCCTCTCGCGCAGGACGCGCCCGTCGTCGCCGAAGGCCGAGGCCAGCAGACCCACGACCGACCGAGCCCGCCCCGACAGATAACCCCTCCAGAACCGGCGGGGCTTGTCTCCACTCGCCTCGACCGGCGAGCGACGGTCGGTCCCCGCCGGTCCGGCGCGGGGCCGCCGGGGCCGCGGGGGGCCGACCGCCCGCCCGTCGGAAGACATACCGGACGGGGAGCCCGACCACGGGCGGAGCCGTGGCGAACCAGGACGCGCGCGTCGACATGACCGCCGGGCCGATCGGCCCCCGCCTGTTCCGGCTGGCGTGGCCGCTCGTGCTCGGCAACCTGCTCCAGACGGCCTACAACGTCGCGGACATCTTCTGGGTCGGGCGCGTGAGCCCCGCGGCGGTCGCGGCGGTCTCGCTGATGTTCCCGTTCACGTACCTGTTCATCTCGACCGCGATGGGCCTGACCGCCGCGACCATCGCGATGGTCTCCCAGCACGTCGGCGCGGGCGAGGACCGCCGTGCCGACCGCGTGGTCGGGCAGACCACCCTGCTGGCGCTCGCGACCTCGGTCGCCCTCGCGCTCGGAGGCTACGCGTTCCGGCGGCCGCTGCTCCACCTGGTCGGCGCCCGCGGCGAGGTGTTCGTCGAGGCGCTCGCCTACATCGAGGTGATCTTCGCCGCTTTGCCGCTCACGTTCCTCTTTTTCGTCTTCCGGGCGGCGCTACAGGGGGCGGGCGACACCCGCACCGCCACGTGGCTGGTCGCCGTCTCGGCCGGCGTCAACATCGTCATCGACCCGGTGTTCGTCCTCGGGTGGGGGCCGGTCCCGGCGATGGGCACACGCGGGGCCGCGGTCGCGACCTTCGTTTCGCGCGCGCTCGCGGCCGGCGCCGGCATCTACGTTCTCCTGCGCGGGGACTGGGGAATCGCGCTCCGGCCGGCCGATCTGCGGCCCGATCCGGCGCTGCTCCGCCGGCTGGTCGACGTCGCCTACCCCGCGACGCTGGACGGCTGGGCGCGGTCGTTCGCCGCCGTGGTGATGGCGGCGCTGGTCGCCCGGTTTGGCCCCGCCGCCACCGCCGCCTACGGCGTCGGCCTCCGTCTGATGTCTGTCTCGTGGACCGTCTCGGGGGCGGTCGGTCAGGCCACCGCCACGGGCGTCGGCCAGAACCTTGGCGCCCGCACGCCCGACCGCGCAGCCCGGGTGACCGGGACCGCGGCCGGCGGGACGATGGCGCTCCTGCTCGCGGCGGGCGGGCTCGTCTGGCTGTTCCCCGCCGTCGCGATCCGGCTGTTCGTCGACGACGCCGCCGTCGTCGCCGAGGGCGTCTCGTTCCTCCGGATCACCGCGCTCTCGTGGCCCTTCTTCGGCGGGCTGATGGTCGTCCAGGGGGCGTTCCGCGGCGCCGGCGACACCCGGATCGCCATGGCGCTGTCGATCCTCTCGCGCTGGCTGCTCCGGATCCCCGCCGCGGCCGTCCTCGCCTACGGCTGGACCGTCGTCGTCCCCGGGATCGGCCCGGTCACGGCGCTCGGGCTGGGCGCCCCCGGCCTCTGGTGGTCGTACGCGTTCAGCGCCGTCGCCTCGCTCGCCGTCGGCGTCGCGTGGTTCCTCCAAGGGAGCTGGCGCGAGGGGACGGTGACCGACGCCGACGCCGACGCGGCGGCGCCGGCCGACCCCGACGGGGACGACGCGGACGCGGACGACGACGCGACGCTCCCGACCGACTGATCAGGTCCCCTCGCCCGTCTCGTCGGTCCACGGCCACCGCCCGGTCGCGCGCATCTCCGCCTCGGCCGCGGCCGGCACCGCCGCCCGGACGGTCTCGGGGTCGGCGCGCTCGATCCCCTCGCCGTCGGCCAGCCGCGCGGTCGCGGCCGCGATCGGGACCGCGAGCGCCCGGAGGTCGCGCCGGTCCAGCTTCTCCAGCGTGTCGGCGTGGGTGTGTGACCAGAGCCGGCCCAGCCCCCAGCGGCGGTCCGAGTCCGTCGCGACCGACCCGACCGCCGCGCCCGGCACGCCACGCTGGACGAACGCCCAGTCGTCGGCGAAGACGCCGGCGACGGACTCGGTCTCGACCGCCACGCCGTGGGCCTCGCCCGCGGCCGCGAACGCCGACGCGAGCCGGTCGAAGGGGGTCCGGACCCGGAGGGTGCGCGAGCCGCCGATCCCGTCGAGGTTGAGCACCGCCCGGACCCGGTCGAGGGCCGTGCGCTCGGCCAGATCGTGCGCGCCGGCGAAGCCGGTCTCCTCGGCGCCCAGCCCGGCCAGCCGGACCCGGAGGCCGAGCTCGCCCGCCGCGTGGGTCGCGGCGAGCAGGCGGCCGACCGCGACCAGCAGGGCACAGCCCGCGCCGTCGTCGCGGGCGCCGTCGCCCAGGTCGTGGGCGTCGAGGTGGGCCGTGAGGAGCAGCTCCGCGTCGGTCGCGGGCCCGACGGTCGCCTCGACGGTGTGTGAGCGGGTCGGACGGTTCTCGCAGTCGACCCGGAGGGTGGCCGCGACCGGCTCGCGGCCCGCCCACCGCGACAGGCGGTGGCCGACCTCGTGGCTCGCGCCGACCGCGGGGATCGGGCCCGGGGTCGCGGCCGGTCGCTCGAGCACCGCCCAGCCGGTCGGCGGGAGACAGCCGACCGGGCCGCCGGCGAAGACCAGCCCCGCCGCGCCCGCATCGGCCACCCGCCGGTAGACCTCGGTTCGGTGGAGCGCCCGCCCGGTCCCGTCGGCGCCGGGGGCGGCGGTCGCGAGCGCCAGCGCGCCCTCGAGGTCGGCGGTCGCGATCGCCTCGGGGTCTGGCGCGCCCAGATCGACGAGCCGGCCCGTCACCGTGCCGGGCGGGGTGCCCGGCAGCGCCACCGTCTCGTGGGCGGCGTCGAACGCGCGCTCGACGGGCGCCGTGACCGCGAGCGCGGAGTCACCCCGCCACCAGCCCGGCAGGTCGAAGCCCGTGATCGTCGTCCCGTCGGCGAACGACTCGAACGCCGCGCCGAGGGTCTCGGCGGCCGCGCGCTCGCCCTCGTGGCCCGCGAGCCGGGGGGCGCCGTCGACCAGTCGCTCCAGGGTCGGCCAGCCGTCCGCGCCGGCGGCGACCCTGCCGACGGCGCTCGGGGGGAGATACTCCATGTCGTCCCCGCGTCGGGGGGCGACGGCTTGTAGCTACGCCCCGTCGGACTCGGGCCCCGCGGCGTCGCCGTCGCCGTCGCCCCGGAGCACGGCGACGGTGACCCCGACCGCGAGCGCGGAGACGGTGGCGATCAACAGGAAGGCGACCCGGAGGCCCGAGCGCTCGATCAGCGCGCCGAACAGCGGGGGCGCGACCGCGTTGCCGACCATCGTGCCGACGGTGACGGTCGCGAAGGTGCGCCCGAGGTCGGCCCGCGCCGAGAGCGCGTCGGCGAGCTTCGAGCGGGCGGGGCCGGCGAGCGAGCGCAGCCCCCCGACCAGCAGGACGGCCCCGACCGCGGCCGCCGGCGGGACGACGAACGAGGCGAGGACGGCCACGACGACGGCGACGGAGGCGTAGCTGGCGACCAGCACCGGCCCCGCGGCGATCCGGTCGGCGAGGTCGCCGCCGACGAGCACGGTCACCGCGCCGACGACGAACAGCGCGGTCAGCGCGAGGTTGGCGATCCCCAGCGAGAGGCCGTAGCCGTCGCGCAACAGCACCACGACGTAGGAGGTCAGCCCCCACGAGGCGGTCGAGGAGACCAGCGCGAGCAGCGCGAGCGCGAGGATCGGTGGCGAGGCGACCGCGCCACGCAGGCGGGCGCCGAGCGAGGGACGCCCGCCGTCGTCGCCGTCGCCGTCCGTCTCGGCGGGCGCGGTCACCGACCGGCCGACGTAGCGCCGGAACGCGAGCAGCGTGAGGACGGTGTAGGCGGCGCCGAACAGGCCGATGGCGGCGACGGCGTGGCGCCAGGTCAGCCCCGGCACCGCGACGGCCGCGGTGACGACCGCGGGCGGGGCGCCAAACCCGAGACTGCCCAGAAAGCCCCGCACCGAGAACGCCCGGCCGCGGTGGCGCTCGGGGGTGGCGGCGGCGAGCAGGGGAAAGTGGACGGGGTGGTGGCCGGCGACCCCGACCCCGAGAAGCGCCTGGCCGACGAGCAGGAGCTCGTAGCTGGGCGCGGCCGCGATCAGAAAGACCGAGCCGGTGCTGATCGCGAGCGAGAGCCCGAGCACCAGCCGCCGGTCGTAGCGGTCCGAGAGGTGGCCGAAGGGGAGCTGGAAGACGGCGTTGGTCGCGCCCTGGACGCCCATCGCCAGCCCCAGCGCCGCCAGCCCGACGTCGAACTCCGTGGCGAGCAGACCGAGGATCGGCGGGAACAGCACGAGGTAGGTGTGGTTGACGAACTCGGCGCCCCCGACCAGCCCGACGACCAGCTTCGTCTCGCGGGGGAGCCCGGCGAGCGAGCGCGCGAGCGACACGTCACACCTCCGGCGCGCACGCGAGTAGTAGGCTTTGGCTCCGGCACGGGGCACGGGGAGCGTTATCCGGGCCGGCCGCGAGGGCGGGACGTGGCCCTCGACACCGACCGCGTCGCGACGGTGACGTTCGACTCGTTCAGCACGCTGGTCGACGTGGACTCGACCGCCCGGGCCGTCCCCGACGGGGTCGACGATCCCGTCGCGTTCGCCCGCGAGTGGCACGCCCGCGCGGCGGGCTACGGCGCGGTCGCCAACCAGATCGACGCCTACGAGACCTACTTCGCGCTCCACCGCCACGCGCTGGCGTACCTGCTCGCCGAGCGCGGGATCGAGGCGAGCGCCGACGAGCTCGACGAGCGGACCGCCGTCTACCACGAGATGTCGCCGTTCGACGACGTGGCCGACGGGCTCGCGCGCCTCGCCGACGCCGGCTACCGGCTGGGCGTCGTCTCGAACGGCGACCCCGCGATGCTCGAGTCGCTGGTCGCGACGACCGGCGTCGGCGACCTGCTCGCCGCGACGGTCAGCGCCCACGAGGTCCGCCGGCACAAGCCCGCGGCCGAGCTCTACGAGCACGCGGCCGACCGCCTCGGGACCGTGCCCGCCCGGATCGCCCACGTCAGCAACGGCCAGACCGACGTGATGGGGGCGGTCCACGCCGGTCTCCAGGGGGTCTGGCTCGACCGCCAGGACGCCCCGCGCGACCCGTTCGGCCCGCCGCCGGACGCGACCGTCGACTCGGTCCACGGGCTCGCCGACCGGCTGGGGGCCTGAGCCGCCGTCGAGGGGCGACTCGGCCGGTCGTCCCGCGCCGTGGCGCCCGGGTCGCCGGGGCCGCGACGGCCACGGCCACGGCCACGGCCGCGTGCGTCGGCGCGCTCCCGTTGGGCGTCGGCGTCGTCACGCCGACGACGTACCGGCGGTCGAGCGCGGGGTCGAGGAGGGCGTCGACCGGCGCGCGGTCGTCGCGCAACACGGGCACGTCGTCGGTCCGGACGCTCGCGCGGTAGTTCGCGACCGCCCCGGCGAGGTCGATCCCGATCGCGCGCTCGCGCGCCGCGGCGCGGGCCGCGAGCTCGGCCCGCGAGAGGCGCTCGTCGCGACGGGTGGCGACGAGTTCGACGTTCTGGACCGCGCGCCCGCCCCGGGTCGGGAAGGCGTAGGTCTGGGGGAACACCCGGTCGACGGTGCGGTACTCGGCGCGGAAGAACTTCGAGGCCGGCCCGCGGGGCGCAGAGATGAGGTTCGCGACCACCGCCCCGTCGGGCGCGAGACGGTCGCGAACCAGCTCCACGAACTCGACCGTCGTCAGGTGGAAGGGCACCTCGTCCTTGCGGTAGGCGTCGAGGACGATCAGGTCGTAGCGTCGGTCGGTCTCGCGGAGAAAGCGGCGGCCGTCGCCGACGTGGACGGTCAGGCGCGGCGAGGGACCGATCCGGAACCGCTCGCGGGCGACCCGGACGACCGCGGGGTCGATCTCGACCACGTCGACGGTCGCGTCGTACTCGGCGAGAAAGCGCCGGGGGCCGGTGAAGCCGCCGCCGCCGACGAACAGCACCCGGTCGATCTCGTCGGGATCGTCGGCGAGGAGGTACGGGAGGTGGAAGTAGCGGGTGTACTCGAAGACGTGGCGGGTCGGGGCGTCGAGATCCATCGCGCTGTGGGGCTGACCGTCGAGGTAGAGCGTCCGGATCCCGTCGCGGTCGACGACCCGAAGCTCCTGGTAGGCGGTCTCGGCCTCCGCGACGACGCGCCCGCCCGGCGAGACGGCGGTGACGCCGCCGGTCGCGCCGGCGCCCGCGGCCGCCACGAGCAGACAGGCGACGACGGCGACGGCGGCGACCGCCCCCCGGTCGGGCGCGGGGCCGGCGACGACGAGCGCCGCCCCGGCGAGACACAGCCCGAACGCCAGCCCGATCCAGACCACGCCGAGGGCGGGCACGAGCAGGAAGGTCGTGCCGAACGCGCCGACGATGCTGCCGACGGTGCCGACGGCGTAGACCCGGCCGGAGGCGGCGCCGGTCCCCTCGGCGGTCGTCGACGCGAGTTCGGCGGCGTAGGGGCTGACGAAGCCGAGCAGGTAGGTCGGCGGGCCGAAAAGCACCGTGACGGCGGGCAGGGCGGCGAACCGGGCCGGCAGGGGGATCCCGGTGGTGGCGGCGACCAGCGCGTCGCCCGCGAGCACGGGCACGGCGACGTAGGCCGCGGCGGCGAGCAGGAGCCAGGCCAGGCGGCCGCCGCTCGCCCGCTCGGCCGCCCGCCGGCCGCCGCGGTGGTAGCCGAGCGACAGCGCCGCGAGCGAGACGCCGATCACGCTCCCCCAGGTGTAGACCGAGCCGCCGAACTCCGGGGCGACCAGCCGCCCGGCCAGGATCTCGAGTCCCATGCTCGCCACGCCCGAGGCGAAGACGGCGAGTTCGGGCCGGTCGAGACCGAGGCGTGCCGTCGGGGGCGCCCGCGCCATCGCCACCGCTCGTCGCCAGCCCGGCTTAGACCTTCGGCCCGCCGGTCCGGTCGCGCCCGGTGAGCGGGGCCACGACCGCCCCGCGCCCGACCCGAACGGTCTTGTGATCGCCCGGCCACCGGGCCGACGATGGACGACGTGTCCGAACTCCGCCGGCGCGAGGTGCGAACCTTCGTCGACGTGATCGCCCGCGGCGGCTCCGACCGCCGGCTCGACGCCCGATCGGTTCACACCCTCGGCGAGTGGACGGCCGCCGACTACGACCGGCTCTCGGCGACGCTCGCCGACGCCGGCGCGCGCGCCTCGGTCTCGGTGCTGGGCCGGGAGGCCGACCGGCTCGCGGGCGCGATCGCCGCGCTCGACGACGCCGGCCACGAGATCGTCCTCCACGGCCACCGCCACGTGGCCTGTGCCGACGCCGGCTACGACCTGGCCCACGAGAACCTCTCGCGGGGGCTGGCGGCCGTCGAGGACGCCGCCGGGCTCACGCCGCGGGGCTTCGTCGCCCCCGGCCAGCGCGTCGACGGCGGCACGCTCCGTGCCGTCGCCGACCTCGGCCTCGACTGGGTGCTCGGGCGCACCGACGCCGACGTGCCCGCGGCCGTCGACCTCCACGAGCCCGCCCACCCCTACGATCTGCTCCTGCTCAACGAGGGGGCAGACCCGGCGGCGACGTTCGCCCGCCTGCGCGAGCAGTCCGAGCCCGGGGCGGCGCTGCTCGTCCACCCGAACATGCTGGCGTACTACGACGCCCTCGACGAGTTCCGGGCGTGGCTCGGGGAGACGGCCGTCGTCACGGTCGGCGAGGTGGTCGCCGGCGGCGAGGGGGTCGGGCTGTTGAACGACGCGATGCGCCCGCTGCGGGTGGACTGAGCCCCCCGGCCCGCGGCGCCCGACGACGGTCCGCCCACCTCAAATACTCAGGTCGACACCGGCCCTAACGGCGGTCGAGACCGTGGCACACGACGTTCCGGAGCTGGAGACGGTCGACCTCTCGTTCGCCGTCGACGACACGCCGATCGCCCGCGGGGTCGATCTGACCGTCCCGCCGGGCGAGACGCTCTGTGTGGTCGGGCCCTCGGGCGCGGGCAAGTCGACGCTGTTGGGCCTGCTGAACCGCCTGGCCGAGCCGACCGGAGGGACGGTCCGTCTCGACGGCGTCGCTACCGGACGATCGACCCGGTCGAGCTCCGGACGCGGGTCGGACTGGTCCCGCAGGCGCCCGGGCTCCGGCCCGGCACCGTCCGCGAGAACGTGACCGCGGGGCTCCGGCTGCGCGGCGAGTCGGTTCCCGATGGCCGGGTGGGGGCGCTGCTCGATCGGGTCGACCTCGCGGGCTCGGGCGACCGCGCGGTTGCGGACCTCTCGGGCGGCGAGGCCCAGCGGGTCGCGATCGCGCGGACGCTGCTGGTCGATCCCGACGTGCTCTTGCTCGACGAGCCGACCGCCAGCCTCGACCGCGCCGTCCAGGCCCGGATCGAGGCCCTGCTCCCCGACCTGTTCGCGGGTTCGGACCGCACGGTCGTGCTTGTCACCCACGACGAGGCCCAGGTCGACCGGATCGCCGACCGGGTCGTCCGGTTCGTCGACGGCGCGGTCGTCGACGCCGGCCGGCCGACGGGGGTGGTCGGGTGAGCGCCCTCCAGCTCGGGCTCGAGGGAACGGGTGTCGACGATCCCGTGGTGGTCCGTGGACTGGCCCAGGTGGCGGCCGCGACCGCGCTCGCGGCGGTCGTGCTCGGGCTCTCGTCTCTCCGGGGGCTGGGGCTGGAGCGCGAGCTCGGGGGCGCGTTCGCCCGCGGCTTCGTCCAGGTGCTCGCGATGGGGGCGCTGATCGGCCTGCTGTTCTCGATCCCGCTGTCGTACTCGGCGCTCGTGCTGGCGGCGATGATCGGCTACGCCGCCTGGGAGTCGCGCCGGCGCGGCGCCGGCGTCCCCCGGGCGTTCCGGGTGTCGCTGGTCGCCATCGGGCTGGGATCGTCGGTCGTCGTCGTCACGATGGTCGCGGCCGGCGCCATCGAGCGGACGGTCCGCAACCTCGTCCCCGTCGGGGGGATGATAATCGCCAACGCGATGAAGACCAACTCGCTCGCGCTCGATCGGTTCCGAGGCGAGATCGAGAGCAGCCGCGGGGAGATCGAGGCGCTGCTCGGGCTGGGCGTCCCGCCCGCGGCCGCGGTCGCGGCGCACGTCTCCGAGTCGGTGCGGGCGTCGCTCATCCCCGTCGTCGACGCGATGCGGACGCTGGGGCTGGTCTACATCCCGGGATGATGGCGGGGATGATCCTCGGCGGCGCCAACCCGATCTACGCGGCCCAGTACCAGTTCGTCATCATGGGGATGATCTTCGCCGCCGGCGGCCTGACCAGCATGACCACCAGCCTGCTGGTCGGGCGCTACGCGTTCACCGACGCCGCACAGCTCCGCCGCTTCGAGGGCGAGGCTCCGACGCTCCTGTCGGCCGTCCGGGCGCGACTGCGCTGAGTCGGCCGCCGCGCGCGGGGGCGGTTTTATCCGGGCCCCGGCGGTGGGGGCGGACGTGACCCAGACCGACGCCGACACGGATCTCGACCTCGACTTCGTCCGGCTTGGCGAGACCGGGCTCCGGACGAGCGAGCTCC
>CAZMLQ010000020.1:21554-22940 GCA_964567195.1 uncultured Haloferacaceae archaeon | reverse complement strand
CGGCCGCGGCGGCCTCGCCGCCGAGCACGGTCACGCGGACGGTCCGCCACTTTCGATCGGCCGTGAGCTCCGGACCCGTTCCCGAGACGGAGTAGCCCAGGCGCTCGAACAGCGCCGTCGCACGGTCGATCGGTGGGTCGCTGGCGTCTGCCATCGCTCGCCCCTACTCCGTCTGTCGTGATAAGCCTTGTCACGGTAACGGTGAGCACGGTGGCCGGGAGCGGCGTTACCCGCGGGCGGCACCCCGGTCGCCGGGCTCGCGGCGGTTGGAGTGGCCCGAACACGCCGGTCGGTCCGTCCCGTCGACGGCCGCGTAGACACGGTGAGACAGGCCCCGGGAGCCGCGCTCGCCGGCGAGGAGGGTGCGACCGTCGACGGCGTCGGAGACGCGACCGGTCGCGTCCGTCGCGTCCGTCAGGTCCGGAAGGACTCGCCGCAGCCACACTCGGAGACGATGTTCGGGTTCTCGACGTGAAAGCCCGCGGCCTGGAGGCCGTCCTCGTAGTCGAGCCGGGAGCCGCCGATGTACTCCCGGCTGGCGGGGTCGACGAACACCCGCAGGCCGTGGGCCTCGATCACCTCGTCGTCGGGTTCGGGCTCGGCGTCGAAGCGCATCCCGTAGGAGAGTCCGGCACAGCCACCCTGCTGGACGAACAGCCGAAGCCCGGCGACGTCCGTGTCCAGCCCCTCGCCGTCGAGCAGGGCCACCGCCCGTTCGGCCGCCGCCTCCGTGACGACCACCGGCTCGTCGCGGTCGGTCGCCGGTTGCGTGCTCATGGGCGACGCTCGCCCGGGACGCTGTTAACGTTGACGCCGTCTCCTAGCCACGAACGGCTAGTCCGGGCCGGCATCGGCGTCGAACGTGTCCTCGTCGACGAGTCGCCGGCGGACGCTCTCGGCGTGTGCCTCCAGCCCCTCGGCCCCGGCCAGCGTCTCGACGGTCGGGGCGAGGTCGGCGAGCGCCTCGCGGTCGAGTCGCTGGACGGTCGCCGCCCGCAGGAAGCTGTCGACCGAGAGCCCGCCGTGGACCCGCGCACCCCCGTTGGTCGGGAGGACGTGGTTGGTGCCCGAGGCGTAGTCGCCCGCCGCGACCGGGGTGTAGGGGCCGAGGAAGGCGCTGCCGTAGTTCGACAGCCGGTCGAGCAGCGCCTCGGCGTCGGCGGCCTGGATCGAGAGGTGTTCGGCCGCGTACGCCTCGGCGAATAGGACCGCCTCGGAGGCCGAGCGCGCGAGCACCACCCCGCTAGCCGGCCGCGAGAGCGCCGCGGCGATCACCTCGCTCCGGTCGCGCGCGGCGACCGACCGCTCGATCGCCTCGACGACCGCCGTGGCCGTCGCCTCGTCGGTGACGACCGCGACCGCCGAGGCGTGGGGGTCGTGTTCGGC
>CAZMLQ010000020.1:13921-21544 GCA_964567195.1 uncultured Haloferacaceae archaeon | reverse complement strand
GGTCGGCGCTCCCGTCGGCGAGCACCAGCACCTCGCTCGGACCGGCGAGGAAGTCGATCTCGACGTCGCCGCGCACGGCGGCCTTGGCCGCGGTGACGTAGCGGTTGCCCGGACCGACGACCGTCTCGACCGGACCGACGGTCTCGGTACCGTACGCCAGCGCGGCGACGGCCTGTGCGCCGCCGGCCGCGTACACCTCGTCGGCTCCGGCCTCGTGGATCGCCGCCAGCGTCGCCGCGTTCTGCTCGGCGGCCGGCGGCGTGGCGACGGCGATCCGGTCGACGCCCGCCACCGCGGCCGGGATCACGCCCATCAGCGCGCTGGAGGGGTAGGCCGCCGCACCGCCGGGGACGTACACCCCCGCGCTCTCGATCGGGTGAAAGCGCCGGCCGAGTTCGCGGCCGTCGAACGCCTCGGTCCAGTCGGTCGGGCGCTGGCGCTCGTGGAAGGCCCGGACGTTCGCGGCCGCCTCGCGGATCGCGGCGAGGGTCTCGTCGTCGACCCGGTCGACCGCGCGCTCGGCCTCGTCGGTGATCTCAATGTTGCCCACCTCGATGTCGTCGAACTCGCGCGCGAACGCCCTGAGCGCGGCGTCGCCCTCAGAGCGCACCCGGTCGACGATCCCGCGGACGTCCTCGGCGACCTCCTCGACCCCGGCCGAGCGCTCGAACAGCGCCGTCCGCTCGTCGGGCGAGAGTTCCCCGACCCGACACACGGTGAGGTCGAGGTCTGGACCGGGACCACCCGCGTCGGCCTCCGTCTCGTCCATGTCCACCGTTCGGGCGGTCGGCCTAAGGCCGTTGTGGACCGCCCCCGGCCGTCGGTCGCCCCCAGAGGGTCGGGTCGCGATCAGTCGGAGGCGGCGTCGGCCGGGTCGGCCTCGTCCCGCCAGGTGACGTACAGCGCCGTCTCGGCCCCGTCGACGGAGACGAGCACGTCCTCGACCAGCCGGACGTACTCGCTTGCGTGCTTGCCCGAGCGTCGCACCCGGGTGCGCTCGTCGAGCAGGCCCGCGTCGGTCAGCAGTCCGAGCTTCCGGTAGGTGGTCGAGAGCGGCAGGTCACAGCTCTCGGACAGCTCGTTCGCGGACAGCGCGCGCTCGCCGGTGGCGCCGATGATCGCCCGACAGCCCGCGTCGCCGACGGCCTCGAGCAGGGTCTCGATCCGGTCGGGCGCGTCGACGACGGTGGCGTCCTCGGGCAGGCCCTCCACGCTCGGGCCGATCGGGTCCGCGGTCGACGAGTGACTCATACCCGACAGTTCGGGCCCCGGCGTCAGGTACGCCGTACCCGCGTATCCGGGCAGGTTTATAGAGGCGTCGACGAGTCAGAGCAGGTCGGCCAGCAGCTTGCGCTGTGCGGCCGCGAGATGCTGGCCGAGCGTCGAGGGATCGATCCCGAGTTCGGCCGCCACCTCGGTGGCGTTCGCCCCCCGCGGCCGGTCGAAGTAGCCCATCTCGTGGGCCGTCTCGAGGGCCTCGAGCTGGCGAGCGGTGAGCTTGCCCCGGTCGACGAAGACGCCGTCGGTCCGGGCCTCGGGCGGGGCCGACCGCACGAACCGCCTGATCTCGAGGTCGGGGAACCGCTCGTCGAGCGCCGCGACCACGGTCCGGAGCTGTTCGTAGTCGGCGGCGTGAAAGACGAGCGTCAGCGTCCCTCGGCGCGCGACATAGCGCGCGACCGGCACGCCGAACTCGCCCAGACAGACACAGGGACAGTCCTCGGCCGCCGGCCGCGGGCTCCGGTAGCGGGTGGTCGGCCCGTGCGAGAAGACCGGCCGCGCCTCCGGGAGGTGGCGCGCGACGGCCGCGGGGGCGGTCTCGCCGTCGACCGCGAACTCGAGGGCGACGGCGTCGGTCCGGCGACCCGGCGGGGCGACGCTCGGTGTCACCCCCTCGATGGTCGTCTCCGCCGTCCGCGAGAGATCGACCAGCGGACAGCGACCCTCGGCGTCGAACTCGACCGTGGCGCGGATCCCGGATGGCATGTGAACGCGGGGGGTCGCCGGGCGGATGGTCGCTCGGCAGAACCCGTCAGGGAGCTTATCGGCGGTCAGCGGTCGCTCCGCCCGCCGGCGCTCGGTCGACGCCGGCGTCGGGTGAACGCCCGGGGCGGGACGGCTGCCCGACAGATCGCACAGCCACGGTCCAGCAGCGTCCGCCGCATCGCGCCGTCGACGGCCAGCGCCGCCTCGCAGTCCGGGCAGACGAACTCGTACGCCGTCGACCGCGGGTCCATGTCGGCCGCGACGCGCCCGCCGGTCAAACCTCGTTCCCCGCTTCCGAGCCGGTGAGAACCGCGCTACTCCCGGGAGAACGAGAACTCGTGGACATCGCCGCAGGCGTCACAGACCGTCGGCCGGCCGGTCGCCCGCGCGGTGGCCACGGGAGAGACACCCGTCGCTCGGGGTGGGTCGGTCGGCGGCCCTCCTAGGGCGTGCGAGTACGTCCCAACCGCGGATCGGCGGGGTCATGGTCCGGCCTTTTGACGGCCGCGGGCCAGGAGGCCGGCATGGCCAGGGTCAGGAGACTCGTGCTCGACGTACTGACGCCACACGAGCCGTCGATCGTGGAGGTGACGCGTCGGGTCGCCGACGCCGCGGCCGTCGAGGCGGCCGAGGCCACCCTGGTCGAACTCGACGACGAGGTCCGGACGATCCGGCTGTCGGTCGTGGGCGAGGAGCTCGACCCGGCGGCGGTCGAGGACGCGGTCGCGGGGCTGGGCGGCGCGGTCCACTCCGTCGACCGGGTGGTCTGTGGCGACCGGACGGCCGTCGACGGGACCGTTCCGTGAGCCCGCGGCGCGCGCTCGCCCGGCTCCGGCGTCTGCTCGGGCGCGAGGATGTCGCCCCCATCGCGCGGCGCTATCTCGTCTCCAACGGCTTCGACGGCACCCTGACCTGCGTCGGCGTCGTCGTCGGGGCGACGCTCACCGGCGTCACCGACGGGGCGACGGTGATCCGGATCGGCCTCGGCGCCGCGGCCGGGCTCGGCACCTCGGCGGTCTGGAGCGTCTGGGAGATCGAGCGCGCCGAGACCGCGGCCGAGATCGACGCGCTCGAGCGGGCGATGCTGACCGATCTCGACGATACCCAGGTCGAGCGCGAGCGCCGGGCGGTCCGACTCGTCCACGCCGGCGCCAGCGGAACGGGGCCCCTGATCGGCGGCACCGTCCCGCTGGTCCCGTTCCTGTTTCGCGACTGGCTGCTCGGCCCCGTCGAGGCGACGGTCCTCGCGGTCGCGATCGCCTGTCTCGTCCTCGGCGCGTTCGGGGCCTACATGGGCGCCGTGGCCGGCGGGCGGCCGCTGGTCGCCGCGGCCCGGATGGCGGTCGCGGGGCTCGTCGTCGCCGGACTCGGCGTGCTCCTGCCGGGCTGAGTCCGGCCCGCGCTCGCGGCCGGCGCGACGCTACTCGGAGTAGCCCTCCTGGAGGAACGAGCCCTCGGTCTCGTAGATGTTCAGCAGTTCGGTGACGAACTCCTCGATCGTCTCGTCCTCCTCGAGGTGGCCCTCCAGCCGGCGCTTCAGGTCGTCGTCGATCTCGATGGTGGCGGTCATCTGTCGGGACGCGGCCTCGCCGTCGGTCGGTCGCCACGGGGCTTAGTCCCCGCGGGCGTTCCCGGCCGGCGAGAGCCCCCCACGACGGCGCTCAGCGGGGACGCTCGCGCTCGCCCGGGGTCGCGTAGTCGCCGCCGTACTTCATCAGGACGTAGGTCAGACCGAGGACGGTGACCAGCGCGACGGTGGTGGCGACCGCCAGCGTCCGCGCGGCGTCGGGCACCGCGGGCACCGGCGCCCCGCCGCCGTCCGCCGGCGCCGCGCCGCCCGGCACGACCGACACCGAGCCGAGCATCCCGACCGTCTCGTGAGGGATGCAGAAGTACTCGTGGAGCCCCTCGGTCTCGAAGGTGTGCTCGTACGTCTCGCCCTGGGGGACGTCGCCGCTCGCGGGATCGCCCGCGCGGTAGGCGCTCCGGGCCGTCCGCTCGGTCTCGAAGCCGCCGGAGGCGAAGTAGGTCGCCCCGTCGGGGAGGCCGTCCTCGTAGGCCGTCACCGAGTGCCCGATCGCGCCGACGTTCTCCCAGACGACCGTATCGCCCGGCGCAACGGTGATCTCCGCGGGGTCGAACACCAGATCGTCGGTCATCTCGACGGTGTGGCGGGTCGCCTCCTGCCCGGTCGCGACCCCGGCCGCCCCGGCGACGAGCGCGGTCGCCGGGCCGGCCGTCCGCAGGAACGCGCGCCGGGACCGCACCGCCGGCCGCGGGCGGCGATCACGCCCCGCCCCGGATCTCGCCCCCCGGCTACTCCGGTCCATGTTCGTCGGTCGACGGCGCGTGGAATAACGGCCACGGGGCTTCCAGTCGGCCGGGAAGAGCCCGCGGGCGGTCAGTCGGTCCCGCGCTCGCGCCCGCTCGCGGCGTCGACATCGACGTCGGTCTCGTCGGCCGGGATCGGGACGACGAGGACCGGCACGCCGGCGCGTCTGACGACCCGCTCGGCCACGCTCCCCAGGAGGTAGCGGTCCACACCGGTCCGACCGTGGGTGCCGAGCACGATCAGGTCGGCCCCGCGCGCCGCGGCGTAGTCGACGATCCGGGCGGCCGGGCGGCCCTCGACGACGGCGGTGCCCGCGAGCTCGACGCCCGCGGCCGCGGTCCGGTCGGCGACCGTCTCGACCGCGCGGTCGCCCTCGGCCGCGAGCCGGTCGAGCAGTCCCGTCGTCGCGCCGTCGACCACGGCGCCCGTGTCGACGACGTAGACGGCGTCGATCGACGCGCCGGTCCGACCGGCCACGTTGAGCGCGTGTGTGAGCGCCCGCGACGCCCCGTCGCTCCCGTCGGTCGGCACCAGGATACGGTCGTACACGTCCGTCCCGACGCGGCCACGGACGAAACGAGGGTGGGGCCGTCGCCGGACCGTGAGAACCGGGTCTCACGCGCCGGGAACCACCGGCGGAGCCTACGCCCGCCGGCGCCGACCGCCGGTCGTGACCGACCGACAGCACGGGTCCGGCATCGCCGGCCCGACGGGATCGGAACGACGCGCGACCGGAGAGACGGGGCCGTGAGACACGTCGAGTACGCCTACACCGAGGGGATGGAGGAGGCGGAGATCGAGCGCCGCCTCCGCGAGACGGGGACGGGGGTGCTCGCGTTCCCGGGCGGGCCGGACGCCCACGCCGTCCCCGTCGCTCATCACTACGAGGACGGGTCGCTCTACTTCCGGCTGGGGCTGACCGAGGCGGGCGGCAAGCGCGCCCGTCTCGCGGCCGACGGCGAGGCCTGCTACGTCGTCTACGGGACGGCCGCGACCGACGCGGCCAGAGAGATCGAGTCCTGGAGCGTCGTCGTCCGGGGCGAGTTGACCGTGCTGACCGGGGCCGCGCGCGAGCGGTTCGACACCGCCGAGATCAACCGCCGGTTCAGCCCGATCAGGGTGTTCGGCGAGGCGATCGAGGACGTCGAGGTCGCGATCGTCGAGCTCGCGCCCGCGACGGTGACCGGCCGGGCCACGGCCGAGGGCTAGCGCCACCGGGGCCAGGACTAAGAGCCCCACCGCGGAACGGGCGGGCGTGAGACGACCGACCCCGCGCCCGCGCCCCACGACGGGCGCGACGACCGGGAGGCCCGCGTGAGCGCCGCCCCGGATCTCCGGACGATCGGCGTACTCGGCGGGATGGCCAGCGCCTCGACCGTCGAGTACTACCGCCGCCTCGACGCCGGCGTGAACGACGCGCTCGGGGGCCACACCGACGCCGACCTGCTGATCCGGAGCGTGAACTTCGGCCGGATCGAGCGCCGGATCGACGAGGGCGAGTGGGCCGCGGCGGGCGAACACCTCGCCGGGGCCGCGACGGCGCTCGAGGCCGGCGGCGCCGATCTCGTCGTGCTCGCGACCAACACCATGCACCGGGTCGCCCCGCGGATCGTCGACGCGCTCTCGATCCCGTTTCTCCACATCGTCGACGCGACCGCCGACGCGGTCCGGGCCGCCGGCCTCGACACCGTCGGCGTGCTCGGCACCCGCGCAACGATGGAGGGGGCGTTCTACGCCGACCGGTTCGCGGACCACGGCGTCGAGACCGTCAGCCCCGACGCGCCCGCGCGCGAAACCGTCGACCGGGTGATCTTCGACGAACTCACGCGCGGCGAGGTGCGCGAGACCTCGCGCGAGGCCTACCTCGACGTGATCGACGACCTCGTCGCGGCCGGGGCCGAGGGGATCGTCTTCGGCTGTACCGAGATCGACCTGCTGTTGGACGCCGAGGACGTTCCCGTGCCGGTGTTCGACACGACGGCGCTCCACGTCGAGCGGGCACTCGAGCGCGCGCTCGAGCCGGTCGCGGAGGCGTGAGGGCCACGAGCCGGCTCAGAACCCGAAGACGGGGACGAACCGGAAGGTGAGGTAGGCTCCGGCCGTCGCGATGGCCGGGACGACGTTCTGCATCAGGACGACCCGGGCGGTCGTCACGGGGTCGAACAGCGAGCCGGGGCTGGGGCGGGTCGCGGGCTCGCCCTCGCCGATCGCGGGGAGAGACTCGCCCTCCTCGTCGGCCGCCAGCGCGTCGACGGTGATCGGTGCCCCGCCGTCGCCGACGACCACCTCCCGGGCCGTCATCGGGCGGGTCGCCCGTCCCCACCCGAGCCCGACGATCGACATCGTCGCGATGATGACGAAGCTCGCGGGGATGCCGAGCGCGGAGAGAAAGACGACCAGCGCGGAGGAGACCGACGCGACGACGATGGCCGCGGTCAGTGGCAGTTCGGTGATGTCGCTGCCCATCGTCTCCAAGGTCCGACGGGCGATGGTGAACGCCCCGATCGCGACGGCGATCCCGCCGAGGACGATCGCCGGATCCATCGCCAGTTCGCCGCTGCCGACCAGCGGCGCGACGGCGTTGGCGATGTTCGAGGTGCCCGAGGAAAACGCCATCAGACAGCCGATCGCGACGACGGTGGCCGTCCCGACCAGCTCCCGTCGGGTGGTCGTCGGGTGGGCCCGTGGGATCGGAACCGGTCCGGACCGGTCGAACTCCACGAGCGGGCCCGAGCTTCGCTCCATCGCGACGCGCTCGTTCAGCCGCGCGTAGAAGTACCGACCGACGATCAGCGAGACCCAGAAGCCGACGATCGGCGAGACGATCCACCAGACGACGATCTCGCCCATCACCGCCAGATCGAGTACGCCCCCGGCCAGCCCGAGCCCGGCGATCGCGCCGACGGCGGTCATCGAGGTCGAGGCCGGCACGCCGAAGACGTTGCCCACCAGCAGCGCCACCCCGATGAAAAACAGCACCGCGATCGAGGACTCGAGCGTGAAGACGCTCGCGTCGACGACGAGCTCCGTCCCGAGCTTCGTCACGACGTTCCGACCGATGGTCCAGGCGCCGACGAAAAAGAACACGCCCATCAGCGCCGCGGCGGCGGACTTCGAGAGCGCGCCCGCACCGACCGCCGGCCCGAACGCCGGACCGGTGGTCGAACCCCCGATGTTGTAGGCGACGAACATCGCGACGACCACACCGACGACGAGGAGGAGGTCGGTCATCGGTCGTCGTCCTCGCCCTCACCCTCGTCCCCGTCTCCGTCACCGTCGGTCGCCCCGTCCGCAAGCACCTCCTC
>CAZMLQ010000020.1:0-13821 GCA_964567195.1 uncultured Haloferacaceae archaeon | reverse complement strand
GACCGCCTCCTCCACCGTCTCGTCGACGGACTCCTCGACCGCCTCCTCCACCGTCTCGTCGACGGACTCCTCGACCGCCTCCTCCACCGTCCCGTCGACGGACTCCTCGACCGCCTCCTCCACCGTCTCCTCGACCGCCTCGTCGACGGACTCCTCGACCGCCTCCTCCACCGTCTCACCGACGGACTCCTCGACCGCCTCCTCCACCGTCTCACCGACGGACTCCTCGACCGCCTCGCCGACGGACTCCTCGACGGTCTGTTCCACCGTCTCGTCGACGGTCTGTTCCACCGTCTCGTCGACGGTCTCCTCGACCGTCTTCTCGACCGCCTCACCGACCGACGCCTCGACCGTCCGCTCCACGGTCTCGTCGACGGTCTCCCCGACGGTCTGTTCGACCGTCTCGTCGACGGTCCTCTCGACTGTCTCCTCGACCGCCTCGTCCACGGTCTCCTCGACGGTCTCGCCGACCGTCTCGTCCACGGTCTCTCTGACCGCCGTGGTCATCCAGTCGGGGTCGAACCGGGCCATCTTCCAGCCGACGTGGAGGACGTACGAGATCAACACCCCGAAGCCAAACGCCAGACCGATCGCGTTCCCGGCGACGACGATCAGCCCGACAGAGACGGCGATCAGCAGGCCGTAGGTCAGGTCGACCACCGAGTCGACGCGGCTCGGGTTCACGAGCCACCTCCGTCGGGGGGCGTCCACACGCACCGACCGGACCGAGAGACGACGGACGTGAGAGCGTACATGGTGTTACTCGCCCTCGCTCGCTCAAGTAGCTTGGCAAAGTCGGCGTCGCCCGACCGTGGCGGGGCCGGAGGGACGCCCGAGGAGCGACACCGGCCCGCGGGCGTCGTGGACCGCCACGCGTTTGCGCCGGACGGACCTCGCGCTCGGTCCGTTCGCGTGAGGTGTCGCCCGGAACACTAACCTCCGGCGTCATCCCGGGGCGGTGTGCCGCGTCTGCCGGCTAACCCTCGTGCCGGGCGGGTGGACTACCACCATCGGCCGCGCGTAGCGCGGCCCGTGTCGCCGGCTCACGCCGGCTCCGCGTTCGGCCGCGCGTGGCGCGGCCCGTGTCACCGGCTCACGCCGGCTCCGCGTTCGGCCGCGCGTAGCGCGGCCCGTGTCGCGCGCCCGGGTTCGCCGCGCTGTCATCGCACCCGTCACGGGTCGGCTCGGGCGGGGACTGGGGCGCGCGCTGGCGCTACGTCGCCGCCCCGGAAATCGGTTGCGTCCGGGCGGCAACGACGCTACGCTTTTTACCCGACCGGCCTCCCGTTGGAGTATGGCGATCCGGAGCGCGGGCGGGGGACGACCGGACGTGCTCGTCGTTGGCGGCGCGATGGCCGGGCTCGCGGCCGCCGAGCGGCTCCGGGCGGTCGGTGACGTCACCCTCCACGAGCGCCAGTCCTACGACGACAAGCGGGTGAACTGCGGCGAGGCGATCAACGACGCGTCGCTGGTCCCGCTCGATCCCACCCCCGAGAACGGCTTCGTGAACGATGTCGACGGCTTCGAACTCCGGACCTACGACGGGACCGACCGGCCGGCCGGGACGGGTCCGCTGGCGATCGCGCGCCTCGGCTGCGAGCCGGGCTACGTCTGTGACCGGGCGACCGTCGAGCGACGGTGGGCCGAACGCCTCCGCGAGCGGGGCGTAGACGTTCGGGAGGCGGCGCCGCTGACGACGACCGAGTACCGCGAGCGCTGTGGCGAGTACGATCTGGTCGTCGACGCGACGGGCCAGCCCTCGCTCACCTCCCAGGCGTTCGGACTCGACCGTGGCTACACGGGCGACATGGTGGCGCTGAACGCCGAGGTCGAGGGCGTGTTCGACGCCTACGAGTCCTGGCCCCGGATCTACTTCGAGGGCTACGTCGGCTACGCGTGGTCGTTCCCGAAGTCGGCGACGCGGGCGAACGTCGGGATCGGGTGGGCTGGCGACGAGCGCCCGGACGACTACCACGCCGCGTTCGCGGCCGCCTGCCGGCGCAACGGTCTGCCGGTCCCCGACCGGGGGGCGGTGAACGCCGACACCATCCCGCGCGGGCCGAGTCTCGACCCCGCCGCGACCCACCTGCCCGAGCACGGGGTCTTTCTCGTCGGCGACGCCGCCGGGATCGCCAACCGTTACCAGGGCGAGGGGATCTGTCAGGCGATCCGGTCGGCTCACCTGCTCGCCGACCTCGTCGAGCGCGGCGTCGCGTCGACCTACCCAGAGCGACTCCACCGGCTGATGCGTGGCGAGTACCGCCTCGCACACCTGATGCGGGGTGCGTGGGTCGAACACGAGGACCCCACGCTGCTGGCGGCCGTCGCGGCGGCGCTCGACGGGCTGACGATCGACGAGATCACCCGCCAGCCCCGGGCCGTGATCCGCCGGCTGCTCGCCAGACCGCGGCTGGCGGCGCGGCTCGTGGCCGACCGGGGGATGGTCCGGCGGATCGTCGACGCCTACGCCGGGCGCTGGGAGTACGACCGGCCGACCGCGGGGTGAGCGCGGCCGGCGGCGACGACCACCGGGACGCCGTCTCCGTGTCCGACCGGTCGGCGGTCGGCCGTCACGCGATCCGACCGACACCCCCGTTCCCGACGTCCTCGCCGTCCCCGTCGCTACCGGGTCGGGACGGGCGACGGCCCCCCACGGTCACCGGTGCGAGACACGCCGGTCGGTCGAACCGGCTCCGGCGAGGACAGGGAGCTGAGCACGCCGGGTCCGGCCGATCTCGACACGCCACGCGGGCCCGTACCCCGAACCGTCGGCGTCGAGGTGTCGTTCGAGTCGAACCGATACAGGGCCGTTCTTCCGGTCGTCGTCCACAGATACCGGGAGCGTTCCGGTCACGAACGGGCGCGCTCGGCGACCGACCCGGCGTGAGACCGACCGCCGTCCGCCGACGCCGACCCCGCCTCGTGACCGGCGAGCAGGGCCGGCTCCGTGGCCCCGTGGGGGGTCTTCAGTAGGCGTACTCGCGCTCGGCGATCCCGACGTACCGACCGTCGCGCAGCCCGAACTTCCGGCGGCGGTAGCCGGCGAGCAGCCTGATCGCGCTCCAGCCGGCCGTGAGCCGGCGGTCGAGGAGACCGTCGGAGCCGTCGCCGAGCATCCGGCGTGCGGTCCGGAACACCCGGTCCCAGTCGGCGGGGCCGTAGCCCTCGGCGAGGTCGGCCAGCGCCACGTTGCGCCGGATCTCCTCGCCCACCGCCGCCTTCCAGGCGTCGTTGTAGCCCGAGAGGTCGCCCTCGCCCGCGAGCCGGCCGGCGACGGCGCCCGTCCGCACCGCGACGTGGTCCCCGCCCTCGTGGAAGGCCGAGGTGGTCCCCATCGCGCCGCCGACGACGGCCACCCCGGCTCCGACCGGCGAGTCGATCGGCCGGGTCGAGGAGATGGGGTAGGTCTCGGTGCCGCCGTCTTTCCCCCGGCCCTCGACCAGCGGGAAGTCGCCGGGGACGTCGTACTCGTCGCCCCACTCGTGATCGAGCAGCCGGCGGACGTACTCGCCGCCGGCGGGCACCGAGTCGTCGTCGGGCCGGAGGAGTGCGTACCCGTCGCGGTCCGGGACCGTCGAGAGGTCGAGCCCGATGGGCATCGTCAGCCCGATCCTGGCCACGTCGTCGTCGTTCGGGAAGACCCACGGGTAGGCGGTGTGGCCGGGGATGTAGCCCCACCAGAACCGGATCGCGCCCCGCACCGCGTCGGCCACCGGAGCCGGGAGCCGGCGGTGCTCCTGGTAGGCGATGTGATTGGCCGTGCGCGTGCCCAGCCGGTCGGTCACGTCGCCGTCGAGATAGCGATCGAGCACGCGGTTGGTGACGGTGCGCTGTGGGCCGTCGGCGAGGACCAGCCGGTCGGCCGCCAGGTCGGCCCCGTCGGCGGTCCGCAGGACGTGGCGGGCGTCGGCGCGGTCGGCGGGCTCGACGTCCCGGACCGAGACCCCCACCCGGTAGTCGGCGCCCGCCCGCTCGGCGCGGGCACGCAGGAAATCGTCGAACCGGGCGCGGTGAAAGCAGTAGCCGAAGGCGTCGTAGCTCGACTCGATCCCCGTCGTCCGGAGGGTACAGGACTCGGTCGGGCCGACGAACTCGGCGCGGTCGAGCTCGTGCAGGAGGACGCCGTCGGGGAACTCGTCGGGGTGGATCCCCATGAGATCGACCCAGTAGTCGAGGATGCCGGCCGCGTCCGTCGAGTCCGGGCCGAGGCCGTCGCGGTCGGCGCGAGGGACCCCCCGCTCCAGCACGACCGCCCCGGCGCCGGCCTCGGCGGCGGCGTGTCCGGCCGCGGCCCCGGCCGGACCGCCGCCCACGACGGCCACGTCCACTCGCTCCATGTACCCTCGCCGGGGGACGCCCGACTATCAAACCCACGGAACGCGGGGAGACCCGGACCGATCGCCGTGGCGACAGGTCGGGCGACAGACTCATTCCACCCCGACGCGTCGGGGGCGCGAGGATCCCGGATGCGCTACACCATCGACGGCCGACTGTGGACCCACCTGTGTACCGACGTCGAGCGGCCCCTGGCCGGCACGGAGGTCCGGCTCTACCGCCTCGACGAGGGGGTCGATCCGGCCCGGGCCGTGGCCGCCCGCTCGAAGGAGACCTTCCGGCTCCACGGCGACGGGGCGGACCGGACTGGCGAGCCGCTGGCCACGACCCGGACCGACGCCGACGGGCGCTTCCGGGCGACCGTCGACGGCGACTACGACGGCGAGGCGTTCGCGCTCGACGTCCGGCTGAGCGCCGCCGGCGAGGTCGAGGGCCGGCCGGTCCAGGCGACGGTGACCGCGGTCCAGCCCCGCTGGCGGACGGACGAGACCGGGGCCGTCGCGACCGTCGAACACGCCCTCTCGCGCAGCCAGTGGTGTGCGATCCTGCGCAAACTCGGCGTCGGCGCGGTCGCCGGCCGGGTGACCGACCGCGAGACGGGCGACCCGCTCCGGGGGCTCGTCGTCACCGTCGCCGACGCCGACCTCGTCCAGGACGACACCCTCGGCTCGGCGACGACCGGCGCCGACGGCGACTACCTGCTCTACTACCCGGTCGGGGCCTACGAGCGCGTGCCGAGCCCGTTCGGTCCGATCGAACTCGTCGGTGGTCCGGACCTCTACTTCCGGGTGGCCAGCGCCGCGGGCGAGACGCTGCTCGACGAGCCGTCCGAGCGGGGCCGCGACCCCGGCCGCGAGAACGTCGGAGCCTGTCACTGCGAGGATCTGGCGGTCGATCTGACCCCGTCTCCCGGCGACCCCCCGCTTTTCACCCACGTCGGCGCGTTCAGCGTCGCGGCCGACCTCGACGCGGGCGGGACGATCCGCGACGCCCGCGAGGGGCTCGGCGGGCCCGGCTGGGGGTTCACCGGGAGCGTCGACCTCGCCGGCTACGTGCCGGCGGTCGACCCCGAGACGGACGCGCCGCTGTGGTATCGATTTCTCTGCCGGGCCGGCAGCGACGAGGAGCCGGTGGTGGGGAGTCTGATCGAGCGCGCCACGGTCGCCCGGGAGTTCGTCGGGAGCGACCCCCGCTCGCCGGCCGTCCGCTCGGTCCAGGTCGCGGGGGCCGGCGCGACCGGCGGCGATCCGGGCGATCCGGGCGATCCGCGGGTGGTCGTGCCGACCGCGGGCGAGGCCGATCCCCGCGCGAACGGCTGGATTCCCGTCGTCCGGACGACCGGCGTCGGCCTGCTCGGCGACGGCTACGGGCCGACGCTGGTCCGGCTGAACACGGCCGCGATCGTCGCCGGCGGGGCGCCCCCGTCGGTTCCCGCGGGCGACGAGCCGACGGCCGCCGAGTCCGGGGCCGCGGTGACGGTCGCGTTCGAGACCACCGTCGACGACGGGAGCGGCCGGCCCAGCACCGACCCCGCGGACGTCGAGCGCCGTGGCGAGGCGACGATCTACGTCAACAACTGGCGCGCGGTGCGCGCGCTCGCGGTGGCCGGCGACGACGGGTCGCCGGTCGGCTGTGACGCGACCGACGGCGCGACGGTGCGGTACACCGCCGATCACGAGTTCCTGTGCGCCCACGAGGTCACCCTCGACGGCCCCGCGCCCGGCGCGGGGAGCGTCTGGCCCCGGTCGCTGGCGGCGGAAAGCGTCGACCGCGGCGCGACCCCGCCGGGGACCGAGCGGGGCGCGACCGGCGCGGTCGACCTCGCGGCGGCCTACGACGGCTCGGGGGGCCACGACGCGTTCGCCGACTGGCCCGCCTGCTCGTACGTCTGCCGGCTCGTCACCCGGCGGGCGCTGACGAACGGGCGGTCGAACGACGATCCCGACCGGACGCCCGTCGTCGACGGGCTCTTCTACCGCTCCTGACGGGGGCCAGATTCAAGAGCCGGCCGGGCGCGGTGTCGGCGTGACCGGAGCCCCCGACGCCCCCGCCGACGAGGCGCCCGACGTGGTCGTCCTGCGGAGCAAGATCCACGGCCGGGCCGGCGCCGACCTCGCCGCCCGTCTGCGCGAACAGCTACCGGACCGGACCGTCGCCGTCGCGCGGACCCCCGCCGAGGAGCGGGTGCTGCTCGAGCGGGCGACGGTGGCGGTCGGCGAGCGGATCGATCCCGACCTCGTCGGGTCGCTCGGCTCGCCGCCCGCGCTGTTCGCCTGTGTCTTCGCCGGCACCGACCACCTGCCGACCGGCCGCCTGGCCGAGCAGGGGGTGGCGGTGACGAACGCCTCGGGGGTCCACGGCCCGAACGTGGCCGAGCACGTGCTCGGGGCGATCCTCGCGTTCGTCCGTGGCTTCGACCGCGCGCGCCGGCAGGCCGCCGACGGCGTCTGGTCGTCCTTCCACGTCGACGAGCTGGCCGGCTCGACGGTGACCGTGATCGGGATGGGCGCCATCGGCGAGGCCGTGATCGACCGCCTCGCCGGCTTCGACGTCCGGACCGTCGGCGTCAGACACACCCCCTCGAAGGGCGGGCCGACCGACGAGACCTACGGCTACGACGACCTCCACGAGGCGCTCGCGGGGACCGACCACCTCGTGCTCGCCTGTCCGCTGACCGGGACGACCGAGGGGCTGATCGACGCCGACGCGCTCCGGACGCTCCCGCCGACGGCCACGCTCGTCAACGTCGCCCGGGGCGAGGTGGTGGTGACCGACGCGCTGGTCGACGCGCTCCGCTGGAACGAGCTCCGGGGCGCCGCGCTCGACGTGACCGATCCCGAGCCGCTGCCGGCCGAGCATCCGCTCTGGTCGTTCGACGAGACGCTGATCACGCCCCACAACGCGGGCAACACGCCCCGCTACCACGACCGGGTGGCGACGCTCCTGGCGCGCAACCTCGACCGGATCGACGAGACGGGCCGCTTCGAGGACCTGGAGAACCAGGTCCGGCCGTAGGTCTAGGTGTCGCTGGCGCGGGCGAGCAGGTCCGAGACGCCCTCGACCGGCCGGCTCCGCTGGAGCGAGACGACCACCTCCCGGCCGCCGCCGGGCAGGGGCCGGACCGTCACCGGGGCCTCGATCGCCTCCAGCCGGCGCCGGACGGTCCAGAGCCGGGCGCCGTCGCCGTGCGAGAGCGGGGTCTCCGAGCCGACGAGCGTCCCGAGCGCGCCGGCGGGCAGGCCCGGGCCGAGATGCTGGACGCGCAGCGCCACCCGCCCCGAGAGCGAGGTCGGCGGGTCGACGCGCACCCGAACGTCGGGCTCGGGGGCGCCGCGCTCGGCGGCCACGACGACCAGCCCGGCGACCAGTCGGTCGAGGTCGGCGGCCGCCGCCACCGTCGTCCCGGGCGGGACGTCGGTCTCGATCTCGCAGTGGGGGACGACGCCGTCGGCGGCCTCGACGGCGCGGTCGACCGCGGGGCCGAGCCGGTGGTGGCGGTGTTCGGCGTCGGACTCGCGCTGGAGCCGGCGGGCCTCGGTGCCGAGCGAGACCAGCGACTCCGCCGCGTCGACGATCCGCTCGGCGCGACGGCGCGAGTCGGGGTCGCCCTCGGCCGCGATCTCGCGCGCGTGACCCAACACCACGTTCGCGTCGTTGCGCAGGTCGTGACGCAGCAGGCGCCGGAGGATCGCGTTCCGGTCCTCGAGGCGGGCGAGCGCCCGGCTCCCTTCGACCAGACAGCCGACCACGACGCCGACGACACCGCCGAGCGCGACCGCCCGGCTGGCGACGACCACCCCCGGTCCGAGGGGCGCGCCCGCCGACCGGCCGATCAACAGCGCCACCTCGGCGAGCGCGAACAGTCCCAGGCCGACCCCGCCGTGGACGGCGACCCGCCAGATCGCGCCGTCGCTCAGGCCGCTCCGGGGGAGCCAGAGCCGCGTCGAGACCAGACAGAGCGCCGACAGCCCGCCGACGGCGGCGCCCGGGCCCAGCCGGCCGGTCCGGGTCGCCGTCCAGGCGACCGCCAGCAGGAGCGTCGTCCCGCTGGCGACGAGAAAGCCGACGCCGAGGCGTCGCCTGAGCCCGGTCATCCGTCTCCGTTCGGAACGGTGCGGTCCCTCCGGATAGTTCCGTCGGCCGTCTATCGGTTCTGATACTCGCGGGTCGTCGGGTCGGCGGACCGCCCTACCGCGGCGGCGTGATCCGGTTTCTGAGCGTGCCGATCCCCTCGTAGGTGATCGCCACCTCGTCGCCGGGCTCGACCAGCCCGGGGTTGTCGGGGCTGCCGAACGCCACCACGTCGCCCGGCCGGAGGACGAACCGCTCGGAGAGGTACGCGACCACCTCGGAGGGATCGAACAGCATCTGCTCGGTCGAGGCCGCCTGGCGGCGCTCGCCGGCCACGTCGGTGTGCATCTCGATCGCCGTCGGGTCGACGTCGGTCTCGATCCACGGCCCCAGCGGTCCGGAGGCGTCGAACGCCTTGCGCGCCGTCCGGGAGCCCTGATCCAGCGCGTCCACGTCGTTCATCACCGTGTAGCCCCGGACGACCGCGGGCACGTCGGCGGGGGCCACGTCGCGACAGCGCTCGCCGATCACGGCCGCGAGCTCGCCGGCGTAGGTCACCTCCCCGGAGAAGGCGGGGTACGGGACCGGATCGCCAGGACCGACGACCGACGCCGGCGGCTTGATGAAAAAGTCGGGCTCGTCCGGGCGCTCGTAGCCCATGCTGTCGATGGTGGCGGCGTAGTTGCGCCCGACGCAGTAGCAGGCCGACGGCTCGCAGGGGGCCGCGAGATCGGCGATCGCCCCGACCTCGTGGCGGCCGTCGTCGGTCACCACCGCGCCGTCGCGGTACTCGCCGGTGACGTCTCCCTCGTCGGTCTCGACGCGTGCCAGTCGCATACGGCCCGCTCGCCGGCCCCGGTGATACCGGTACCGCTTCCGAACGCGTCGCTGCCGCCGGCTGAACGTTTATGACCCGCGCTTCCGTGGAGTGAGTTCGCACATGAGTGATGTCGAGCTCCGTCGCACACAGCTTGCGACGCCGGCCAGCGACGAGCGGATGATGGAGAGCGCGGCCGACAGCGACGCCGACGAGGTGTTTCTCGACCTCGAGGACTCGGTCGCACCGAACGCGAAAGCCGACGCCCGCGAGCCCCTGATCGCGGCCGCCAACGACCACGACTGGTCGGAGAAGATCCTCTCGTACCGGATCAACGGGATCGACACCCGCTGGTGGTACGACGACGTGATCGAGGTGATCTCGGCCGCGGGCGAGGCCATCGACGACGTGATCGTCCCGAAGGTGGCGAGCGCGAGCGAGATCCACACCGTCGAGAACCTGCTCGAACAGGTCGAGGTGAACGCCGGCCTCGAGGTCGGATCGGTCGGGATCGAGCCCCAGATCGAGGACGGCGAGGGGATGCACAACGTCCACGAGATCGCCCACGCCTCCGATCGGCTCTCCTCGATCATCTTCGGGCCGGGCGACTACTCGGCCGCGATGGGCACGCCCGGGCTGGACATCGGCCAGTTCCCCGACTACCCCGGCCACTACTGGCACCACGCGCTCTCGGAGTGTAACGCGGCCGCCAAGAGCGCGGGGCTGCCCTGTCTCGACGGCCCCTACGCCGACATCGACGACACCGACGGCTTTCGCACCTCGGCCGAGCGGGCGAACATGCTGGGCTGTGACGGCAAGTGGGCGATCCACCCCAGCCAGATCGAGATCGCGAACGAGGTGTTCGCCCCCGACCCCGAGGTGGCCGAGCGCGCCGAGCGGATCGTCGAGGCCTACGCCGAGGCGATGGAGGCGGGCAAAGGTGCCGTCCGGGTCGACGGCCAGATGGTCGACGAGGCGACCAACAAGATGGCCCGGGACATCGTCGACACGGCGCGGGCGGCGGGGATTCTCTAGCGGCCCAGATCGACCGGACAGCCGTTTATCTCGCCGCCACGCATGCCGTCGGCGAGCCAGTGGATCGACAGCACGAGCGCGACCAGCGCCAGCAGCGCGAACTCCAGCCCGTCGAACGGGAGCAGCGTCAGCAGGCCGGCCGCGCCGACCAGCGAGAGCACGCCCGCGAGCACGGCCGAGCCACAGGCCGCACAGCCGGCGCCGAGGGTGCCCAACAGCGCGCCCACTGCGCTTCCGCCGCCCTCGCGCAGCCCGACGCGGTGTTCGCGCAGGTGGTAGACGACCATCGACACGTCGAGGCCGGTCAACGCCGCGACCAGCACCAGCACGGCGCCCTGGAGCGGGCCGAACGAGGTGCCGAGGAAGGGAAACAGCCCCAGCAGCACCGAGAGCCGCGCCCCGAGCGGGAGCGCCCCGCCGACGACCACGTCGCCGACGAGCGCGAGGTTCCCCGAGACGACGAACGCGGTCAGGCTCCCGACGGCGACCAGAAGCGCCGCGGCGGCGTAGCCGGGGATCGAGAGCACCAGCCGCGCGGTCCGGCCCATCAGCCGCCAGTCGGTCGGGCGGGTCGGCAGCCGTGGGAGGCGTGCGGTCGCCATCGGCTCACAGCCCCAGCGCGTTTTTTACCACGGAGAAGCTGACGCTCCCGGCGGCCTTCGTCCGGTACTCGCCGTCGCGGAAGAGATAGACCGACGGCGTCGCGGTCGCGCCGGCGGCCTCGCCCGCCGCGAGGTCGGTCTCGACCGCCGCGTCGGCCGCGCCGTCCTCGACCGCCCCGACGACCGCGTCGGCGTCGACGGCCGACCCCGACAGGAACGACCGGGTCCGATCCAGCACGTTCGCGGTCGAGAACGCGTCCTGGGTGTCGAAGTAGTGGCTCGCGAGCTCCCAGTGGGTCGCGAGGTCGCGCTCGAAGGTGGCCTCGAGCGCCCGGGTCGCGGGGCCGCCCCACTCGTAGACCACGGGGTAGCCACGGAAGACGAAGGTGGCGTCGCCCGGCTCGACCAGCTCCGAGCGGATCCGCGGGACCGTCTGCTGCTCGAAGACCGCACACCGGGGACAGGAGGGGTCCTCGAAGGCGACGACGGTCGCGGTCGCCTCGCCCGGCGGCGGGCCGAGGCGGGGCTGGGCGTCGATGTCGCGGCCCGCGGGGTGGTCCGCGAGCGTCCGGCCGCCGCCGGTCGTCGTGGCGGCGCCGGTCGCGGCCGGAGCCGGGGTCGAGCCACCGTCGTCGGCGTCGGCACCGGGGTCGGAGCCGGCCCCGCCGCCGCCGACACAGCCGGCGAGACCGACCAGTCCGGCCGTCCCGGCGAGGACGGCGCGGCGGCTCGGACGACGGGACGACCGGAGGGCAGAGTCGTCGTTCACGGACGGTGGCTGGACGGGCCACGGTATAGCCGTTCCTCGGGCGTGTGCCCGCGCCACCACACCCCTCAGTCGTCGAGCGGTTCGACCAGCTCGACCACGTGGCCGTCCGGATCCTCGACGAACGCGGTGTAGGCGCCGGCGGCGGGCTGGGGACCGGGCTCGCCGACCAGCCCGTGGTGGTCGATCCGTTCGAGCGTCGCGTCGACGTCGTCGACGCCGAGCGCGAGGTGGTCCCACGCGGTGCCGACCTCGAACTCGGTCTCGCCCGCGGTCTCGGCGAGCTGGATCTCGACGCCGTTCTCGTCGGCGACGTAGCGGTTCTCCGTCTCGCCGTCGGGCGTGGTGAACGACCACGACTCCTCGAAGCCGAACTGCTCGTAGAACGCGATCGACTCGTCGGCGTCGGCGACGTTCAGGCAGACGTGGATGAGCGACACGTCCGACCGGGCGCCGGCGCCCGGCATAAAACCCCGCCCGCCGGACTGAGGTGGCCCCCGGCCGTGGGGCGGTCATGGCACTCGACGCGGCGACCCGGAGCGCGCTGGGCGAGCGACTGGCCGAGGCGCGCGAGCGCGGCGAACGGATCGACCCCCCGTCGGCGACACACGACCTGACGACGGCCGACGCCTACGCCGTCCAGCGCGCCGCCGTCGCGGCCCGCGAGGGCCGGCCGGTCGGCTACAAGCTCGGCTACACCAACCCCGAGGTCCGCGAGCGGGCGGGGCTGGACGAACCGGTCTACGGCCGCCTGCTCGGGCCCGACGTGAGCCGCGACCCCGCGGTGGCCGTGAGCGGGATGGTCGAGCCCCGCGTCGAGCCGGAGGTGGCGCTCGTGCTCGACCGGGCGCCGGAGACGGCGGCCGTCGCGGGGGCGGTCGTGCGGGCGGCGCTGCCCGCGATCGAGGTGGTCGACCGGCGGGTGGCCGAGCCGTTCGAGCCGGTCGACGCCGTCGCCGACACCGGCTTCACCGCCGCGCTGGTCGTGGGCGCGCCCGTCCCGGTCGAGGGGCTCGCGTTCGAGGCGGTCCACCTCGCCCGCGACGGCGAGCGGGTGGCGACGGGCGTGGGCGCCGAGGCGATGGGTGGCCCGACGCGGGCGCTTGGCTGGCTGGTGGACGCGCTGGCCGACGCGCCCGACGGGCTCGGCCCCGGGGCGGTCGTCACGACGGGCACCCTGACCGAGCCCCGGCCGATCGCGGCCGGGGGGACGGCGACCGCGACGTTCGGGACGCTCGGGACCGTCCGGGTCCGGGGCGTGTAGGCCACGCCCACGGCGGCGACCAGCCGTGGACGTGACTACCACACCACCGTCGGGGGCCGACCCGGGGGGCGGTAGAGCGAAGGGTCGGGCGCCCGACGCCCGGGCCGTGACGGACCTCGCAGTCCACGTCGGCGACCTGTGCCTCGACGCGTCGTGGGTCGACGCGAACCCGGAGACCCGCGCCGCCCTCGCAGACGCGCTCCCGGTCGGGGGCGAGGCCGCCCGGTGGGGCGACGAGCTGTACGTCCGGGTGCCGGTCGACGTCCCGGCCGAGGACGCGACCGCGACGCCGCCGGTCGGAGCGCTGGCGTACTGGCCCCAGGGCGACGCGCTCTGTCTGTTCTGGGGGCCAACGCCGGCCTCGCGCGCCGGGGAGCCCCGGGCGGCCTCGCCGGTGGCCGTCGTCGCGGTCGTCGACGACGTGTCGGCGCTGGCCGGCGTCGAGGGCGGGGCGAGCCTACGCGTCGAGCGGGGAGGCGACGGCTAGCCCGACAGGTAGCCCCGGTCGAGGAGGAGTTCGCCGTTGAGCAGGCTGGCGCCCGCGGCGCCACGGAGGGTGTTGTGCGCCAGACAGTTGTAGCGGACGCCGGCCGCGGTGGTCGTGATCCCGCCGACCGCGATCCCCATGCCGCCGTCGACGTTGCGGTCGAGGCGGGGCTGGGGGCGGTCGGGCTCGTCGAACACCCGGATCGGTCGCTCGGGGGCCGAGGGGAGGTCGATTCCGGGGTACTCGCGCAGGGCGGTCGCGACGGCCTCGGGCGTGGGCTCGTCGGCCAGGTCGACGAAGACGTTCTCCAGGTGGCCGTCGAGGGTAGGGATCCGGTTGCAGGAGGCCGCGACCGCGGCCGGGTGGTGCTCGACCGTCGCACCGTCGAACGCGCCCAGCAGCTTCAGCGTCTCGGTCTCCATCTTCTCCTCCTCGCCGCCGATG
>CAZMLQ010000019.1:18816-23255 GCA_964567195.1 uncultured Haloferacaceae archaeon | reverse complement strand
GGCTCGATGTGGGTCGGCGAGAGCGAGGACGCGGTCGTCGAGGAGACGGGCGCGCTCCACCCCGGGCTGGTGGTGACGGGGATGGCGACGGCGACCGCACACGGCCTCCCGCGGATGGGTCCGACCTTCGGCGCGATGTTGCTCTCGGGCAAGCGCGCCGCCGAGGCCGCCATCGCCGAGCTCGGCGTCGACGCCGCGCCGGTCGAGATCGCGCGTCCCCCGGCCGACGACTAGACGCGTCCGGCCGAGAGCCGCGCGAACCCGAACGCGTGGGTCGAGCGCCCCGCGGGTCGGGTCGCGTCGAACAGCGCGCGGTGGGCGGCGACCACGCGGCGATCGAGCCGGCGGGTCGGGCGCGCTCGCGCGCCGGGCGGCGTCGAGGCGATCACCGTCGCCCGGAACAGCAGGTTGAGCGTCCGGCCGATCGGCCGGGTCGAGCGCGCGAGATCGAGCAGCGCCAGCCCGCCGCCGGGCCGGACCAGCCCGGCCCAGTCCCGGACGGCCGCCGCCGGGTCGGGGAGCATGCCGACGACGAACGAGGCGAGCAGGCGGTCGGCGGCCGCGACGGGCGGACGGGCGGCGTCGGCCCGGACCAGGTGGACGTTCGACCGGTCGGCGGTCCGCCGGCGCGCCACCGCGAGCACGCCGGGCGCGAAGTCGACGCCCACGACGGTCCCCGAGGGGCCGACCCGCTCGCGGAGGTAGGGCAGGTTGGCGCCGGTGCCACAGCCCATCTCGACCACCACGTCGCCGGGCTGGGGGTCGACCGCCCCGACCAGGCGCTCGCGGAGCGCGGGCACCCCGGGTCCGTGACGCGCCAGCGCGTCGTAGAGCCGGGCGTACCGGGAGTAAAACGACTGGGCGGCCGCGGCGCCGTCGCGCATGGCCGGCCGGAGGGCCGGCGCCGGCATAAGTCTCAGCAGAGCCGCTCGCGCACCAGCGTCGCGACCGCGGGCGCGTCGGGACCGAGCACGTAGACGATCGGCTCGACGCCGACCGCGCCGGTGTGGTAGACGACCGCCGACTCGGCGCCGGCGTCGGCGCCGGCGTCGACGAGGGCGCGCTCGACGGCCGCGCGCACGGTGTCGTCGGCCGCGTCGGCGGCGGGGTCGAACTCGACGGTCGCCAGCCCCGCGTCGGCGAGGGCGGCGAGCGCGTCCGGCTCGTAGGCGACGTCGAGCGCGGCACGGACCGGCAGGCCGGCGGCGCGGGCGGCCAGCAGGACGCCGGCGACGTGGCCGCTGACGCCGAACTCGGGGTCGGCCGGCACGGTCGCCCGGCCCTTCACGTCGAAGATCCGGCCGGGCACGCCCGCCACGTCCTCGATGTCGGTCGCGTCGGGCAGACACTCGACGAGGTTCGAGCCGACCGCGGGGATGCGGGCGGCGAAGCCGCCGGCGGTGGTGAGCGTCCGCAGCCCCCGGCGCACCGACGAGCGCACCTGCTCGGCGGTCCGGACCGCCCCCTCGGGGTCGTGGACGTCGTAGCCGCCGTGGTCGGCCAGCCCCGGCTCGGCCGCCTCGTGGAGGTCGGTCAACAGCCCGCCCGACTCGAGTTCGCGCACCAGCACCTCGAGCTCGACGAGCGCGCCGACCCGGCTGAGGTCGCCGGTCGCGAGACCGTCGGCCACCCGCTCGACGGTCTCGCGGACGCGGTCGTGGCCGGCCACCCGCTCGTTCCGGCCCACGCCGCCGTGGGCGTACTTCGAGACCGCCGACTGGCTGACCCCGAGTGCCTCTGCCACCTCGGCCTGTGTGAGCCCGCGCTCGCGCAGCGCGGCCGCCAGCATCGACCGCACCGTCGGCAGGAACTCGTCGACGACGATCTCCTCGACGAACCTCATCGGTCCTTGGGCGCGAACTCGGGGTCCTCGCCGATGCGCGAGGCCTGGGGCCCGCGCTGGCCCTGGTACTTCGAGCCGCGCTCGACGCCGTAGGGGCGGTCGGCCGGCCGCGTCAGCTCCGTGAACACCAGCTGTGAGATCCGCATCCCGGGCGTCAGCGCGACCGGCGCGGTGCCGAGGTTCGACAGCTCCAGCGTGATCTGGCCCTCGTAGCCCGGATCGACGATCCCCGCCGTGGCGTGGATGACGACCGCCAGCCGGCCCAGCGACGACCGCCCCTCGACGGTCGCCAGCAGGTCGGGGGGCACCTCGACGCGCTCTTTGGTCGTGCCGAGCACGAAGTCGCCGGGGTGGAGGATGAACTCCTCGCCCTCGGGCACCTCGGTCTCGGTGACGTACTCGCCCACCTCGTCGGCCCGGTCGGGGTGGATGCAGGAGATGTTCGTCCGCTGGAACTCCAGAAACTCCGTCCCGAGGCGCAGATCGACGCTCGCCGGCTGGACCTGCCGGTCGACGTCGCCCAGCGGCTCGACCACCAGCGACCCCGCCGCCAGCCGGTCGAGCAGGTCCACGTCGGCCAGGATCATACACGATCGCTCGCCGGGGACGGGTGTAAACTCCCCGGTCCGCGCGACCGGCGGCCCCGCGTCGCGACGGAACGCTTAGGCCCGGGGGCCGCGATCGCCCGGCCGTGAGATGAAACAGGCCATCGTCGCCCGGCGCGATCTCGGGATGGGCGAGGGGAAGCTGGCCGCACAGGTCGCACACGCCTCGCTCTCGGCCTACGAGGACGCCGACGAGCGGACCCGCCGGGCGTGGAAGGGGAGCGGGCAGAAGAAGGTCGTGTTGCGGGTCGACGGCGAGGCACGGCTGTTCGAGCTTGCCGACGCCGCCGAGCGCGCGGGGCTGGCACACGCCGTCGTCCGCGACGCCGGCCACACCCAGCTCGAGCCGGGCACCGCCACCGCGCTCGCGGTCGGGCCGGGCGAGGAGGCGACCGTCGACCGCGTGACGGGCGAGCTCTCGCTCTACTAGCGACGCGCTCTTGTCGCCGGCCCGCGACGCCGAGCCATGCGCGAGTCGGCCGAGCGCGAGCGGGTCGTCGGCGTCGAGTGGTACGCGAGCGACGCCGACGGCGTCGGCGGCCGGCTGCGCGACCGCCCGGAGGACTTCCGGGTGCGCGAGATCGAGCGCGTCGAGCCCGCACCGGCCGACGCCGACCCCGGCGACTACCCACACCTGCTCGTCCGCGCGACGCTGACCGGCTGGGACACCAACGACTTCGTCGCCCGGCTGGCCGACGGGCTGGGCGCGAGCCGGGGCCGGATCGGCTGGGCCGGCACCAAGGACAAACACGCCGTCACGACCCAGCTGTTCACCGTCCGGGGGGTCGGGCCCGACGACCTCCCGGCGCTCCGGGACGCCGACCTCGCGGTCGTCGGCCGGCTGGGGCGCTCGCTGTCGTTCGGCGATCTCGCCGGCAACGAGTTCGAGATCCGGGTGCGCGAGCCGACGCGACCGGCGAACGCGGCGGCGATCACCGACGCGCTCCGGGCGTTCGCGTGGCCCGACGACGACGGACCGCCCGACGGCGGCGACGGCGACGGCGACGGCGATCCAATCGTCGCGGTCCCCAACTACTTCGGCCACCAGCGCTTCGGGAGCGTCCGGCCGGTGACCCACGAGGTCGGGCTGGCGCTCGCGCGCGACGACCCGCGGGGGGCGGTGCGGGCCTACTGCGCCGACGCCCATCCCGACGAGCCGGCCGACACCCGCGCGGCCCGCCGGGTCGTCGCGGCGCAGTTCGAGGCCGCCGAGCCGGACTGGGCGGCCACACTCGAGCGCGTCCCCGGCCGGCTCCGCCACGAGCGGGCGATGCTCCACCGGCTCGCGGCCGCCGACGCGCCGACCGACGCCGCGGCCGACGACGCGGTCTGGTACGACGCCCTCGACGCCGTCGCCGAGAGCCTCCGGCGGCTGTTCGTCAACGCCGCGCAGTCGTACGTCTTCAACCGGGTGGTGAGCGAGCGCCTGCGCCGCGGGCTCCCGCTCGCGCGGCCGGTCCCCGGCGACACCGTCTGTTTCGTCGACGACGACGCGCCGGGGCCGGTCGTCGTCCCGGACGTCGATCGGTCACAGCGGGTGACCGACGAGCGCGAGGCGCGGGCGGTCGCGCGCCACTGCCGGCGGGGCCGGGCGTTCGTCACCGCGCCGCTGGTCGGCACCGAGACCGACCTCGGGCCGGGCGCGCCCGGCGACGTGGTACGGACGGTGCTCGACGGGCTCGACCTGGCGCCGGGCGACTTCGACCTGCCGGCGGGGCTTGCCTCGGCCGGCACCCGCCGGCCGGTGCTCGTCCGGACGCCGGTCGCGGTCCGGACCGACCCGCTCGTGCTCTCGTTCGCGCTGCCGAGTGGCGCCTACGCGACCGCGGTGCTCAGGGAGTACCTGAAGGTCGAGCCGACCGCGCTCTGACCGACCCCGGGGCCACCCGGTCGCGCTCGCTCCTGTCGGACCGCCGTCGTGTCGGTGACGCGGGCGCACTCGGGATCACGGGGCCGAGCCACGTCCAGAACGCCGTGGCGAGGACGGGCGG
>CAZMLQ010000019.1:0-18716 GCA_964567195.1 uncultured Haloferacaceae archaeon | reverse complement strand
CGGGCGGTCCCCGCGGAGCGGCCCCGGAACGGGCCGGCGTGGGGTCCGAGGAGCCCGACGCTGGCGGCTGGGCGTGGCCGTCGCGGCGGCGAGCGAGGGGCTGGCGTTCGGGCCCGACGCCCCGTCGCCGCCGGCGAACGGACGGTCTTATGCGGGGCCGCGCACAATCCGGTCCATGGAGTGTGCGCGGTGTGGCACGCCGCTGGAGCGGCCCGGCGACTACTGTCTCACCTGCCACACCGCCAACTGCGACGCGGTCGTCGCGGAGTTCGGTCCCGAGCGGGCGACGCTGACGATGCTGGACGGCGAGACGGTCGTGGGCGAGACGGCGGTGACGACCACCCCGGACCGCGACGCGGAGCGTCGGCCCGTCCAGCTCCGGAACTTCGCCGGTCGGGTGGCCGACGAGATCAGGCGCAAGCGCCCGGAGACGGTGTTCGCGGCCGGCGAGCGCGACCCCCTGCGCGAGGCGCGGGCCCAGCTTCGCTACCCCTTCTACCGGGTCGACGAGGCCGACCCCGTGGCGGCGGCGCTGCGGGGCCGGGGCGACCGGGCGCTGGAGGTGATCGACCGGCCGCCGGGCGAGAAGATCGGGGGGAGTCACACCACGCTCATCGGCGGGCGCGGCGGCCGCCGCGCGATCGGGGTGGTGGCGGGCCACCCCCACGTCAAGAAGCTGGTGCCGGGCCCCATCGACGCCGGCGGCACGGGCTCGCAGGCGGGGCTGCGGGCGAAGGTGACCCGCGCCGACGCCAACGGCAACGTCAGGCTCCTGCTTCGCGACGGGTCGAGCGTCCAGGAGAACCGCGTGGTCACGACCGCGTGGGACCGCGAGACGGGCGAGCGGGTGCGCGAGGATCTCAACGACGCGCTCGGGGAGGCCAACCTGGCGTGAGCACGAGGGCGCGGCCGTGATGCTGTTCACCCACGCCGTCGTCGGCCTGCTGGTCGGGACGGCCGCGGCCGCGGCGTGGCCGGCGGCGGCCGGGCCGGCGCTTGCTGGTGCGACGCTGGGTTCGCTGGTGCCCGACGCCGACGTGGCCTTCGAGCACCGTCGTACGCTACACTTCCCGTCGCTCGCGCCCGCGGCCGCGGCGGCGGCCGTCGCGGTCGCCGCCGTCGCCCCCGGCGCGGTCTCGGTGGCGGTCGCCGCGGGCTGTCTGGCGGCCGCGCTCCACGCCCGGATGGACCTGCTCGGCGGGGGGCTGGCGCTCCGGCAGTGGCGCGAGCGCGAGGAGCGGGCGGTCTACGACCACGTCCGGGGGCGGTGGCTGCCCGCCCGCCACCTCGTCCACGAGGGCTCGACCGCCGACCTCGCGGTCTGTCTGTTGGCCGCCCTGCCCCTGCTCGCGCGCTGGGACGGCTCGGCCCGCGCGGGGCTGGTCGGGCTGCTCCTCGCGGGGGCGGTCTACTCCCGGCTGCGCCGCCGGATCGCCGCGCTCGTCCCCGAGGAGTACCACACCATGGCGGCGTTCGTCCGGGCGTCGCTGTGGCGGACGCGCCGGCGCTGAACCCGCGGTCGGGGCCACGACTCGCAACCCTCTTGTGTGATCCCGGAGTACGGATGGCCACGATGGCGAGACGAAACTCCGGCTCCGTCGGCAGTGCCGGGCGCTTCGGCGCGCGCTACGGCCGCGTCGCCCGCCGCCGGGTCAAGGAGATCGAGGCCGACACCCGCGCCGCGGAGGTCGACGGCGACGACGTCAGCCGCGTCGGCACGGGCATCTGGCGCAACGAGGAGACGGGCGAACTGTTCACCGGCGGGGCCTACCGGCCCCGCACCCCCGGCGGCCGGAGCGTCCGGCGCTCGATCCGGGCTGCCCTCGCCGACGAGGACGAGGACGCCGACGCGGAGGCCGACCGGTGAGCTACAAGTGCTCGCGGTGCAAGCGCGATGTCGAACTCGACGAGTACGGCGGCGTGCGCTGTCCGTACTGCGGGCACCGCGTCCTGCTGAAAGAGCGCAGCCCCGACGTGAAAGAGATCGAGGTCGAGTAGCGGCGTGGCCGGTCGATCGGACGGGACCGACCACGACCGCGATCACGAGGTCGTCCTGACGTTCACCTACGCGACGAGCGACCGCGCCGGACGGGTCGCGGCGAGTCTCCGGGTCGAGGTGGACGCGGTCGCGGACGACCGCTCGCGGACGACTGTCGGTCGGTCGGGACGGACGGTTCGGCTGCGGGTGACCGCCGACGACCCCGTGGCGCTGCGGGCGGGCTGTACCAGCTGGACGCGGCTGGTCGCGACCGCCGAGCGGGTCGCGGGGCTCGACGCGGACGGGCGCGTCTGAGCGCGAGATACGTGGCTTTTTCACCACGGCAGCCCACCGTCGGGCCATGCAGGGGAACCTCCCGCCCGAGGCACAGGAGAAGATCGAGGAGCTGCAGGACCTCCAGGAGACCGCACAGCAGGTCGCGGCCCAGAAGGGCCAGGCCGAGACGGCGCTGAACGAGTCCCAGACCGCGCTCGAGGCGCTCGACGAGATCGACGAGGACGCGACGATGTACCGCGAGGTCGGCGAGCTCCTGGTCGAGACCGAGTACGGGGCCGCCCACGACGACCTCAAGGAGAAGGTCGACACCCTCGAGATCCGCGTCGAGCAGCTCGGCAAGCAGGAAGAGCGGGTCCGCGAGCAGTTCGAGGACCTCCAGCAGGAGCTCCAGCAGCTGCTGGGCGGGGGCGGCGGGCCGGCCGGTCCGATGGGCCCGGGCGCCGGCGGCGAGTGAGGCGTCGTGTCGGAGCCGGATCCGGACGGTAGCGCCGCGACCGACGCCGACGGGCCGGACGACGAGACGGTCGTTCGGGCGGCCGCCGAGGCCGCCGGGGGCGTGATCCTCGACGAGTACAAGCAGTCGGCACTCGAGGATCTCGACGTGACCGTCGGCTTCGAGGACGGCGTGCTCGAGGTCGACGTCTACCTCAACCCGCCGCCGGGGACGAGCGACGCCGACGCCGAGCGGGTCGCGGCGGCGGCGGTCGAGGCGGCGGAGACGGCGGTCGACGAGCTGTTCGGGCGCGCCTAGGCGAGAAAGAACACGAGCACGCTGACCGCCATCGCGCCGAGGACGACGGCACCCGCGAGCGCGCCCCCGAGCGAGACGACGGCGTTGGCGTGCGAGGCGAGGGTCTCGGTGCGGTCGTTGCCAAACACCGTCACCGTGGCGTGCTCGGTCGCGGTGCCGGCGGCGACGGGCTCGCGGTCGGCCAGGGCCTCGTCGGTCAGCTCGGTGACCAGGTCGACGAGCGCGCGCTCGTCGATGGCGGCGCCGACCTGGTTGTCGGCCTCGATGGTGTTGACGACGTGGGTGTCGGTGGTCATCACCTCGGCGGCGTCGACCCGGCCGTCGAGCGCGTCGAGCAGACGCTCGCGCAGCCCGGGCTCCATGTTGTTGCCGTCGACGAGGACGTAGGCGGTCGTCCGGCCGTCGACGTCGGTGACGGCCACGCGCACGCCGAGCGGGCCGATCCCGTCGCGGGGCTCCCAGTCGGTCGGGTCCCAGGCCGTCCCCAGCGCGAGCGGCCCGCGGGCGGCGTCGGCCAGCGCCGCGCCCGCGTCGCCGGCCGCCCGGAGCATGTCGAACGAGCGCTGGCTGCCGGGGGTGACGTGGCCGAGGTCGGCCCCCTCAAGCCCGTCGTTGCAGTTGTGGGCGTCGACCAGCATGACGTCGTCGAGCCCGTCGACGCGGGCCTCGGCGGCGGCCGAGAGCCCGACCGCGTACTCGACGTCGTCGGCGGGCGCGGGGGCGAACGTCGAGACCAGCAGTACGCCGTCGCCGAAGGCCTGGCCGAGCACGCTCGCGTCGCCGCGCTCGGCGTGGACGGGCCCGCTCGCGCCGTCGGCGTACTCGAGGCGGGCGCGGGCGTCGTCGGCCGCGTCGAGGACGGCGTCGACCTCGCGCTCGGTGACGAGGTTGAAGTCGTGGCCGGCGGTGGCGTGGGGCGGGAAGGCCAGCCCCTCGGCGCGGCGGGCCACCCGCTCGGGCAGGTTGCCGCCCCCGATCTCGCCCATCGGCCCGGGGTGGATCATCGGCAGGACGAACCGCGCCTTCTCGGTGCCGTCGGGCCGGCGAAAGGCCAGCACGGTGACGGGGACGACCGCCTCCTGGCCGAGCTGTTCGAAGAAGTCCTCCAGCTCGCGGGTGCCCTCCGCGACGTGGCCGACGAACCCGCGGAGGAAATCGAGCACGGAGACGCCGAGCGACCGGCGCCACGGCCGGTCGATGATCCGGACGAACAGGTAGACCGCGAGCGCGTAGATCACGCAGGTGAGCCCGAGCAGGCCGAACAGGTCGGGCCCGACGACCGCGAGCTCGCTCGGGGCCTCGCCAGACCGGGCGAGATACGGCATCAGGTAGGCCCGCAGGAGCGGGCCGCCGACCTCGAGAAAGCGCAGGGTGCCCGAGTAGACGAACAGGATCGCGGCGGCGGCGAGGGTCTGGAGGCTGGCGGGGAGCGTCGCCGCGAGCAGCCCGGTGTCGGAGACGGCCATCACGACCAGCAGGCGGAGGGCGAAGACGGAGGCGAGCGCGACCACCAGCGCGTCGAGGACGAACCGCTGATCGAGTGGCGTCAGTACGGCGACGGCGCCGGCGGCGGTGACCGCCACGACGACCAGCACCTCACAGACAAGCGCGAGCAGCGAGGAGCGCCGGTAGGTGAGCCGGCCGCCGACCAGCCGGTCGACGCCCGTGGTGGCGGCGGCGGCGACCACCGTGGGCACGCCGATGAACAGCACGCCCTCCCAGGCGTCCCGACCGAGAAAGAGCAGCCCCCGCCAGCTCGTCGCGACGGCGGCGTCTCCGGAGTCGAACGCCGCCACCCCCGTCATCGCCGCGAGCAGCAGGGCGACCCCCGTCGTCACGTACGGGCTCGGGGTGCGAAAGACGAACCGCGACAGCCCGGCGAGGTCGCTCTGTGTCGCCGTCATCGCCCGCGGCTCCGCCGCCACGGGTCAAAAGTTTCCTGGGTCGGCCGTCGGCCGGGGACCGGCCGGCGGGGCGGGGCTACGCCCGGCGCTCGCAGATCGCGAGGAAGTTCTCGAACACCGCCTCGCCCTCCTCGGTGTGGGCCACCTCGGGGTGCCACTGGACGCCGTATCGGTCGCGGTCGGCGTCGGCTATCGCCTCGATCGGGCAGACGTCGCTGGTCGCCGTCCGGACGAAACCATCGGGCAGGCGCTTGACCTCGTCGGCGTGACTCGCCCAGGTCCGGGTGCTGGGGGCGAGCGAGCCGACCACGGGGTCGTCGGGATCCTCGATCTCGACCTCGACGTCGGCGTAGCCGCCGTACTCGCCGCTCCCGGTCGCACCGCCCAGCGCCTCGGCCACGTCCTGCATGCCGAGACAGATCCCGAGCACCGGCAGCCCGAGATCGAGGTACGGCCGGGCGCGCGCGCCGTCGGCGTCGTGTGGCCCCCCCGACAGCACCAGCCCGTCGGCATCGATCTCGGCCGGCGGCGTCGATCGGTCGACGATCTCGGCCTCCGCGCCGACGTCGCGCAGCGCGCGGCGCTCGAGGTGGGTGAACTGGCCGTCGTTGTCGATCACGGCGACCCGCGTCATGTGAGGTCGTTCGCGGACAGCGGGCAAAAGCTGATCGGACCGGCCGCCCGGGGGCGTGGCCGTCGCGACCGGCGGCTCAGCCGTCCGGCCGCTCCCGGCGCTCGGCGGCCGACGCGAAGCCGAACTCCGCCACCTCGCGGCTCCGGCGGGCCTCCCGCGCCGCCAGCGCCTCGGCCGTCGGGGAGGCGTCGTCGTCGATCCGCGCCCAGGCGTCGTGGACGCGGCCGTGACACCAGCGACAGAGCGCGACCGTGATCTCGTGACTCGGCGTGGCCTCGCCCTCGCTCTCGCTCTCGCCGCCGTACGAGAGGTGGTGGGCCTCGATCAGCGGGCGGGCGTCCTCGTGGGCCAGCCGGAGCTCAGAGAGTCCACAGCGCACGCACTCGCGGCCGTCGGTCGTCGAGCGGTAGTGCGGGCAGTCCCGGAACTCGCCGGCGGCCGCGACGCAGTCGTAGTCTGCCACGCGGCGCTCGGCGGCGAAGGCAGGGTCGTCGCCCGCCCGCTCCAGCGCGAACCGACAGCGACCGTCGCCGGTCAGGTGGTCACACCGGCCGGCGTGGTCGTACGGGTCGTCCACGCCGACGGGCGTTCCGGACGGCGTCTCCTCCATGGCCGGCCTAGGGGCGCCCGCGGGTTGAATCCCGCGCCCGCCGGCCGGAAGCTACTTGCCCGCGAGCGGACCAGCGGTGGCCGTGCGACTCGTCCACGAACCGGCGACGGGGGAGGACGGCCGGACCCTGGCCACCCGGGTCGAGGTGGCCGACTCCGTGCTCGCCCGCGCCAGGGGGCTGATGTTCCGGCGGTCGGTCCCCGACGGCTACGCGCTCGCGTTCCCGTTCGACCGCGTCGCCACCCGACGCCTGCACATGCTGTTCGTCCCCGTCGCCATCGACGCCGTCTGGACCGTCGCGGGTGAGGTCCGCCGGGTCGACCGGCTGGCGGCCTGGACCGGACTGGGAAGCGCCGCGGCCGACCGGGTGTACGAACTGCCCGCGGGCGCGGCCGACGGGGTGGCGCCGGGCGACCGGCTCCGGCTAGAGGGCAACGGCGCGAACGGTCAGTCGCCCCGAGGGGTCGACGTAGACCGCGAGATCCGACCGTGAGCCCGCGTCCACGGTCCAGGTGGCTCGGGCCACCCGGCCGTCGGCCGTCCGGGCGACGACCCGGTAGCGACCGGGGCGGGCGACGACCCGCCGGAGCCTGACGCCGTCGCCCGGCGCGGCCGCGACCTCGGCCACGGCGGCCGTCGGTCCGTCGGCGGGCGGCGTCGCGTTCGGAGCCACCGTGGCGGGGCGCTCGTCCCCGACGGGCCCGGCGTAGCGGACCCGGACCGAGAGGTCGGCCGGCGCGTCGCCGAGGGCGACGACCGCCACGTCGCGCGCGCGATCGAGCGTCGGCGTGCCGGCCGGCCCGCGGTAGACGCGGTGGGGGCGGGGCTGGTCGAGCGCGACGGTCCGCGAGCCGGTGGCGTCGATCCGGTAGACCGCCGGGGCGGCCCCCCGGCAGTCGGCGACGACGTAGTAGCCCCCGGCCACCCAGCGGTCGAAGCGAGCACCACACGCGGTCGCGCCGGTCCGGGTCCGCTCCAGCCGGCGGGCGTGGGCGACGGCCCGGTCGGCGCTCAGCCGGTCGGGCGCCGGCCCGGCCGTCCCCGCACCCGTTCCGGGGCCGGCAGACGGCGGCGCGGGTGCGGACGGCGGCGACGGCGACGTGGCGGGGGTGGGAGACGACGCGGGCGTCTCGGGCGTCGCGACCCCGCCACAGCCGGCGAGGACGACCAGCGCCGCGGCGAGGACGGACGCGACCGGCCGGGACACGCCCGGATCGTCCGGGCCGGCACGCAAAACCCCGACGGAGGGTCGAACCGGCGTTTCAGTCACCGCTCCCGAACGGTCCAAGTGGCCGGCAGCCGTCGGTGACGGTGTGGGCGAGTACGTGCTGGACGTGAAAGGCTCCGCCCGGCGGACCAACGGTGCGGTCGGGGCGGCGGTGAACCGCGGCGGGCCGCGCCGCCGGTTCCCGGCGCGGGCCGACGCCGAGGCGTGGGCCCGCGGGCTGTCGGTCGACGGCGACCGCCGGGTGTGGGTCCGGGCGGCCAACCCGGACGACGGGACGGGCGCGGACGGCTACCTGATCGGGCGGCGGCGGCCGGCGCCGGCGGGCGCACCCGGCGACGGCGGGACGGCGGAGGCCGAGCAGGCGACCCTGCCCGGCGTCACCGGACGACGGTGACGGGGACGGTCGAGCGCTCGACGAACGACTTGGCGACGCTGCCGAGCACGCGCTCCCGGCGCTCCGAGAGCCCGCGGTGGCCGACGACCACGCCGTCGTAGCCCTCGGTCGCGGCGAGGTCTGGGATCACCGCCCGGGGATCGCCATGGACGATCTCCGTCTCGATCGACAGTCCGTCGGCGGCGGCCGCGTCGGCGGCCTCGTCGAGCAGGCGCTGGGCTCGCTCCTCGGCCTCGGCCTCGCCCTCGAGGACGAACCGGTCGGCCCGCTCGTCCGGGCCACCGCCCGGGTCGCCGCCGGCGCTCGCGTGGACCGCCGGATCGACCGCGTGGACCGCGGTGACCGATCCGCCGGTCGCCGCGGCGAGCGCCAGCGCGTGCTCGAGGGCGGCGTCGCTCGGCTCCGAGCCGTCCACCGCGACCAGCAGTCGCATAGCCACACCGTTGGGGGGCCGCTGTCAAGTCGTTTGCGGGCCCGACGACGTTCCCGCGTCCCGGGAACGCCGTGCGGATTCATGTCCCGACGCGCCGAGACGCGGCGTATGTCCGAGGGGTCGTCCGACCGGCAGTTCGAGGCGGTCCGGAGCGTCTGTCCGTTCTGTGGCGTGGGCTGTGGGATCGAGTACGCCCCCGGGACGGGGAAGGCGACCGGCTGGGAGGCGCCGGTCAACACCCGGGGCGAGGTCTGCCCGAAGGGGGTCGCCGCGTTCGAGCACGTCACCGACGACGACCGCCTCACCCGGCCGCTGGTCAGGGAGTCCGGGGCGTTCGTCACCGCGCCGTGGGCGGCGGCGTTCGACCGGATCGAACGCGAGGTCGGCCGGATCGTCGCCGAGCACGGGCCGACGGCGGTCGGCGTGCTCGCCTCCTCGAACTGCACGAACGAGGAGAACTACCGCCTCGCGAAGCTCGCGCGTCTGCTCGGCACCAACAGCGTCGACAACTGCGCGCGGCTCTGTCACTCCTCGACGGTGGCGGCGATGGCCGACCGGTTCGGTGCCGGCGCGATGACCAACTCGCTCGAGGATCTGGGCGAGGCCGACTGCTTTCTCGTGACCGGCGCCAACCCCGCCGCCCAGCACCCGATCGTCTTCCAGTCGTATCTCGCCCCCGCCATGCGCGACGGGACGACCCTGATCGGCGTCGATCCGCGGGAGACGCGGACGACCGCGGAGGCCGACCACCACCTGCCGGTGCGGCCGGGCTACGACATCCCGCTGTTGAACGCGATGGCGGCCGTGATCGTCGAGTCCGACCTGATCGACCGGTCGTTCGTCGCCGAGCGCACGACCGGGATCGGCGCGCTCGGCGAGCACCTCGCCGGCGTCGACGTCGACGCGAACGCCCGCGAGGCGGGCGTCGAGCCCGACGCGCTCCGGGCGGCCGCGCGGGCCTACGGGGAGGCCGACCGGGCGGCCGCGTTCACCGGCATGGGCATGAGCCAGCACCACTGTGGCACCGACAACGTCCACGCCCTGTTGAACCTCGCGCTGCTGACCGGCAACGTCGGCCGCCAGGGCACCGGTGTCAACCCCCTGCGGGGCCAGAACAACGTCCAGGGGGCGAGCGACGTGGGCGCGCTCCCCGACTCGCTGCCGGGCTATCGCGACGTGACCGACCCCGGCGCGCGCGCCGCGGTCGCCGAGGTCTGGGGGGCCGAGCCGCCGGCCGAGCCCGGGCTCACCGAGGTGGAGATGACCCACCGCGCCGGCGACGAGATCCGGGCGCTGGTCGTCCTCGGCGAGAACCCCGCGGTCACCGAGCCCAACCAGAACCGGATCCGGGCGGCGCTCGACCGGCTGGACCTGCTGGTCGTGATCGACCTCTTCGAGACCGAGACCGTCGCCCACGCCGACGTGGTGTTGCCGGGGAGCGCCTGGGCCGAGAAGGCCGGCACCGTCACCAACACCGACCGGCGGGTGATGCGGATGCGCGAGTCCGGCCCGCCGCCGGGCGACGCCCGGCGCGACCTCGCGATCCTCGGCGAACTCGGCCGTCGGCTGACCGACCACCCCGAGGCGTTCGCGGCGACCGAGCCCACGGTCGTCTTCGACGAGCTCACCCGGCTCTCGCCGATCTACGCCGGCATCTCCTACGAGGCGATCGGCGACGGCTACCGGCGCTGGCCCCACCCCGAGGGCGCCGACGCGGGGACGGACGTGCTCCACCGCGAGCGGTTCGCCTCGGGCGACCGGACCGCGCCGCTGGTCCCCGTCGAGCACGTCCCCCCGGCCGACGACCTCGCCGAGGACGACCTGGTGCTCACCACCGGCCGGGTGCTCCAGCAGTTCAACAGCGGCGCCCTGACCCGGCGCTCGGGCACGCTCGTCCGGCTGACCGACGAGGAGGCGCTCCGGATCCACCCCGACGACGCCGACGCCCGGGGGATCGCGGACGGCGACCGCGTCCGGGTGGCGAACGACCGCGGGACCGTCACCGCACCCGCCGACGTGACACCCTCGGTCCGGCCGGGGACGGTCTTTCTCACCTTCCACCGGGCCGAGGTGCTGGTCAACTCGCTGACGGGGGACGCGCTCGATCCGGTGGCACACATCCCGGAGTACAAACACAGCGCGGTGGAGGTGACACGCGAGGGGTAGCGCCGACGGGGTCGGGTCACGCGGGCACCGAGGCGCGACCGGGTGTCGTCCGGCCGCCCCGCGCTCGTCCGCGTCGCCCTCGCCGTCGCGCTCTGAACCCTCGCGACCGGCCGCGCGGTCACCCGGCCGTTCGTGCTCGACGTCTCGACCGCCGGGCCGGCCCCGACCGCCCCCCTCGCGCTCGTCACCGGGCCGGCGCAGCTCGTCGCCGCCCGGTCGCTCACGCTCTCCCGGGGCGTGGCGCTTCCCGGCCGGCGGTGTGTGCGACGGTCGATCACTCGACGTCGGACGGGGCGCCGGCCCGCGTTGCTGGCAGACGGCCACACCGACGCGTGGGCGACCGCCGCGGCCGGCGCGAGGGCGGGCACGGCCGTCGGCACCGACGCGGCGAGTCGACCACGCGTTCGCGCGCGGGATCGGCGTGGCCGACGCCACGACGTTCGGGACGGCCGAGACGTCGGATCACCTCGGGGCGAGCGCGACGCTGCGAGAGCGCCGAGGGGGAGATTTGAACTCCCGAGTCCTCTCGGACAGTTGATCTCGAATCAACCGCCTTGGCCGGGCTAGGCTACCTCGGCTCGTCACGTGGGTCGGTGGCGGCCGTCTAATGGGTTTCGGTCCCGGGCGGGCGAAAGGGTGAGTACCTCCGGGCCCACGCCCGGGTGTGGGCGATCGGAGCCGCTCGCGGATCGACGCGGCGCTCGCCGACCGGCGGTACCGGTGGACGCTCACCTACCGGGAGTACTACCGGGGCCGGCCGGTGGCGGCGCGACGCCGGACCGTGACGTGGCTGGGCCGCCCCGCTACGCCAGCCGGGTCGCGGACGCGGGGCCGGTCCTCGGGACGGTGCCGACCGTCGGCGGCGACGTCTCCGCCGACGGCCGGACGCGGCACGAGCCGACCGACGAGGGCGTCGAGCGCACGCCGGTGGCAGACGGGACGGCACCCGGTACCGGGGGCGAGAGCGCGATCGAGCGGTACGCGAACCGCGCGGCGCGGCTCGTCTCGTGGTATCTCTCGGTCGAGCGCACGACGGTCGATCCGGCCGGGACGGACGCGGCGGTGCGGATCGAGGCCGAGGGCGACCCCTGGCCCGGCACCGCGTCCGAGTCGGCGACGGCGCCGGTCCGGGCGGACGGGCTGGTGTGGCGCAGCCACCGCCTGCCCGAGCGCGACGTGGTCGCGGTCGTCGGCTTCGAGTACCGGGCGCTGGGGACCGCGACCGTCGAGCGGCCGGCGTGGCTCGGCCGGCCGGGGGCGCGGACGGGGACGAACGCGACGGGCTAGCGCCGGGCGGCCATCCGGCCGCCGGCCCAGCCGGCGACGAGGATCATGCCGCCGATCCCCCCGACGATGACCGCCTGGACGAGCTGGCCGCCGGCTGCGGCGACGGCGCCGAAGCCGACGAGCAGGGCCGCGACGGCGGCGTGGATGCCGAGGGTCGCGCGCGGGACGGTGAGCAGCCGTTCGGGCGGGGTGTCGGCGACCGACTCGGGGTCGAGAATCGCCAGCAGACCGTCGTCGCCTGGCATGTCCTGGTCGCGGACGGCCGAGAGCATAAGCGACCCGGCTCGGCTCAGGCCGTCACCGCGGGGGACGTCGCGTTCGAGCCGACGGCGGTCCCGTTCGCCGGCACCCACGAGGGCCGGCCGACGGTCGCCTCGCCCACCCGGTCGTAGCGGACGGTCACCGCGACGGTGACGCCGTCGCGGTCGGGGACCGCGTACCGACGGCGGAGCTCGTGGACCGTCCCCCGGGCGTCGACGGCCGCGCTCCCGTTCACGGCGGCGACGCCGGCGTAGTCGTCGCCCCGGTAGGTCAGCCAGACGTACGATCGGCCGTCGGCCCGGCGGACGTCCGCGACCCGCGAGGAGCGCACCGAGAGCGACCACACCAGGTAACGCTCGACGCGCGCGGCGAAGCGGGCGCCGCCGTCGTCGGGACCGATCCGCTCGACCGGGCCGTCGGCCCGGGCGGTCGCGGGATCGACCGGGCGACGAAAGCGCGCCCCGTCGGGCCCGGCGGCGTACCACTCGGCGCGCGAGAGGACGAGGCTGCGCTCGGTGAGACGACCGAAGCCCCGGATCCGCGAGGCGTAGCGCCCGTCGGCCCCGACCACGACCGTCTCCGTCCGGACCGCGGTCGGGCGGCCGTCGGCGTACTCGCGGTGGGTGACGGTCAGCCGGTACGACCGGGACCGGACCGCCCGGGTGTGGGCGGCGGCGAGCGCGCGCTCGTCGGTCACGCCGTCGCGCGCCACGCCGGGCGGGAGGTTCACCCACGGCGGCAGCCCCGCGCCGGTCGCCGTCGGCGCCGGCCCGTCGTCGGTCCGGTCGGGGCTCGCGCTCCGGTCGCCCGTCGCGGCCGGAGGGGCCGAGACGGTCGGCCGGTCCGGGCCGTCGCGCGCCACGCCACCCCCAACGGTCGACGGGGCGGCCACGAGCGCCACGACCAGCAGGAGGGCGGCGACGGCCACGAGCGCCGTCTCGACGGCCGGTGGCCGGCCGGGGCGGCCCCCGGTGTCGGGGGCCAGTCGATCGAGGAGGTCGTCCCGGGCGGCCGGGGGGACCGCGTACAGCGTCGCCGCCCGGAGGTCGCCGGCGTCGCGGAGCGCGACGCCGCCCGGGAGGTCGAGGCCCGGATCGCGGCGGGGCGAGACCACCGCGTCGAGGTCGTCGAGAGCCAGCCCCTCGGGGCGGGGGATCGAGCCACGGAGCGGGCCGGGGGCCGGATCGTGGACCGCGATCAGGCGGGTCCGACCCGCCACGGTCACCCGGACGAGCGAGCCCGAGACCCGGGCCTCGCGGCCGCGGGCCCGCTCCAGCGCGGCGAGAAAGCGTGCGCGCCCGGCGGCGTCCCGGCGGGCCAGCGCGGCGGCAAAGCGGGCGGGCGAGGGCGCGTGGGACACGCTCGCAGGGAGCGGCGCCGGCGGCTCAAGCGTTTCGCCCGCCGGTCGGGGTCGCGCGCGGTCAGTCGACCGTCTCGACCCGGTCGCGGAGCCAGTCGCGGGCGGCCGCCACCTCCTCGGGGTCGTCGCCGATCAGCTTCAGCCGGTTGTGGTCGGCGCCGCGCCGGGGGTAGCTGCCGACGGTCACGTCGAAGCGCGCGCGGGCCTCGTCGACCGGGCCCGCGACCGCGCCCTCCGGGGCCGGGGTCTCGAACGTCTCGGAGACGGTCGAGCCGTCGAACTCGTCGGCGACGCGGTCGAAGATCGCCCGCATCTCGTCGGGCGGGCCGGGCAGGACGACGACGTTCTCGACGACGCAGCCGGGACAGAGCCCGACGGGGTTGAGGAGGGGTCGACAGCCCTCGGGCAGAGCCGCCCACGCCTCGGTCTCGACGGCGAGGTCGGGGTAGCGCTCGGTCAGGTCGGGCCGCTCCTCGCGGTAGGTCGCCACCGTCTCGGCCACGTCGCGCTCGACGTCGGGGAGCACGACGAGGTCGCGGTCGAACGCGGCCGCGACCGCGTCGACGGTGACGTCGTCGTGGGTGCCACCGAGCCCGCCGGTGACGACGACGCGGTCGAACCGGTCGGCCCAGTCGCGCAGACGGCGCTCGAGCACCGCCGGCTCGTCGGGGACGACGAGGATCCGGGCGACGGTCACACCCCGACCAGTCAGCCGGTCGGCCAGCCAGGTGGCGTTCGTGTTCTCGGTGTCGCCGGCGAGCAACTCGTCGCCGACGGTCAGGATCGCGACGTCCACGCCTCCACGAGAGGCGTCGGCGGTATAAATCCGCGTCGCGCCGGCGCTACCCGGACGCGACGAGGTAGGTCCGCGCGCCCCGGCGCTCCAGGTGGAGGCGCTCGGTCGGCTGGGCGCGAGCGTACGCCGCGACCTGCTCGGCCGGGAGGTCGGTCACGTCCAGAGAGCGGTCGTCGGTCCGATCGCCCGCGGTGGTGGTCGCGATGCCCATGGCTCCGGTCGGTCTCCCGCGGGCTTGTAGGCGAGCCTAGCGCGGCGGAAGTGAAACTGGTCGCGATCGGAGTGGGTACGCTTATCACTCCGGCACCGATAGATAGGTGTGCGACGCCGGCCGTTACCGGCGTCGGTCCGGCCGCGCGCCCCGGGGGTGTGCGCGGCGAGTCGTCGTCGGGGGGGCGGCTCCGTCGGGCTCAGTGCTCCGTTCGCCGACCACAGCGCCGACAGACCGTCCCGTCCGGAGCCCCGGGTCCAGCCCGGCTCCGTCGGGGCGCCGGCTCGTCGGCCCGGGAGAGGTCGGTCCGCTCGTCCGCGACCACGAGCGCCGCGTCGGTCTCGGCGGCCGTGGCCGCCGCCCCGACCGCGCGCGGGAAGCGATCGATCGCGCCCGCACGCCGGCGTCGCCCGCCACAGGCCCGACAGCGCGACTCGTCCGGCGGGGCGTCAAGCGTCGCCGGCGGCCGACAGACCACCCCGTCCGAGAGGCGGTAGCGCCGGCCGGTCAGGAGCCCGAGCGCCCGCCCCCGGATCCGCTCCGGCAGGAGGACGGCGCGGGGCTCCTCGGCCGCCGGCGTCGACACCAACAGCCGCTTGACCGCCCCGTGGTCGGTCTCCAGACGGCGACGCGAGAGGAACGTCACCGTCAGATCGACCCGCTCGCCGTCGCCGCCCGCGCCGTCGGTCGCCGCCTCGACTCCGCCGTCGTCGCCGTGGATCCGCGTGTTCCGTTTCATTCGTGGGGAGAGCGTCCGCCATCGAGGGATAACCGACACCGTGTTGTTCGTTGTAGGGCGTCGGCGTCACGACGGTGTGGGCCTATTATCATAAATCTATTGTCCGTTGTCGGTGGTCGTCCGACGACGGCGGGGGCGATCGCGAGCCAAAAGGATCATGCGAGTGTGGATTCTGCCTCGGACGACGACGGATGGCCGACAACGACGCCGAGAACGCGCTGCTCGACAGGCTCCGCCGGCACAACCCGTGGTGGTCGGCCGGCGCCGACGCGGGGGTGTTCGAGCGCCTCCCCCGCCGACCCCGGAGCGACTTCTATCACCTCGTCCGGCCGGACGAGCCGGAGAGTCAGCTCTCGGCGGCCGACATCGTGGCGCTGGTCGGTCGTGGCGGGGTGGGCAAGACGACGCTCCTCCACGAGTTCGTCCGCCACGAGGTGGTCGAACGCAACGTCGCGCCAGAGCGGTTCCTCTACCTGCCGTTCGACGCCGACCCACTCTACCAGCTCCGGTCGGCCGAACAGCTGCGACGCGCCGTCGGCTACTACGACTCCCGGGTGCTCTCGCGGGCGGCCGACGGGGAGGCGGGCGAGGACGCCGGGTCTCACTTCCTGCTCGTCGACGACGTCCACCGGATCGAGCACCGCTCGAAGCCGGGGGCGACCGGGTGGGGCGAGCCGCTGGCGCGGCTGGTCGCCGGGCGGCCGGGCCGGAGCGCGGTCGTCACCGCCACCGCGGGGGTCCAGATCGGGCGCGAACTCGACGGCGTCGAGCCGGCGCCGTCGACGGACGTCCAGCCGATCCTGCCCGAGAAGTTTCGCGACTACGTCTTCTCGCTCTACCCCGACCTCGAGGCCGACGAGTCGCGGCGGGTCAGCCCCACCTCGCTCCGACGGGGCGAGGGGAGCCTGCCGCGTGCGCTACGGACCGGCGCCGTCGAGCCGTTCGTGGCCGAACTCCGCGAGAAGCGCGAGCGCGTCGAGGACGACGCCCGCCGGATCCGGTCGGTGGTCGTCGACTACCTCGCGATGGGCGGGGTGGTCGCCTACGGCGAGGACGGCCCGGTGTCGGACGCGACGCGTCTCGACCCCGCGGCGTTCGGGCGGGTCCGGGACGACGTGCGCAACGCGCTCTACCAGGACGTGCCCGCGGTCGAGTCGATCCGGACGCCGGCCGACCTTGAGCGTCTCTGCGGACTGGCCGCCCGCACCCGCGGCGAGGCGCTCGCGTACCGCTCGCTGGCCGACCTCTTCGAGGTGGACCGGCGGACGCTCACCGACAGCTACCTGCCGGCGCTGTCGGCGCTCTACCTGCTCACCGCGCCCACGGAGTACGACAACGACCGGCCCCGGCGGGTCCGGCTCTACCTCCGCGACACCGGTCTCGTCACCGCGCTCTCCGGGACCGAGCCGGCGACGGTGCGCGACGACCTCGATGTCGAGGCGGCCTACGCCCGCGTGGCGGGCTACGACCACGCGATGCGACTCGCCTACGGGCTGAACGCCGCCCAGGGCGTCGATCCCGAGGCCGCACTCCCCGTCCCGTTCTGGGAGGCCGACGAGGGGGTCGTCGACTACGTGGTGTCCGTCGACGACGAGCCGGTGCCCGTCGCGCTGGCCTACCGGCCGGGCACCGTCGAGACCGCGCGGGCGGCGCTCGCGGCCTTCCGTCGACGCTACGACGCCCCGGTCGGGCTGTTGGTGACCGCCGAGGCGGCCGCGCGCTCGACGCCCGCGATCGGCCACGAGGACGGGATCGTCGGGCTCCCTTACTGGCTCTACCTCCTGCTCTGTTGAGCCGCGATCGGGGGCCCGCCCGCCGGCCACCGGCGGCAGGCTCTTGTCGGCGGGGGGCGAGCGAGGCCCGATGACAAACGCCGTCCAGGAGACGGTCGGAGCGGGGATCGTCGTCGACACCTGCGCGCGGATCGCGGCCGACGAGCGGGTGCTGGTCGTCACCGACTGGCGGGTCCGCGACGTCGCCGATCACGTCGCGGCCGTCGCGGCCGAGCGCGGGGCCGAGGTGACGATGGCCGCGATGAGCCCCCGCGAGTACGACGGCAACGAGCCGCCGGCCACGGTCGCGGCCGCGATGCGCGAGGCGGACGTGGTGATCACGCCCGTCCACCGCTCGATCACCCACTCCGAGGCGACCGCCGCGGCGCTCGACGCCGGCGCCCGGGTCGTGAGCATGGTGAAGTTCACCGAGTCACAGCTCCGGTCGGGCGGGCTCTACGCCGACTACGAGGGGCTTCGCCCCCGGTGTGAGGCGCTCGCCGACCGGTTCACCGCGGCCGACGAGGCGCGGGTCACCTCGCCACAGGGGACCGACCTGACCTGCTCGCTCGCCGGCCGGTCGGGCAACGCCCACTCGGGCATCGTCGAGGAGCCCGGCGAGTTCACCGCGCTCGTCCACGTCGAGGCCAACGTCGCCCCCGTCGAGGGGACGACCGAGGGGGTCGCCGTCTTCGACGGGGCGGTGCCGAACCTCGACATCGGGGTGGTCGACGAGCCGATCCGCGCCGAGATCACCGACGGCTCGGTCACCGCGACCGAGGGCGGGGCGGCCGCCGACCGGATCGAGCGGGCGTGGGACGCCCACGACGATCCCGCGGTCTACGGGATCGCACAGCTCGCGGTCGGGCTCAACCCCGAGTGTCCGTCGTTCAACGGCGAGTTCTCGAACGACCACGGCCGCTGGGGGAACGTCCACCTGGGGATCGGCACGTCGTCGAACCTCGGCGGCACCAGCCGCGCGCCCGTCCACTTCGACGCGATGATGGCGGAGCCGACGCTCGAACTCGACGGCGAACGGGTGGTAGAAGGGGGGGAGCCGCTGGTCTAGAGCCGCGACGGTCGGGGACCGTGACGCGGCGCCAGCGGGACGGGTCCGCTGTCGGTGGGTCGGTCGTCGTGCGGTGACTCGTCGGTCTCGGGCTCGTCGTGTGCTGTCGTCGCCATCGGGGGTCGTGGGGGCGGTCGGCGGGCGGTACGGCCGTCAGCCGGGGCGACGTACACCTACGGGCATCGCCCGATCGTACCGGATGAACTATGATGAAAGTTCGTGTTCCGGCGGGATCACGGGGACTCCTCGGCAGCGGCGACGCGGTCGCTCTCGCGCAGGAGCCGGCGGCGGCGCCGGCGTGCGCGCAGCGCCTCCCGGATCAACAGCCAGGCGACGACGACGAGGATCAGGACACGTACCACGAGGAAGGCGAGGACGACGGGCTCCACGCGTTCTCCTACGCGTCCGGGCGACCTGAGCGTGTCGGGTTCGCGCGGCGTCAGGGCTTTGCCGCGGGCGGCGCAGTGAGCGGTATGGATCTCACGGAGGCGGAGGCCGCCTGCGGACGCGTGCTCGACGCCGTCGGCGAGGCGGTCGTCGCCGACCGGTCGTTCCTCGAGACGGTGTTGCTCGGGGTGTTGGCGCGGGGCCACGTGCTGCTCGAGGACGCCCCCGGAACGGGCAAGACCCTGACCGCGCGGAGCACGGCCGGCGCGCTCGGGCTGACGTTCTCGCGGATCCAGTTCACCCCGGACCTGCTCCCCGCGGACGTGACCGGCACCCACGTCTACGACGAGAGCGAGGCCGAGTTCCGCTTCGAGGAGGGGCCGGTGTTCGCGAACGTCGTGCTCGCCGACGAGATCAACCGCGCGCCGCCCAAGACCCA
>CAZMLQ010000018.1:0-23346 GCA_964567195.1 uncultured Haloferacaceae archaeon | reverse complement strand
TGAGGTTCTCGTAGGCGGGGACGTCCTCCTCGGTCGAGCCGTTGTCGAGCATCAGAAGCAGCGGGAGCTGCTGGCCGTGGCGGGCCCGGCTCTCCAGCGCGAAGTTCAGATCCCGGGTGACATCTTCCATCTCGTAGAACGGCGCCTTGCTCGGCAGGCGCTTGACCAGGTGTCGGACCGAGCCGTCGTCGCCGTTGACCGCGCGGACGAACCGTTCGAGCGCGACCTGGACCGGCAGGGCCGCACACATCCCGTCGCCGTCGGCGTGGTGGCGGATCCGGATCGGGCGGCCGTCGAGCACCGTCCGGCGGAGCAGCCGCGCCACCCCCTCGAGCTCGGGCCGGAGCGACTCGAAGGCCGACCAGTCGATCAGCGGCTCGACCTCGTGGGGTGTGGCGCGCTCCGCCAGCGCCGCCTCGACCCGCTCGGCGACCGGCCCCGCCCGCTCGTCGTCGAGCCGGGTCAGCGACGACACCTCGATCTGGCGGTCGCCCTCGTGCTCCTCGACGGTCCCGTCGACCCGGATCACGTCGTCGAGCGCGACCTCGGGGTGGGCCCGGACCCCAGCCTCCTCGAAGGCGGCACAGGCGACGATACCGGTGCCGTCGCGGACCCGGAAGACGGTCGGCCCGCCGGTCTGTTTGATCTGGACGACCTCGCCCTCGACGGTCACCTCGGCCCCGGTCTCGAGCTCGGCGACGGCCGTGGGGTCGGTCTCGTGGACGATCCGCTCGGTCCGGTAGTCGGCCGGGGGCTCCTCGACGAAGGCCACGTCGCCGTTCTCCCTGATCTCGTCGAGGCGGACGACGAACTCGTCGTCGACCTCGTACTCGCCGTCGAGCACGGACTCGTGGACCAGCCCCGACACCTCGTCGGAGACGTCGACGAAGACGCCGTACTCGACCACCCCGTTCACCTCGGCGTGGTAGCGGACGCCGACCTCGAGGTCCTCGACCGTACAGTCGGGGTCGAGGTCGTGGACGACCGGCCGATCCCCGGTCGTCCCGTCGGCGTTCCCTGTGGTCATACGCTCTCAAGCGGGTCGCCGGTGATAAGCCTTGCAGAAACGGGCGGCGGCGTCGCCCCGACCGCAACGCTTAGTTGCGGACCGCCCCGAGCGATCGTATGCGGCTCTTCCGGTCGCGCGAGGTGATCGGTATCGCGGCCGAGACCCTCCAGTTCGTCCTCGAGGCCTCGCAGGAGACCCACCCGGACGAGTACATGGGCCTGCTGCGCGCCGAGCCGGCGGGTCGGCTCGACGTCGACCGCGACGCCGACGGCCTGGTCGTCACCGACGTACTCGTCGTGCCCGGCACCACCTCGAACCCGGTGAGCGCCACCGTCCGCGAGGACGCGATCCCGAACGACCGCCTCGCGGTCGGCTCGGTCCACTCTCACCCGAACGGCGTGCTCCGGCCGAGCGACGCCGACCTCGCCACCTTCGGCAAGGGCTCGGTCCACGTCATCGTCGGCTCGCCCTACGGCCCCGACGACTGGCGGGCGTTCGACCGCGACGGCGCCGAGCGCGACCTGCCCGTCCTCGACGTGGACCTGCCCGACCCCGAGGAGTTCTTCGACTTCACGCAGGCAGACATCGACGCCGAGCTATGAACGGGGCCGGCGGCGACGGCTACGACCGGGTCGTCGCCCAGGGCACCTTCGACATCCTTCATCCCGGTCACGTCCACTACCTCGAGGAGGCCGCCGACCTGGGGACCGAACTCCACGTGATCGTCGCCCGACGGCCGAACGTCACGCACAAGCCGGCGCCGGTCGTCCCGGCCCGCCAGCGTCGTGAAACCGTCGGCGCACTGGCGGCGGTCGACGAGGCCCACCTCGGCGACCCCGAGGACGTGTTCGTCCCGATCGAGCGCCTCCGGCCCGACTGTATCGTGCTCGGCCACGACCAGCACCACGACGCCGAGGGGATCCGTGCCGCGCTGTGTGACCGGGGCATCGACTGCGCGGTCGCGCGCGCCACGGCGCGCCGGCCGCGCTACGAGGGGGAGCTACTCTCGACCGGTCGGATCGTCGACCGGATCCTCGAGGCGCGCGGCGACTGAGCGTCCGGCCCCGGCGCTACCGGGTTGCGGGCTCGACCGGGGCAGACCCGCCCTCGACCGCCGACCTGTTGGTGCTCGCGCCCTCGGTCCGTTCGGCGACGAACGCGTCGTACTGCTCCTGGGGCACCACCTCGATCGAGAAGTACATCTGCGAGTGGGCGACGCCGCAGTACTCGGTGCAGTAGCCCTGGTAGGTGCCGGGCTCGAGCGGGACGGTCTTGATCGTGTTCTCCTGGCCGGGGATCGCGTCCTGTTTCAGCCCCAGCTTCGGGACGTGGAGACCGTGGATCACGTCGCGCGAGGTGACGGTCACGTAGAGGTCCTGGTCCGCGGGCACCACGATCCGGGGGCCGTTGTCGCCCATCGGTGCGGAGACGTTGCCGTGCTGGGGGTAGCGGACGTCCCAGCCCCACTGGAAGGCCTCGGCGTGGACGAGCACGTCGTTCTCGTCGGGGGCGATCGGGGCGTCGGACTGGAGGGTGACGTTCTCGTTCGCGAGCACGCCGTAGGAGGCGACGCCGACGAACAGGAGGACGATGGCCGTCGCGACGGTCCAGGTGATCTCCAGACGCCGGTTCTCCTTGGTCGGCGAGGGGTCGTCGTTGTCCTTGAACCGGACGATCGTGTAGACGAGGATGAACTCGACGAGCAGCGTGATCGGCACCGCGATGTAGAGGAGCTTGGCGTTCAGCTCGTTGATGAGCCCCGCCGACCGCGAGGCCTGCGCCGCGACGGGGTCGACGGCGACGGCCAGCGCGACCACCCCGAACAGCGCGACCAGCCCCAGACGCGTCCGTCTCATAGACCGGGGCTTGGGAGTAGCCCCACAAGTACCTGGCGCTCGGCGGACGGGACCGGAACCGGCCGACGCGAGGCCGACGCCCCCGGAAGCGCGGGGCCTAAATACGGTCGCGCCGAAGCCCACGGCCGTGACCCGAACCCGGCCCGCCCCCGGTGCCGACACCGGCACGCTGCCCGGGCTGCTCGCCGCGGCGGCTGTGGGGGTCTACCTCCTGCTTCTCGTCGGGGCGACGACGGCGGTGACCGACGCCGCCGCCGCCTGCGCAGCCTGGCCGGCCTGTGGCGACGGCGCCTCCCTCCCGGCGACCGCGGCCGGCGCGCTCGCGCTCGGCCACCGGCTCGTGGCCGTCGTCGTCGGGCTGCTCGTCCTCGCGACGACCGCCGCGGTCTGGCGCGGCGACGCCGACCGCCGGACCCGTCTCGCCGTCACCGGCTCCGCCCTCCTCTACCCCGTCCAGGCCGCGCTCGGCGCGGTCGTCGCCCTCGGGGCCGCCGGCGCGACGCCGCTTCGGAGCGGCCTCCACCTCGCGCTGGGGCTCGCCATCTTCGGCGGCCTGGTGGTCGCGCTCGCCCGGACACTCGAGCGCGCGACGGGCGATCCGACCGACGACGGGGTCGATCCCACGGCCCTCGAGCGTCCGCCGGGCGAGCCGGTCGCCACGGCCGGGGGCCGCGCGACCGGCCTCCTCGCCACCGTCCGGGCGTACGTGAGCCTGACCAAGCCCCGGCTGATGTGGCTGCTCTGTCTGGTCGCCGGCGCGGCGATGGCGCTCGCCGGCGGGGAGCGTCTCACGCCTCACGTGGTCGTCGCCACGCTCGGAGGTGGCGTGCTCTCGATCGGCGCCAGCGGCACGTTCAACCACGTCCTCGAGCGCGACGTCGACCGCCGGATGGCCCGGACCAGCGACCGCGCGCTCGCCGTCGATCTCGTGCCGGTGCGAAACGCCGTCGCGTTCGGCCTCCTGCTCGCGGCGGGCTCGCTCGTCCTGTTCGCGAGCGTCGACCTCCTCGCGGCCGCGCTCGGGCTCGTCGCCATCGTCTTCTACTCGGTGGTCTACACCCTCCTGCTCAAGCCCAACACCGTCCAGAACACGGTCGTCGGCGGCGCGGCCGGCGCGCTCCCCGCGCTGATCGGCTGGGCGGCCGTCACCGGCACCGTCGGTCCGGCCGGGCTGGCGCTCGCGCTCGTGGTCTTTCTCTGGACGCCCGCGCACTTCTACAACCTCGCGCTCGCCTACCGCGACGACTACGAGCGCGGCGGCTTCCCGATGTTTCCCGTCGTCCACGGCGCCACCGCCGCCCGGCGACACGTCCTCTACTACCTCGGCGCCACCCTCGCCGCCGCGGCGGCGCTCGCGCCGGTCGACGCGCTCGGCGTCCTCTACGCGCTGACGAGCGTGGTCCTGGGCGGGGTCTTCCTCTGGGCCGTCGTCCGGCTCCACTACGAGCGCAGCGAGTCGGCCGCCTTCCGGGCGTTTCACGCCTCGAACGCCTACCTCGGCGCCCTGCTGATCGCCGTCGTCGTCGACGCCACGGTGGTCTGAGATGCGCCACGACGCCCCCCGGCCCCCGGTCGACCCCCGCTCGCTGCTCCGGCTGCTCCTGTTCGCCAACACGGCCGTCCTGCTCGCGCTCGCGTACGTGCTCGCGACCGACGCCAGCCTCGGAACGCCTCGCTTCGCCGTCTACGGGCTGGCCTGGATCGTGGTCGGCGTCGTGGCGGTCCGGACCACCCGCGTCGCCCCCGCCGACCGCACGGTCCGCCGGCGGGCGGGTGCCGTCGCGGTCGTCTACCTCGCCGCCCTCGCGGTCGCGGGCGGGCTGGTCGCCCCGGCGGTCGGTGCCCCCGCGACCGCGACGGGCGCCCGGATCGCGTGGCTCCCGCCCGGCTGGGGCCCCGCGCCGATCTACGCCGGCGACCTCGTCACCGTCGTGTTGATGCCCGCGCGGGTGATCGGCTACGCCGCGCTCGCTTACCTCGTCTACGCCACGGTCGTCGACGCCCTCGTCGGGGGCGAGGGCGCGGGCGGTCTGGGGGGGGCACTCCCCGGACTGCTCGGGCTGCTCTCGTGTGTCTCGTGCTCGTGGCCGATCCTCGCCTCGGTCGCGACGGGGGCGCTCGGCGCCGGCTCGGGTGTCGCGGGCGCCGCGCTCGCGGTCCCCTACGACGTCTCGACGGCGGTCTACCTGCTCACCGTCGGGCTGCTCTACTGGCGGCCGTTCGTCCGCTGACCGGTCGCGCGCGAACGAAATCCTTACCGCCGGACCGCGACCAGTGCGGGGCATGGCGGAGGTGCTGGCGGCCGAGGATGTCCGCAAGCGCTACGGCGAGACCGTCGCGCTCGACGGCGTCTCGCTGTCGATCGGGCCGGGCGAGACGTTCGGCCTGATCGGCCCGAACGGCGCCGGCAAGACCACGCTCGTCCGCGCGCTGACCGGCACGGTCGCCGTCGAGGGCCGCGTCCGGGCCTTCGGTCGCCCACCCTCCCGGGCCGACGCCGACCGGGTCGGGCTGCTCCCGCAGTCGTTCGCCCCCCCGGCCCGCCTCACCGCGCGCGAGCTCGTCGGCTACTACGCCGGTCTCTACGACGACGCCCGGGAGCCGGCGACCGTCCTCCGGGACGTGGGCCTCGCCGACGACGCCGACACCTGGTACGAGCGGCTCTCGGGCGGCCAGCGCCGCCGGACCTGCGTGGCCTGTGCGCTGGTCAACGATCCCGACCTGCTCGTGCTCGACGAGCCCACCGCGGGGATCGACCCCGCCGGCCGCCGGGCGCTGCACGCCCTCCTCGACGAGCTCGCGGCCGGCGGAACGACCGTCCTGCTCACCAGCCACGCGATGGACGAGATCGAGCGCCTGGCCGATCGGGTTGGGCTGCTCGCCGACGGCCGCCTCGTCGCCGTCGGCCCGCCCGAGGACCTGATCGCGCGCCACGGCGGCGAGCGCCGCCTCGAGGTGGGCCTCGCGGGCCGCGGGCGCGACGGTGTCGTTCCCGACGCGGCCGCGGGCTTTCCGGTCGAGCGCACCGAGCGGGGGCTGGTCGTGAGCGGCGTCGGCCCGACCGACCTGGGCGCGGTCGTCGCCGCCCTCGAATCGGCGGGGGTCGCCTACGAGTCGCTGACCTGGCGCCGGCCGGACCTCGAGGACGTCTACATGACGCTCGCGGGCGACGGGGACGGGACCGGGACGGCCGCCGGCCGACCGGGCGGGGGGCGTTGCGCGCCGGAGCCCGACCCGGCGACCGCCGACGACGGGGGCCGGCCGTGAGCCGCGCCGGCCGGATCGCCGCCGAGTTCGTCGCCGCCCGTCGCTCGTTCCTCCGGCGGCGCACGGCGGTGTTTTTCACCTTCCTCTTTCCCCTGTTGATCGTCGTCATCTTCGGGGCGCTGGTCCAGACCCGGCCGACCGGCGGCGGGCTGTTCGCCCGCCCCCCGGTCTACTACGTCCCCGGCTACATCGCCGTGGTCGTGCTGTTCACCCCGCTGTCGCGGGTCGGCTCGACCGTCGCCCGCCACCGGACGGACGGCCGGTTCGAGAAGCTGGCGACCACGCCGCTGCGGCGCTGGGAGTGGCTGAGCGCACGCACGCTGGTCAACGTCGCGATCATCGGGCTGGCGGCCGCGCTCGTGCTCGCGCTGACGGTCGCGCTGACCGGTGCGGCGGTCGTCGTCTCGCCCGCGCTCGCCCTGCTCGCGCCCCTCGTCGTCGCCGGGGTGGCGCTGTTCTGCGGGGTCGGGGCGCTGCTCGGGCGCGCCGCCGGCTCGCAGGACGGCGTGATCGCCGCCTCGAACGCCGTTGCGCTCCCGCTGCTTTTTCTCTCGGAGACGTTCGTCCCACCCGCGCTCCTCCCGGCGTGGTTCCGGCCCCTGATCGGGCTCTCGCCGCTCACCCACTTCGCGCGGGGCGCGCGGGCGGCCGTCGGTTCCCGTCCCGGGGCCGCGGCGCTCTCGCTGGCCGTCCTCGCCGCGCTCGCGGCGGTCGTCCTCGCCGCGGGCGCGGTCGCGATCCCCCGGACGGAGTGAGCGGGGGCCGATCCGGCACGGTCCGGCCGCCCGCCCGGACGGCCGGCGCGCTCTTGTGCGCCGGGTCCGACCGACGGGCATGACGCTCTCCCGCGTCCGAACGCTCTCGCGGATCGCCGACGGCGGCGTGGTGGCGGTGATGCGCGACGTGCCCCCGGACGCCGCGGTCGAGACCGCCGACGCCCTGCGGTCCGGCGGCGTGCCCGCGGTCGAGGTGACGATCGACAGCCCCGGCGCGCTGGCCGCCCTCGCCGAGGTGCGGGCGGCGTTCGACCCGGACGAGCTTCTGGTCGGGGCCGGGACCGTCCTCGAGGCCTCGACGGCGGCCCGCGCCGCCACCGCGGGCGCCGACTTCGTCCTCTCGCCCCACCTCGATGCCGGCGTGGTCGAGACCTGCCGGCGCCACGGGCTGGTGGTCGCGCCGGGCGCGACGACGCCGACCGAGGCCGTGCGGGCGGTCGAGGCCGGCGCCGACGCGGTGAAGCTGTTCCCGGCCTCGACGCTCGGCCCCGACCACCTGCGGGCGATCCGCGGGCCGCTGTCGCAGGTGCCGTTGCTCCCGACCGGCGGCGTGACCGTCGAGAACGCCGGCGCGTTCGTTCGGGCGGGCGCGGTCGCCGTCGCCGCGGGCTCGGCGCTGGTCGACCCCGAGCGGATCGAGCGCGGCGAGTTCGACGCCATCGCCACCCGCGGGCGGGCCTTCGTCGACGCCGTGGCCGCGGCCCGCGAGTAGTCAGGCGTCGCCGGCCGACTCGCGGTCGCCGGGCCGCACCGGCCCGTCGCCCTCGCTTCCGGTGTCGGCGCCGTCCTCCGGCCCCGCGTCGGTCCCCGTGATCCCCCACTCCCAGCCCCGGCTCCGCCCCCGCTCGGCCAGCGCGACCCGGAGGCGCTCGACCAGCGCCTCGCGGAGGTCGGTGGCGGTCGCGGCGTCGACGTCGACCGCCGCGGCGTCGGCACCGACCAGCGAGAGCGAGCCCGCGGTGTCGGCGGTGACGGTGCCGAGCCCCCAGCGGCGCTGGAGGAGCGTCCGGGAGTCGATCACGTTCTGGACCCTGTAGTAGGGGACGATCCGGGTGGCGCGTCTGAACACGCCGTTGCGGGTGACGAGGTGGTCGGGCCCGAGCCAGTAGCCCCGGTGGGCCCACCTGAGGTGGGCGGCGACGGGGACGGCGGGCAGGAGCACCAGCGGCGCCCACCACGGCGTCGGTCGGCCGAGGACGAGCCCGGCGGCGGCGACCAGGCCGACGAGCGCCCCGACGACCAGCAGGTAGCGGACGGCGTAGCGCCGGCGGACCCGCCGGGGCGGGCGCGCGAGGTCGGGCTCGCCGACGGGTTCGATCTCGCGGGCGAGGTCGAACACCCGATCGACGCGGGCGAGCGGGACGGCCGCCTGCGAGGACGAGCGGCCGTCGCCGCCGGCGGCGTAGCCCGCGGTCTCGATCTGGAGGGTGGCGTAGCCGAACTGGCGCTTGAGTGGGTTGTCCTCGACGGTGAGTGTCTGGACCTTCGAGAGGGGGATCGAGCCGTCGTAGCGCCGGAGCAGCCCGCGCTCGTACTGGAGCTCGTCGTCGACGCGGACGAGCCGGAAGCCGTAGTAGTTGAGCACGGCGACCGCGGCCCCGACGATCCACGAGACGAGCACGACCGCGAGCAGGCCCAGCAGTCCGAGGACGACGAGCACCGGCGTCGCGGTGCCCGCGTCGACGCCGGGGACCGAGGGGACGGCGGTGGCCGAGCCCGAGAGGAGAAAGATCAGCAGTCCGGGGAGGCGCAGATCGAACGAGAGCGCGCCGACCAGCGCGAGTTCGCCGGTCGAGAGCGCGAACAGCTCCTCGGCCTCGGGCTCGGGCTCGTCGGCGTCGCCGCCGCGCTTGAGGCGGGCGATCTCGCGCTGGAGGCGCTTTGCCTCCTCGAAGTCGACGTAGCGGATGGCGGCCTCGGTCTCGCCGCCGCCGGCGGTCTCCAGATCGAGCGCGGCGATCCCGAGCGCGCGCTGGACGACGTTGCGCCGGATGTCGACGTTCTGGATCCGGCCGAGCGGGATCTCGCGCTCGCGCCGCCCGAACACCCCCGACCGGATGTCGAGCGTGTCGGCGGTGAGGGCGTACTCGTAGCGGCGCCAGTAGGCCACCTCGTAGCCGACGATGGCGAGTACGGCCAGTCCGACCAGCGCCACCCCGGCCACGGCGCCGACGACCCCGCCGACCATCGAGGAGCCCCCGACGACGAAAAAGAGGAGCGTGAACACGACGCTCGCCCCCCGCCGGACGGCGCGGTAGGGCACCGAGAGCGGCGAGAGCCGCGCGCTCATACGGCGTCTTCGCCCTCCGCACGGATCGCCAGCCGCTTGAGCCGCTCGCGGAGGTCGTCGGCCGCCGCGGGCGTCAGCCCGGGGATCGTCACGTCGGCCCCGCGCGAGCCGGCGGTGTAGACGACCGCGCTCGCCAGCCCGGTGGCGCGCTCGACCGGCCGGCGCGAGGAGTCGACGTGCTGGATCCGGACGAACGGCACGACCGTCCGCACGCGGGTGAACACGCCCCGCTCTAAGTAGATGGCGTCCTCGCGCACCTCGTAGCGCCACAGGCGGTAGCGCGCCACCGCCAGGGCGCTCCCGAGTCCGAGCACGCCGACGAAGACCGCGACGGGGGCCTGCCACGGTATCAGCGGGACCGCGACCCTGACCGCGGCCAGGCCGCCGGCGACGACGGCGGCGGCGATCACGGCCCGGCCGGCCCAAACCACCTGCACGCGAGGGTGGAGCCGGTTCACCCTCTCTCCCCCGCCGTCGGCGCTCGGTCCGTCACGGCGCCATCTCCGGGAGGCTCCGGCAAAAGGCTGCGGTCTCGGCGCCGCTACGGGGCAGCCGCGAGCGCCCGTTCGACGCGCAGGCGGGCGGTCGCGAGCGTCTTCCCGATCGACGCGAGCGCCGCCAGCGCCGGGTGGTCGGTCCCCAGTTCGGCGTAGAGATACGCCGGCAGCGACGAGTCGACGTGGTCGAACCCGCCCCGGTAGCGCGCGAGACGCCGCTGGCGGGCGGCGGCGAGGTCGTCGGTCCGGGCCTCGAGATCGAGGACGACGGCCCTGAGCCCACGAAGGTCGTCGAAGCCACGGTCGTCGAGGGGGCGGTCGTCGCGCCCCGCGAGGTCGGCGCGGACCGCGGCGACCCCGTCGGCGACCCGGCCGAGCGACGTCCGCTCGGCGTCGAGGAGGGCAACGAACGCCACCCGCTCCTCGCGTGCCAGCCTCGCGGCCGTCGCCGCCGCCGCGCGCAGCCGCGGGGTGAGCGTCCCGGCCCCCGTCAGCGCCGCCGCGAGGTCGGGGCCGAACTCGACCGCGAGGCTCTCGCGGTAGGACTCGCCGTACTCCTCGTCGTAGTGTGAGACCGCCATCACCGTCCGCTCGTAGGCCGCCCGCACCCCGCCGGTCGTCGCCCCGTCCGTTCTCACCCCGGCCCCGGACCCGGCGGGGACCGAGACCGGGTCCGACCGGACGGCCGCCGTCTCGAGGTCGGCGACCGCGTCGGCCAGCGCCGCGAACGCCTCCCGCTCCTCGACACAGCGGCGCCGCTCGCGGTCGACGAGCCGACGGGCCGTCCCGATCGGGTCGCTCCGGTCCGGCGCGGCCCCGGACTCGAGTGTCACCCCGACGCCCCCCGTCTCGTCGCGTCTCCGCTCGGGCATCGGTCGGCGGTCGGGGCGAGTGACGAATAACGGTATCGGCCGTCGAATATATACTTCTATATAGGGTTCGCGTCACGAACCGGCGACGGTGTGCCGGCGGTCACCTCGGTCCCGGGCGAGACGTGGACGACGGGGTCGGTCGTCGGGCGGTCGAGGCCGGCGGCGGCGAAGAGGCTCTCGCGCCGGAGCGAGAGGTCGGCGGGCCGGAGCGTCCAGGGCGGGTGGTCGATCTCGCCCCGCCGGAGTCGGTCCTCGCCGGCGTAGAACAGTCCGTGTCGGGTGAGAAAGCCGGCGCGCGTCCCCGCCTCGGGGGTCGACCCCGGGCCCGTCGGGCACCAGGTCGCGTCCAGGGCCGCGGTCGGCGCGTCGCCGTGGATCCGTCGCGACCGGACCGCCACCGCCCCGTCGGTCCGGTCGAGGTCGATCTCGGCCGCGCGGTAGGGCAGGCCGTAGGTCGCGCGTGCGACGGCGACGGCCGCGCGGTCGGCGGCGTCGAGGCTGAGAAATCGCACGCCGCGGTCGCCGTCCGGCCCGGTGACGTAGGTCCGGAGGTTCACCTCGCCGAACCGGCGCTCGACCGGGAGCCCGCGGGGGCCGATCCCGTCCATCTCGAACGCGACGATCCCGACCCACGCCCGCCCGCCGTGGGTCGCCGGTGCGAGTCCCGCGGGGAGCCGTCGGGCGACCGCCTCGGGGTCGAACGGCCAGTGGGCGAACAGCACGTCCCGCCACGTCATCCCCAGGAGGTGGACCACGGCCGAGGCTGGGGCGGCCGCGGACTTTCGGGTTTCGGTCGTTAACGGTCCGTTAAAGCGCCGTCCGACCGCCCAAAAGACATATATACAGCGTTCTCCTTGACGCTGATACGGGGACGAACGGTACGTCGTGCCGGTCCCGTGTTCCCCCCATACCCCCCAACACACGGGACGTCCCCGGACCTCTCGAGCGTCTTTCCCCCCAGCGGTGCCTCGGTCCCGGGCCGCCCACGCTTTAGTGACGGGCGTCCCGAGTCGGGCGACATGGAGATTCCAGACGACGCGCCCGAGTCGTGTCCGGTCTGTGGGGCCGCCTACGACTCCGTCTCGGTCCACGAGGGCGGACTGACGGTCAACCTGATTGCGAACGAGCGCTACCGGCGGGTCTGTTTCGACCCCGTCGAGTGGGCCGACGGGTCCGGCGTCCAGTTCTACCACCACACCCACGCCCAGGTCAGGGACGGGCGGGGGGCCGAGGGCGCGACCGGCACCGAGGTGCTCTGAGCCGACGACGGCGTTTTGTCCCTCGGGCCGAAAGCCCGGTATGACGCGCCTCGAAGACCCGCTCGACCTCGGGGGCGTCCGCCTGCCCAACCGGCTCTACCGGTCGCCGCTGCTCGAGTGTGCCGGCAACGGGCCCGACGCGGTGGACGCGCTGATCTCGCACCTCGAACCCGCGGCCGCGGCCGGCGCCGGCCTCGTCTGTCAGGGCGCGACCATCGTCCGGGGCGAGGGCGGCTGTGCCGCCCCGGGGATGACCCGGGTCCACGACCCCGGGTTCGTCGCCTCGCTCGGCCGGCTGACCGACCGGATCCACGACCACGGGGCCCGGATCGCGATCCAACTCGAGCACGGCGGGCTCCGGGCGATGGAGACCTGGCACGCCGGCTACCGCCGCGAGCATCCCGACCTGCGACAGCTCGCCGTCTCGCGACCGCCCCGGCCGCTGCGCCTGCTCGACCGGCTCGGTCTCCTCGAGTACGACGCCCGCGTGCTCTCGACCGCCGAGGTGTACGACCTCGCCGCCGACTTCGGCCGGGCCGCCGCCGCCGCGGCCGACGCCGGCTACGACGTGATCCACCTCGCGGGCGCGAACATGGGCATCGTCCACCAGTTCTGCTCGCCGTTCTACAACCGCCGCGACGACGAGTTCGGCGCGCCCGCCCGATTTCTCGAGGTCGTCCACGACGAGGTGCGCGACCGGGCCGGCGACGTGCCCCTGATGACGAAGGTGCCCGCCGAGACGGAGGCCCCGCCACTCGTCGGCCCGACGCTCTCGCGGGGCGACGCCATCGACCTCTGTGCCCACCTGGCGGCCTACGGCTACGACGCGCTCGTCCCGGTCAACGGCTCGGTGTTTTGGGACATGAGCATCGTCCGTGGCGCCTACCCGGCCGAGGCCTGGGCCGACGAGCGCTTCGCCGACGGCTACGCCGAGGCGTTTGGCTCCCCGCTGCGCGCCCGGCTGGTGGCGCTTGGCAACCGGCTCGAGTCGCTGGTCTACGAGTTCGAGCCGGCCTGGAACGCCGGACTCTGTCGCGCGGTTCGTCACGCCGTCGACGTACCCGTGCTCTGTGAGGGCGGGATCCGGGGGCGCGAGCGCATCGACCGCCTGCTGGAGCGCTCCTGTGACGCCGTCGGGCTCGGGCGCCCGTTCTACGCCGAGCCTCGCCTGCCCGCCCGCCTGCTCGGCTCGACCGACGCGACCGCGGTCTGTGACTCCTGTAACAACTGCGCCGTCCCGCAGGCGACCGGGGCCGACGGGGTCTGTCGCACCCCCGAGGTGCTGGAGCGGGCCGGACGCCTCAGACGCGACGGCGCCTACGAGACCGAGGACTAGAGCCGCTCGCGGGTCTCGCCCACCGCCGGCAGGTCGACGCCGATCACGCCGGCGACGGCGTCGGCGGCGCCCAGCAGCCACGTCGCCCGCTCGACCCGTGACTCCAGATCGCCCGGTCCGACCCGGTAGCGCTCGACCAGCCGGTCCGCGTCGACGCCCTCCGCCCACTCGACGAGCACGCGCGCGGTCCGGACCGCCGCCAGCCAGTCCTCGAACGAGTCGGCCTCGCCCATCCCCGTGGTGAGTTCGGCCGCCCGCTCGCGGGCGAAGCCGTAGATGGCCGCCCGCTCGCGGTTGCCCAGGTAGCCCGTCCGCATATCGGGCGTGTGACAGACGATCTCGAGCGCGGTCAGCGCCGTCGGGGCGTCCATCGCGGCGGCGGTCTCGAGCCCGTCGACCAGCCGCCGACCCGTCTCGGGCGTGACGTACTGGCGCGAGACACAGGCCCCGAGGTCGGTGGCGGCGAGGTCGGGCCCGTCGACCCGGACCATCCCCATCCCGGCGAGGTCGCTCACGGCGGTCCCGACCACGTCGTCGAGTGGCTCGTCGGTCCCGTGGGCGTGGAAGCTGGCGTCGAGCACGTCGAGCACGCCCGCCCGCGAGTCCGCAAAGCCCGAGACGACGACCGAGAGGACGTGGGTGCGAAGCGCCGCGGGGTCGGCCAGCCGGGAGTCGACCCGCTCGGGGTCGGCCCCGACGTAGCGCTCGCGGAGCGTGTCGGCCTCGCCCTCGTCGGCGACCAGCACCGCCTCGCCGTGGGGGTCGAGCCCCGGCCGCCCGGCCCGCCCACACATCTGGTGGACCTCCAGCACCGGCAGCCACTCCGTGCCGGTCCCGGTGAACCGGCGCTGGTCGCGCACGACCACCCGCCGGGCGGGGACGTTCACCCCCGCGGCGAGGGTTGGGGTGGCACAGACCGCCGCGAGGTCGCGGCCCCTGAACGCCGACTCGACGATCGCGCGGTGGGTGCTCCGGAGCCCGGCGTGGTGGAAGGCCACGCCGTCGTGGATGCGGTCGGCGAGCGTCCGGCCCGTCCGGGTGGTCGCCGCCGCGGCCGCGTCGGCGGCCACCTCGGCCGCGCCGGCGAACCCCTCGGCCGCCAGCCGCTCGGCGAGCGACTCGGCCTCGCGGCGCGACCGGACGAACGCGAGCGCCTGGCCACCCTCCGCGACGGTGTCGGCCACCAGCGCGGCGGTCGCCTCGGTCGCCTCGTCGGCGTCCGACCCCGCCGGCGGGACGGCCACCTCGCGGGTCGAGCCGTCGTCGAACCGGACGACCCCGCCGGCGTGGACGCCCGTTCGCAGGTCGACCGGCCGCCAGTCCGACGCGACGAGGGTGGCGTCGAGCCAGGCCGCGATCTCGTCGGGGTTGGCGACGGTCGCCGACAGCGCGACCACCTGCGGGTCGGCCAGTCGCCGGCGCAGGGCCGCGAGAGTCATCTCCAGGGTCGGCCCGCGGTTCTCGCTCCCCAAGAGGTGGACCTCGTCGACGACGACGCAGGCGAGGTCGTCGATCCAGTCGGCGCCGTTGCGGATGGCGGCGTCGACCTTCTCGCTCGTCGCCACCACCACGTCGTGGCCGGCGAGCGACCCCGCCGGCGCGTCGAGGTCGCCCGTCGAGATGCCCACGCTCGTCCCCGGGAGCGCGTCGAGCGTCTCGTACTTCTCTCGCGCGAGCGCGCGCAAGGGGACGATGTAGAGCCCGGGACCGTCGGCCGCGAGCAGCGCCAGCCGCGCGATCAGGGTCTTGCCGCTCGCGGTCGGGACCGCCGCGACCACCCGCTCGCCGTCGAGGACGCCGGCCTCGACCGCCGCCGCCTGCGGGGGGTAGAGCTCCTCGATGCCCTCGTCGGCGAGGTGGTCGCGCGCCGACGCCGACAGCGGGAGATCCTGTACGCGCACGGTCTGGCTCAGGGGGTCGGCGCTCTTAATCTCCCGGGCGCTCGCGCGCCCGTCGCGTCCCGCCTCGGCGCGCTTTTGTCGGCCGGCGCACAAGCCGGCGGCGTGTACCGCCGCAGCCTCCTCGCGGCGACGGCGCTGGTCGCCGGCTGTGGCGCCCGGCCGCCGATCGACGGGGACACCGCGACCGCGACCGCCACCCGCGACCGCGCCCGGGCCGGCGTCGGACCGAGCGACATCTCCGCCTACGGCTTCGTCCACGTCCGCGCCGACGGCAACCGGCTCGTCCCCGGCCGGGCGGCGGTGCCCGAGGCCGACCCCGTCGACGTCTCGCTCCCCGCGCCGGCCGACTGGCTGGTCGCCGCGCCGGTCGACGGCGGCGACGCGACGGTCTGGGCGGCGGCCCTGGCCGACGGCCGCCGGCGGGCCTACCGCCTCGCCGACGGGCGCGTCGAGCGGGCGTCGGTCGCGGGCGACGCGACCGGCGCGCCGCTGCTCGCGGTCACCGCCGACGGACCGCGGCTGCTGGGTGGCCTCTCGCCGCTCGCCCCGCCGGCTCCGGTCCCGGCGGGGCTGGCGGCCGTGCGCCCCGACGGCCGGCTCTCGCTCGCCGGGCGCGACCTCGACCTCGCCGCCCCGCCCGACGCCCGCGTGGTCGTCGGCGACGGGCGGCTGTTCGTCCTCGCGGACGCGACCGACGCGTACGGCCACGGCGCCCTCGGCGACGGGGTGGAGGCCGAGACGGTCGCGGTGGTCGATCCCGCGAGCGGCGTGGTCCGCCGGCTCGCGCCGCCGGCGGGCGTGATCGAGGGGCTGGCACCGATCCTCGCGGACGTGGACGGCGACGGCGACCGCGAGGTGGTGGTCACCGCGAGCGACGAGACGGACGGCGCGCGGCTGGTCGCGCTCCGACCCGGCGGCGGCGTGGCCGCGACCGGCCCGCCCGTCGGCACCGGCTTTCGCTGGCGCCACCAGATCGCGGTCGCGCCGTTCGGTCCCGGCGGCGAGACCGAGGCCGTCGCGGTGCGGACCCCCCACCTCGGCGGGACGGCCGAGTTCTACCGGGCCGCCGGCGACCGGCTCCGGATCGTCGCCCGGCGGGCCGGAGGCTACGCCTCCCACCGTCTCGGCAGCCCCAACCTCGGCATGGCCGTCGCGGGCGATCTCGACGGCGACGGGCGGGTCGAACTGCTGGTCCCCGGCCCCGACGGCCGGCTGGTCGCGCTCCGGCGGGTCGCCGGCGGGGTCGAGCCGGTCTGGTCCGTGCCCGCCGCGGGGCTGCGGACCAACCTCGCCGCCGCCCGCGGCCCCGGCGGGACGGTCCTCGGTGCGGGGCTTGGCGAGCGCCTCCGGCTCTGGCCGGCGCGGTAGGCTCAAGCCCCGCGAGCCCCGACGACCGGGCGTGACGGGCGATCCAGGCATCGGCGCGCGGAGGACCGGGGACGGTGCGAGCACCGCCGACGCCGCCGACGGCCCTCGCTCCCCGGCCGGCGATCCGATCGTCGAGCTCGACGGGGTCGGCCGGCGCTACGAGACCGGCGGCGAGGTGGTCCACGCGCTGTGCGACGTCGATCTCGGCGTGGCGCCCGGCGAGTTCGTCGCCGTGATGGGCCCCAGCGGGAGCGGCAAGTCGACGATGTTGAACGTGCTCGGGCTGCTCGACACCCCGACCGACGGGGTGGTCCGTCTGCGGGGTGCGGACGTGACCGACCTCACCGACCGCGAGCGCACGGACGAGCGCCGGCGCTCGATCGGCTTCGTCTTCCAGCAGTTCTACCTCGTCCCGACGCTGACCGCGGCCGAGAACGTCGAACTGCCGACGCTGTTCGGTCCGGACCCGGTGGCGAGCGACCGGGCGGTCGCGCTGCTGGAGCGGGTGGGCCTGGGCGAGCGCCTCGACCACCGGCCGGACGAGCTCTCGGGCGGGCAGAAACAGCGCGTGGCCATCGCCCGGTCGCTGATCAACCGACCGCGGCTGTTGCTCGCGGACGAGCCGACTGGCAACCTCGACCGCGAGACGGGCGCGGCGGTGCTGGAGGAGTTCGCGCGGGTGCGCCGGGCCGACGACGTGGCGCTGATCGCGGTCACCCACGATCCCCAGGTCGCGCGCCACGCCGACCGGACGGTCGACATCGTCGACGGCCGGCTCGTCGACGACGGGGTGTTGTAGCTACAGCAGGTCGTGGGCGGCCAGCCGGTCGACCGCCTCGCGGATGCGGTCGGCGCCGGCGGCGTAGGAGAGCCGGGCGTAGCCCGGCGCGCCGAACGCCGATCCCGGCACGGTGGCGACGTGGGCCTCCTCGATGGCGGTCTCACACCACGCGCCGTCGTCCTCGGCGACGGGAACCATCGCGTAGAAGGCCCCCTCGCCCAGCGGCACGTCGACGCCGTGCTCGGCGAACAGATCGCCCAGCAGGTCCCGGCGCTCGCGGAACGAGGCGACCATCTCCGCGACGGCGTCCTCGGTGTTCTCGAGCGCCTCGATCCCGGCGCGCTGGACGAAGTTGGCGGCCGACGAGACCGAGTGTGAGTGGACCTTCCCCGCCTGCTCGACAAGCGCCGGCGGCCCGGCGAGGTAGCCGAGCCGCCAGCCCGTCATCGCGTAGGCCTTCGAGAAGCCGTTGACCGTCACCGTGCGGTCGGCCATCCCGTCCAGCGAGCCCAGCGAGGTCGGCTCGGCGTCGTAGGCGATGCGCTCGTAGATCTCGTCCGAGAGCACCGTCACGTCGTGTTCGACCGCGAGGTCGCGCACGCCACGCAGCGCCGCGTCGGAGAAGACCGCGCCCGTCGGGTTCGACGGGGAGTTGACCACCAGCAGCTCCGTCCCGTCGTCGATCGCCGCGCCGAGGTCGTCGAGCGCCGGTTCGAGGGCGAACTCGTACGGGCTCAGGTCGACGCGGGTGAGCGCCCCCCCGGCGAGCCCGACCATCGCCTCGTAGGAGACCCACGCGGGATCGAGCAGAACGACCTCGTCGCCTCCGTCGATCAGCGCCTGGACGGTCTCGAACAGCGCCTGCTTGGCGCCCGGCGTGACGATCACGTCGTCGGCGGTGTGTTCGAGCCCGTCGGCGCGGAGCTTCGCCGCGATCGCCTCGCGCAGCGCCGGCACCCCGTCGGACTGGGTGTAGGTGGTGTGACCGGCCTCGATGGCGTCGATCCCCGCCTGCCGGACGTTCGCCGGGGTGTCGAAGTCCGGCTCGCCCACCGAGAGATCGACCACGTCGACCCCCTCGGCCTCGAGCGCGGCGGCGGCGTTCCCGATCGCGATGGTCGCGGACGGCTCGACCCGGCCAACCCGGTCTGCGAAGTCGAACGCGTGTTCGCTCATAGCGACTGGGCCATCTCGACGGCGGCGCTTACCGCTTCCGCTCCCTTGCCGACCCGCTCGCGGGCCTCGGCCCCGCTCATCCCCGGCCCGCTCACGCCGAAGGTGACCGGGGTATCCCGGTCGAGGCTCACGTCGGTCAGCGACCGCGCGGTCGCGTGGCCGATCACCTGGTCGTGGTCGGTGTCGCCGGTCACGACCGCGCCCACCACCGCCACGGCGTCGACCGCCTCGCGCCGGGCCAGCCGGTCGGCCGCCAGCGGCGCGTCGTAGACGCCCGGCACCGCGAGCTCCGCGACCACCGCGGCGTCGCGCTCGCCCGCCGCCGAGCGCGCGCGCTCGGCCATCTCCGTCGTCACCGACTCGTTGTACCGCGCCACCACCAGCCCGAGCCCCACGGTCGACCCCGGGCTGGCGTCCTCGTCCGGGTCGGGATCCATGTCCCGGCCTGCGCGGGCGCCCACATAGGCCTGCCGGGCCGGGTCGACGAGCGCGTCGAACGCAAGAGTCGTAAGGGGCGGGCGCCCACGACGGGCCGATGGCAGCCGCCGGGTCCGGGACCGACGGCGACGGTGGGGGCGGGGGCGGGGACCGTCCGCGCCGTCGGGACCCCGTCCTCGTCGCGGTCCTCGCGGTCGTCGCGCTGGCGCTGGCGCTGCGGCTGGTCGCGCTCGGCGGCCGGATCATGCACTGGGACGAGGCCCGGGTCGGCTACTGGGCGCTTCGCTACCACGAGACCGGCCGGTACTACTACCGGCCGATCGTCCACGGCCCGTTCCTCCAGATCGTCAACGGCCGGGTGTTCGCGCTCCTGGGCCCCTCGGACTTCGCCGCCCGGCTCGTGGTCGCCGTCGTCGGCGGTCTGTTCCCGCTCTCGGCGCTCGCGCTCCGCGAGCGCCTCGACGGCGCCGAGACCGTCGCGCTCGCGCTCGTGCTCGCGGTTTCGCCGCTGCTCGTCTACTACTCGCGGTTCATGCGCAACGACGTGCTCGTCGCCGCGTTCGCGTTCACCGCGTTCGCGCTCGGCGTCCGGGCGATCGATCGCCGGGACGTCCGGCTGCTCTACCCCGCGGCGCTCTCGCTCGCGCTCGCGTTCACCACCAAGGAGAACGCGGTCGTCTACGTCCTCTGTCTGCTGGGCGCCGCCGCGCTCGTGCTCGATCACCGGCTGCTCGGGGCCACGGCGGCCGGCACCCCGCCGCGGGCGGTCCTGCGGGGCTGGCTCGACGGCCTCGCCGCCCGGCTCCGGGGCTGGGGCGGGAGCCTCCCGCGAGGGGTCGGGCTCGCGGTCGGTCACGCGCTCGCGGCGCTGGCGCTCGCGCTCGCGGTCGTGGCCTTCTTTTACGCGCCCCGGCCGACGCTCTCGAACGCGCTGGCGTCGCCGGCGTTGCTCCCGGGGGTCGTCGACGCCGCCCTGGTTGGCTCGTGGCGGTCGTTCTACGCGACGTGGGTCGGCGGCGTCCACCAGTCACACCCGTACCTCCCCTTTCTCTACGACTACCTGGAGTCGCTGGCCTACGGCGCGCCGGCGGTGGTGGCGTTCTCGCTCGTCGGCTTTCTCGCCGACGGCTACGGCGACGAGACCGGGGGCCGGGGGCTCGTCGCGTTCGCCGCCTACTGGGGCGCGGTCAGCGTGCTCGGCTACCCGATCGCGACCGACATCCGCGCGCCGTGGGCGGCCGTCCACGCCGCGGTGCCACTCGCCGTCCCCGCCGCCGTCGGACTGGTCGCGGTCGCCCGGGGGGCCGCCCGCTCGCTCGTCCGGGACGACGCCGCCGGGGCGGCGCTGGCGGTCCTGGTGGTGCTCGCGGCGGCCACGGGGGTCGCGGGCGCCAACGCCGCGTACACGAACAGCGCGAGCGAGGAGCGCGGACAGGTCCTCCAGTACGCTCAGCCGGGCAACGACCTGAAGCCGACCGTCCGCGACGTCGAGCGGGTCGTCAGCCGGACCGACGACGGCCCCGCGCCGGACGTGCTGTTCGTCGGCACCACCGGGCCCGGCGGCTCGACGACGCTCTTTCACGTCGCCGACGAGTCCTCGGCCGCCCAGCCCCCGGTCGGCGGCCCCAACTGGCACAGCCGTCTGCCCCTGCCCTGGTATCTCGAGCGCGCCGACGCCGAGGTGACGAGCACCGCCCCGGACGAACCCCTGCCCGCCGACCCGCCGCCGGTCGTCATCGCGTACGACTGGGACCGCGAGCGGGTGGCCGCGGCGCTCGACGGCTACGAGGCCCGCGAACACCGCTTCCGGCTCTGGTCCGAGCGGATCGTCGTCTTCGTCGACGCCGAGGCGCTGGCGGCGGCCGACGCCTGAGCCCCCGCCGGCGCCGTCCCCGCACACTTATGCCCGGGAGCGCCGAGCCACGGCCGTGACGGTCAGCCTGCCCGGACCCACCCTCGGCGTCGTGGGCGGCGGCCAGCTCGGCCGGATGCTCGCCGAGGCGGCCGCCCCCCTCGGCGTCGAGGTGGTGGTCCTCGACCCGACGCCCGACTGCCCCGCGGCGGCGGTCTGTGACCAGATCGTCGGCGCGTTCGACGATCCCGACGCGGTCGCCGACCTCGCCGCCCGGAGCGACCTGCTCACCTACGAGATCGAACTGGCCGACCCCGACCTGCTCGCGGCGGCCGACGCCCCCGTCCAGCCCGACCCCGAGACGCTCGCGCTGATCGGCGACAAGCTCCGCCAGAACGAGGCCTACGCCGCCGGTCCGGTCGCGACCCCCGAGTTCCGCCGGGTCGACGACGCCGCCGACCTGCGCGGGGCGGTCGAGGCCCTCGGGCCGGTGATGCTGAAGGCCCGCTCGGGGGGGTACGACGGCCGGGGGAACGCGCCGGTCGAGCCCGGCGACGACTACGCGGCCGCGCTCGCGGCGGTCGGCGCCGGCGAGGGGGGCGCGATGGCCGAGGCGCTGGTCGAGTTCGAGCGCGAACTCGCCGTCGTCGGCGTTCGCGGGGCCGACGGGACCGCGACCTTCCCGGTCACGGAGACGGTCCACCGCGAGGAGATCATGCGCGAGACGGTCGTGCCCGCCCGGACCGGGCCGGCGGTCCGCGAGCGCGCCCGCGAGACGGCCGCCGCCGTGCTCGACCTGCTCGACGGCCGCGGCGTCTTCGGGATCGAGCTGTTCGAGACGCCCGACGGCGAGATCCTGGTCAACGAGGTCGCCCCGCGCCCGCACAACTCGGGCCACTGGACGATCGAGGGCGCGACCGCCTCGCAGTTCGAACAGCACGTCCGGGCGACCCTGGGCTGGCCGCTGGCGCCCGCCAGGGCCCGGGGGCCGACCGCGACCGCCAACGTGCTCGGCGACGTCGACCGGCCCAGGCCCGCCCGGCTCGACGGGGTCGAGACCCCGCTCGCGGCGGGGGCACGCCTGCACTGGTACGGCAAGCGCGAGGCCCGCCCGCTGCGCAAGATGGGCCATCTCACCGTCGCCGGTGACGGCGACGACGACCCCGCGACCGTGCTCGATCGCGCGCGTGGGTGCCGGGACGCGCTGTCGTTCGGGCGCGAGACGGCCGAGGATACCGACACGACCACGTCCCCCGAGGAGGAGTGAGAGACGTGACCGAGACCGCGGACGAGGAGACGGTCGCGTCGCTGATCGAGGACCTGCGCGCGGAGGCCGACCGCGGCCGGGACCGCGAGTCCGCCGCCACGCCCGACGTGGGGATCATCATGGGCTCGGACTCCGACCTCGACGTGATGAACGGCGCCCACGAGGCGCTGTCGGCGCTTGGCTTCGCCGAGCAGACCGACTACGACGAGCCGCCCGCGGGGCGGTACAGCTACGAGACCTACGTGGTCTCGGCCCACCGGACCCCGGACCTGATGGTCGCCTACGGCGAGACCGCGCCCGACCGCGGGCTGTCGGTCGTGATCGCTGGCGCGGGCGGGAAGTCGGCGGATCTACCCAACGTGACCGCGAGCGTGGCCTACCCGCTGCCGGTGATCGGGGTGCCGGTCCAGGAGAAGTCGGTCGACTCGGTGGTGGGGATGCCGACCGGGGCGCCGATCCTCGCCGTGGACGCGGGCAAGTCCTACAACGCGGCGCTGTCGGCGGTCCAGATGCTCGCGACGGCCGACCCCGGGCTCGCGGACCGGCTGGTCGAGCTGCTCGAGAAGCGCCGGGCCGGCGTCGCGGCCGTCTCGCGGGCGCTCCACGACCGGGGGCCCGAGGGCTTCCGGGCGTGGAAGCGCGCGCGGGCGACCGACGGGACCGGGACCGGCGGCGAGGGGAGCGACGGCTGAGCGCGCGACGAGGGGCCGACCCGGCGAGACCGGCCGTTCGGGGGCGTCAGGCGCCGATAATCACCTGAACGGACGGAGATGAACGCTTATGAGGGTGGATTCCTAACCCCCGCTCACCGGAGAGCCCACAGGATGAACCAGTGGATCGCGATCGGCGCGCTGGGCGTCGTCGGCCTCGGCATCCCGCTCGGGATGATGGCGGCCTCGGCGGCGTTGCGCCCGGCGGTGCCCGAACAAGGAAAGAGCGCCCCCTACGAGAGCGGCGAGATCCCGACGGGCTCGGCGCGCGTCCAGTTCAACATCCAGTACTACATGGTCGCGCTGCTGTTCGTCGTCTTCGACGTCGAGACCGTTCTGATCCTCCCGTGGACGGTGATCTACCGCTCGGCACTCGAGGGCGGGGCGAGCCTGGGGACCGTGCTGGCCCCGATGCTCGTGTTCATCGGCGTCCTCGTCGTCGGTCTCGTCTGGGCCTGGCGCAACGGCGCCGTGAAGTGGGTCAAGAGCCCGCGTGCGAGCCGCCGCAAGACGGAGATCTGATATGAGTAGTGAACACGAGACCGACGCGTTCGTCACCGACCCGGCCGCGGTCACCACCGAGACCCGCGACGCCAGAATCACCGGCTCCGACGACCGGTTCAACTCGAAGCTCCGCGAGGCGTTCGGCTCGTCGCCGTTCATCCTCACCAAGTTCGACCAGTTCATGAAC
>CAZMLQ010000017.1:0-23641 GCA_964567195.1 uncultured Haloferacaceae archaeon | reverse complement strand
CTCGTGCCGGCGGGCACGCTCGTGCCGGCGGGCACGCTCGTGCCGGCGGGCACGCGTTCCACGACCGTTTTCACCCCGCGGCCGGTACGGGCGAGCGATGGAGATGGAGACGGAGCTCCGGGAGCGCGTCGAGCGCGCGGCCGAGCGCCACGCGCTGTACAACGCGCTCAAACACGACGACGAGGCGGCGGTGGGTGCGGTGGTCGGCCCGCTGATGGCCGAGAACCCCGCGTTTCGCCCCCACGGCGACGAGATCCCGGACGTCGTGGCCGGGGTGGTCGCCTCGGTCAACGACCTCGATCCGGCCGCCCGGCGCGAGCGCCTGGCCGACCTCGACCCCGACCTGCTGGCCGAGCTCGGGGCCGACGACGGGGACGCGGACGAGCACGTCCTCCCGGCGCTCCCGGGGGCCGAGCAGGGGGCGGTCGTGATGCGGGCCGCGCCGAACCCGAACGGACCGTGGCACCTCGGTCACGCGCGCATGCCCGCGGTGATCGGGACGTACAAGGAGCGCTACGACGGCGAGTTCGTCTGCCGGTTCGACGACACCGATCCCGAGACCAAACGCCCGGACCTCGACGCCTACGACGCGATACTCGGAGACATCGACTACCTCGGCTTCGAGCCCGACACCGTGATCCGGGCGAGCGACCGCCTCGAGACCTACTACGACCACGCCCGGCGCCTGATCGACGCCGGCGGCGCCTACACCTGCTCGTGTCCGGCCGCCGAGTTCTCCGACCTGAAGAACGCGGGCGAGCCCTGCCCCCACCGCGACGCCGACCCCGAGACCGTCCGGGAGACGTTCGACGCGATGGTGGCGGGCGAGTACGGCGCCGGCGAGATGACGCTGCGGGTGCGCACGGAGATCGACCACCCCAACCCCGCGCTGCGCGACTGGGTGGCGTTCCGACAGATCGACACCCCTCACCCCCGGCCCGAGGCGGCCGACTACCGCTGCTGGCCGACGCTCGACTTCCAGTCCGGGATCGACGACCGCCTGACCGGCGTCACCCACATCATCCGCGGGATCGACCTCCAGGACTCCGCGAAGCGCCAGCGGTTCGTCTACGACCACCTCGGCTGGACCTACCCCGAGGTCGTCCACTGGGGCCACGTCCACGTCGACGAGTTCGACGTGCGGCTCTCGACCTCGACGATCAAGAGGCTGATCGAGGCCGGCGACCTCGACGGCTGGGACGACCCCCGCGCCCCGACGCTCGCCGCCCTGCGCCGTCGGGGGATCCGTGGCCCCGCGATCGTCGACGCGATGATCGAACTCGGGGTCTCCTCCTCGAACGTGGAGCTGTCGATGTCGTCGGTCTACGCCGCCAACCGCGACCGGATCGACGACGCGGCCGACCGCCACTTCCTCGTGCGCGACGGCCGCCGCCTCCCGGTCTCGGGCGGGCCCGACGCCGGTCGCCCGCCTGTCCACCCCGACCACGAGGAGCGCGGTCGGCGCGAGATCCCCGTCGGCGACGCCGTGTTGCTCGAACCCGACGACGTGCCCGCCGCGGGCGAGCGGTGCTGGCTCAAAGGCTGTGGCCCCTTCCGCCGGACCGGGACGGGGCTGGTCGCCACCGACGACGACATCGACGCGGTGCGCGAGGAGGGCGTGCCGGTCGTCCACTGGGTGCCGGCCGAGGGCTCGATCCCGGTCCGGCTTCGAACCCCCGAGGGTGACGTGGCCGGTCGGGCGGAGCCCGGGCTCGTCGACGCGGCCGTCGACGAGGTGGTCCAGTTCGAGCGCGTCGGCTTCGCTCGCATCGACGAGGCGGGCGCCGAGCCGGTGGCCTACTACGCCCACCCGTAGCGCGGTGCCGTAAGGGCTTACTGACGAGGGCCCGGACGATCGGTGATGGCATCGACCGATCCGTCCCCCGAGACCGAGCCCGAGACCGCCGGGATCGACGGGGACGCGCTCGACCGGGACTTTTTCGCCTCGCTGGTCGAGCACGGCTCGGACGCGATCGTCACCATCGACGCCGACAGCGAGATCGTCTTCGCCAACGCGGCCGTCGAGCGGGTGTTTGGCTACGAGTCGGCGGCGCTGGTCGGCGAGCCCCTGACGACGATCATGCCCGAGCGCTTCCACGACACCCACCTCGGGGCGGTGGCGACCTACCTCGAGACGGGCGAGCGCAGTCTCGACTGGACCGACATCCAGCTGCCCGCGCGCCACGCCGACGGCCACGAGATCCAGCTCGACATCACCTTCGAGGAGCACGTCTACGAGGGCCGGCGGCTGTTCTCGGGGATCATGCGCGACGTGACCGACCGGGTCGAGCGCAAGCGCGAGCTCGAGCGCCAGAACGAGCGTCTCGAACAGTTCGCGGGCATCGTCAGCCACGACCTGCGCGACCCGATCCAGCGGGCGACGGCGGCGGCCGCACTCGCGCTCGAGGCCGGCGACGAGTCCGTCGAGCCCTACCTCGCCGACGTCGAGGACGCCCTCGCGGAGATGGACGCGCTCGTCGCCGACGTGCTCGAACTCGCCAGGCAGGGGCGGGCGGTCGACGATCCCGAGCCCGTCGCGCTCGGGGCCGTCGCGGAGGCCGCCTGGGAGGCGACCGTCACCGACGGCGCGAGCCTCGAGATCGGCTCGCTCCCCGAGACCGAGGCCGACCCCGACCGGCTGCGGGAGCTGTTCGTCAACCTCTTTCGCAACAGCGTCCAGCACACCGACGGGTCCGTCACCGTCCGCGTGACCGGCGAGACCGACCCCCCGTCGTTCGCGGTGGCCGACGACGGCGACGGCTTCGACGCCGACCCCGAGCGCCTGTTCGCGCGCGGCTACACCACCAGCGACGCCGGGACCGGGCTCGGGCTGAGCATCGTCGACACCGTGGCGGCGGCCCACGGCTGGGAGGTGACCGCCGGGGCGAGCGCGGACGGCGGCGCGCGCTTCCGGTTCGAGATCGGGAGGGGGCCGGCGTGACGGCCGACGCCGACGCTGACTCCGACTCGGGGGTCGGCGGCGACGACGGCGACGACGACGACGGCGACCGGCCGGTCGTGCTCGCGGTCGACGATCAGCCCCGCGTGGTCGAGGCGGTCGCGCTCTGGCTGGGCGACGCCTACGAGGTCCACACCGCCACGGGCGGGCGCGAGGCGCTGGCGACGGTCGACGAGCGCGTCGACGTCGTGTTGCTCGACCGCCACATGCCCGGGATCGACGGCGACGAGGTGCTCGACCGGATCGCCGAGCGCGAGATCGACCCCCGGGTGGCGATGCTCACCGCCGTCGATCCCGACTTCGACGTGGTGGAGATGCCGTTCGACGAGTACGTCGTCAAGCCCGCGGGCCGCGAGGAGCTCCACGCCGTCGTCGAGCGCCTGCTCGAGCTCCGGAGCTACGACGAGACGGTCAGAGAGCTGTTCGCGGTGACGAACAAGCAGTCGGTGCTCGAGGCCGAACACCCGCCCGAGGAGCTCGAGCGCCGGCCCGAGTACCGGTCGCTGACCGAGCGCCGCGAGCGGCTGTCGGCGGCGGCCGACGAGGCCCTGGGCGAGCTCGACCACGAGACCGCGGCCGACTCCTTCCGGGGCCTCTAGGCGAACCGGCGCTCGAGCAGGGCGACCAGCGCGGCGGTCCCCGTCCGCGCCGTGTTGTCGGTCGGATCGTGGGTCGGGGCCACCTCCATCAGATCGACGGCGCCGACCGCGTCGTGGGCGCCGATCGTCTCGGCCAGCGTCAGCGCCTCGTCGGCGGTCAGGCCCCCCGGCTCCGGCGTGCCCGTCCCCGGCGCGACCGACGGATCGAGCGCGTCCACGTCGATCGTCACGTAGACCGCGTCGGTCCCCGCGGCGGCGTGCTCGACCGCCGCCGTCGCGACGGTGGCCGCGCCCCGCTCGCGCACGTCGCCGGCGGTGTGGATCTCGAGGCCGGTCTCGGCCGCGAACTCGAACAGCCCGGGCGACTCGTAGCCACGGATCCCGACCTGGGCGACGTGGGCGTAGTCCGAGACCTCACTCGTCGCGACGTGGTGGGTCGCGGAGCCGTGGAAGTGCTCGCCGAACAGCGCCGACTCCCCCACGGTGTCGGTGTGGGCGTCGATCTGGACCAGCCCGACCGTCTCGTGGTCGGCGCCGGCGGCGAACCCGCGGACCGCGGGAAACGTACAGTAGTGGTCGCCGCCGAGCAGGACAGGCGCCGCGCCCGCCGCGGCGACCGTCGCCACGTGGGCGGTGATCGACTCCGCGGTCGTCGCGCGGTCCATCGGGAAGACGGGGACGTCGCCGCAGTCGACCAGCCCGAGCGCGTCGAGATCGACCGTCTCGCGGGTGCGCACGTTCGTCACCCCGCCCTTGTAGCCCGAGAGGTAGGCCGGCCAGGCCGAGGCCTCGCGGATCGCCCGCGGGCCGTAGCGCGCGCCCGGCCGGTTGCTCACCGCGCCGTCGTAGGGCACGCCGAGCGCCGCGGCGTCGGCGCCCGCCTCGCCGACCCGCTCGGGATCGACGGGATCGGTCTTCAGGAAGGTGGGGAGCCCGGCGTAGGGGAGCTCGACGCCCGCGCCCTCGGTCCGGGTGCGAAACGCCGTCGCCCGGCTCCGGTCGCCGTCGGGGTCGTCGGTCATCGTCCCGGGTGGCTCCGCCGCGGGCATACGCGTTTCGGGGGGCTTACCATCGCCCGGCCGCGAGCGGACGCGATGGCAACACCCATCGCGGTGGTCTGGGGGACGGCCGGGGGCCGGACGCCCCTGGACGCGACCGACGCGGCGCTGACCGCGGCCGGGGTCGGCGAGTACAACCTCGTCGAACTCTCCTCGGTCGTCCCGCCCGACCGGCCGGTGATCGAGCGGGGTCGCGCGCAGCGTTCGTGGCCCGTCGGGAGCCTCGCCGCCGCGGTGGCGGCCCGGACGGCGAGCGCCGACCGCGACCGGGTCGCCGCCGGGCTGGGCTGGTCGGTCGCGGCCGACGGGAGCGGCGTCTTCTACGAGGCGACCGGCGCGGATGCGGCGGCCTGCGAGGCCGACCTGCGCGCGGGGCTGGCGGGCGCCCGCGAGCGCCGGCCCCGGTCGTGGCCGGCCGAGCCGACGGTCCGGACCGTCTCGCGCGCGGTCGGGCCCGACGAGGCGGGCGCGGCCGTCGTCGTCGCGCTCTACGGCCGACTGCCAGCGCCGACGTGGTAGCGCCGGCGCGCGGGCGCGGTGTGGCGGGTGGTGTCGTTGCGATTCGAGCGGTGGGACCGGAGCCACCCCGGAACCCCCGCCTCGCCGGAGTCGGGCGATCGGGCGTCTTCGTCGCCCGGTGACGGGGCGCCTCTCGGCCCCGTCCACACCGGCCACCGCCGGGCAGGACCGAGAGTGGCTGGCGCCCCGACGTACCCGGACGTTCGCGGGAGCGAGACCCTCGTGAGCCGATCGGAGGCGGAGCGTTCCGGTGACGTTCGTCGACCGCCGATCAGCGTGTCGGATAGATTGCTCCGCGACCTGTCGACGCCGGAGGCGCCCGAGGTGTCTCCGGTCCGATCGTCCGAACCGCGAGGCTACCGGCAGACCGGGCCACGAACTTTTGACCGTCGGCCGCCACGGCCCGTCGTGAACCGCCGCCGCCTCCTCGTCGCCATCGTCGCCGGGACCGCCGGCTGTGGCGGGCCGACCGACACCGACCCCGACCCGTCGACCGACGGGGCCGACCCGACCGGGACGGCGCCCGCCACGGCCGACGCGGGCGCCTCGACGGACGCGACGGCGTCGACGCGGAGTCCCACCCCGACCCCGACCCCACCCGACGGAGACGACGCGCCGACCGACGACGGTCTCGACCTCCGGGAGGCGAACGTCACCGCCGTCGCCGTCTCGCGGTCGGGCGACGGCTACCGCTTCGACGTGACCCTCTACCACGACGACGACGGCGAGGACGGCTACGCGGATCGGTGGCAGGTCGAGGCGCTCGACGGGACGCGCCTCGGCCGGCGCGACCTGCTCCACGCCCACGGCACGCGCGAGTTCACCCGCTCGGCCACCGTCTCGCTCCCCGACCCCGGGGCCTGTGTCGTCGTCCGCGGGCACGACCGGACCCACGGCTACGGCGGACAGGCGGCGCTGGTCGTCCCGGCGACGGGCGCCGTCCGGCTCCTCGATCGCGGGCCCGAGCGCGCGGCGTTCGGCCCCGCGGACTGTCCGTCGTGAGCACGGACGTGTACAGATGGGCGCCCGTCGAGAGCTGTCTGTACACGGATCCGGAACCTACTTGCGCCGTCGGACGCTCGTGGCGACCGTGACACGGGTGATCGACGGGGAGGCGCTCGCGGCCGACGTGCGGGCGGGCGTGGCGGACTGTGTCGACCGGCTCCGGGCCGCGGACGTGGCGCCGACGCTCGCGACGGTGCTGATGAGCGAGGATCCGGCCAGCGAGACCTACGTGGCGATGAAACAGGACGACTGTGCCGAGGTGGGCATCGAGACCCGGGACGTGCGCCTCGCGCCGGACGCCCCGGCCGAGGAGCTCTACGCCGCGGTCGCCGGTCTGAACGACGACCCCGCGGTCCACGGCGTGTTGGTCCAGCTCCCGCTGCCCGGCCACGTCGACGAGCGCGAGGTCGTGCGGGCGGTCGACCCGCTGAAAGACGTCGACGCCTTCCACCCCGAGAACGCCGGCCGGGTGGCCCGCGGCGACCCTCGCTACCGGCCCTGTACCCCCCACGGGATCCAGCGGCTCCTGGCCGCCGCCGACGTCGACCTCGCCGGCGCCGACGTGACGATCGTCGGTCGGTCGAACGTGGTGGGCAAGCCCCTCGCGAACCTGTTGCTCCGGCGGGCGCCCGACGGCAACGCGACCGTGACGGTCTGTCACTCCCGGACCGAGGAGCTGGCGGCCAAGACCCGGGCCGCCGACGTCGTGGTGGCGGCGTGTGGCGTGCCCGAACTGATCGACGGCACGATGCTCTCGCCGGGCGCGGTCGTCGTGGACGTGGGGGTCAACCGGGTCGAGACCGACGACGGCTCGACGCTGGTGGGCGACGTCGAGTTCGAGAGCGCGAGCGAGGTCGCGGGCGCGATCACGCCCGTCCCCGGCGGCGTCGGCCCGATGACGCGCGCGATGCTGTTGCACAACACCGCCGCGGCCGCGGGCCGTGCGGCCGGCGTCGACCTCGAGCTACCCTAGCTCGTCCAGTCGGTCCTCGGCGCGCGCGAGCGCGGCCTCGTCGCCGTCGCGGAGCGTGGCGATCACCTCGCGGGTGGCGCGGACGAGCGTCTCGACCTCGGCCGGCTCCACGTCGCCCTGGAGGGCACGGACCCGCTTGGCCCGGTCGACGATCCGGCCGAGGGTGCGCCTGGCCGGCCCGTCGGGCTCGTCGCGGTCGCCGAGCCAGTCGCGCACCTCGCTCCGGTAGGCGAGGACCGCGTCGGCGTAGGCCAGCCCGCGGCCGGGGGCAATCCGCGCCGGCACCCGATCGGGCGGGGGGCGCTCGCCGGCGTCGGCCCCCCGGAGCAGGTCGAGCAGGTAGTAAGCCTCCTCGTCGGTCGGCTCGCGCGCCCGGCCGTGCAGGTCGGCCGCGTGGACGAGTTCGTTCGCGGCGAGGTAGGTGTCGTCCAGGTCGAGCAACGATCCGGCGTCGACGAAACCCCGCCGGCGGACGTACTCCCGACAGTCGGTCTTCACCTCGTCGACGGCGTCGGCCAGCCCCGACTCGTCCGCCGTCCGGCGGTGTGGCGTCAGGTCGAACGACACGGGCGTGGCGGTGTGGCGGGTGCGCTCGTCGACGCCGACGCTCTCCAGGCTCTCGCAGTTCGGGCAGGCGACCGCGCCCGTCTCGTAGTACGACCAGCGGCGCCCGCAGTTCCGACACTCCCGTTCGCCGCGGATCTCCATGCGGGCGCTACGCCGGGCACGGTGAAAAGCGTCCGGCGCTCAGTCGTCGCCGGTCGCGCCGGTCGGGGTGGCCGCGTCGGTCCCCGTGGCGGGCGCGCTGAGCGCGAGCGCGGCCACCCCCGCGAGCACGGCGAGGGTGCCCCCGAGCAGGAACGTGGTCGTCCAGCCCAGCCGGACGACGGACCAGCCGGCGACGGCGCCGCCGAACACCCCGCCCCACATCTTCCCCGAGTAGAGCAGGGCGTAGTTGGCCGACGAGCTCGACTCGCCGTAGTAGTCGGCGACGATGCTGGGAAAGAGGGTGTACTGCGGGCTCCAGAAGAAGGTCGCCACGACGACGCTGGCGACGAACCCGAGCGCCATCCCGTTGACCGCGAACCAGACGACCGCCCAGAGCCCGATCCCACAGAGCGCGAACGAGACGGCCATCGCCCGGCGGCGGTCGAGTCGGTCCGAGAGCTCGCCCAGGATCAGCCGGCCGATCCCGCCCGCCACCGGCAGGACGGTTGCCGAGGTGGTGGCGGTGACGGCGGTGAGCCCGGTCGCCTCCGCGAACGAGACCACCTTGGCGGTGAGCATCAGCCCCGCGCCGCTGACCGCGACGAACATGGCGTACATGAGCCAGAACTGCCAGGTTCGCAGCATGCTGCGGGGGCCGACGTCGGCGCCGCCCCCGGCCGTGGTCGTCTCCTCGGCCTCGTACCAGGACGCGGGCGGATCGCGGACGACGACGACCGAGAGGAAGATGCCGAGTCCGATCACCATCCCCATGGTGCGCAGGACGTGGTCGTAGGCGCCGACGGTGGCGTTGGCCCGGACGAACGGGACGAACAGCGCGGCACCGCCCGCGAACGCCATCGTCCCGACGCCGGTGGTCAGGCCCTTGCGGTCGGGGAACCACTTCAGCGCGGTGTTGACCGAGACGGTGTAGACGATCCCGACGCCGATCGCACCCAGCGAGTAGAGCACGTAGAGCTGCCAGACCGCGGTGGCCTGTGAGAGCAGGTAGTAGCTCCCGCCGGCGAGCACGGCCGCGAGCAGACTGATCGCGCGCGGGCCACGGCGGTCGCGCCACCAGCCGACGGGAAACTGCGAGCCGGCCTGGAAGATCACGAACAGCGTGAACACCAGCCCGAGCTGTGGGAGTGGCACCCCGAGGCTGTCGGCGAGTGGTCCCTCGATCGAGGACCAGACGTACTGGTAGGGGCTGACCACCGCCATCGCGACGGCCGCCCCGGCGACCAGCCACCAGCGCGAGAAGCCGAGTTCCTCCCGTGCGCGTGCCGCGTAATCCACGTCCCCCCCGGGCTCGGCCTCCTCGCTCGCCATCTGTCGTGCCGTCCGTCGCCCCCGACCCCTTTGGGCGTGTCGGTGTCGGCCCGTCGGGCCGCGACGCCGACAGGTGGTTAGGGACGGAGCACCCAGCCGGCCCATGCGCGACGAGAGCGAGATCCGCGAGCAGTACGAGTTCCTCGCCGACCAGCTCGACGACGAGGAGATGCGCCACGAGGGGGTCCGCGAGATGTTCACCTACTACAAGCGGGCGCTGGGCTGGGTGCTCGAGGAAGAGCACATCTGAGCTAGGCGTCCCGGCCGTCGGCGTCGCCGGAGGGGCCGAACTCGACGCCCGACGGGTCGGACTCGGCCGGCGACCCGTCGGCGTCCGCGTCCCGGTAGCCGGGATCGACCGCGAACGGTCGGATCCGCTCGCCGTCGAGGAGTTCGGGCAGGACGATCCGGGCGAACTCGAAGACGAGCACGAGCAACATCGGCATGAGAAAGACGCCGTACCAGCCAAACAGCAGGGGCCCGAGGGTGTACGCGAGCATCACCGCGCCGACGTGGAGGCTGCGCCCGGAGACGTACGGGCGCAACACCAGGTCGGGGATGGTGTCGACGACGACCAGCGAGACGAGGGCGAAGACGGCGACGAACCAGACGCCCTCGAAGTCGGCCAGCGCCGTGAGGAGCGCGAGATAGCCGGTGACGGGGACGTAGACGAGCTTCATCCCGACGACGGGGATCAGGCTGGCCACGCCGGCGAGCAGTCCGACCAGCGCCGCCACCGGGATCGAGAGCCCCGGCGGGGCGACGGTGTTGAGCAGCGAGTAGACGACGACCCCGATCGTCCCCGTGAGCACGGCGTTCAGGATGTTGCCGAAGAAGATCGAGAGGAAGTCGTCGTCGACGGCGTCGAGGTAGGCCTCGAGCACCCCGCGGTCGTCGCCGAAGCGGTCGGTCGCCCACCGCGCCAGCCGGTGGTCGTCGCGCAGCAGATAGAACGCGATGGCGGTCATCACGAACAGGTGGACGGCCGCGATCCCCAGCACCGCGAGGGTGTCGACCGCCGAGCCCAGCCCGCGCAGCAGTTCGACCGCCTGCTCGGCCGAGAGATACTGGCGCGGCTCCAGCGCGAGCAGGGCCCGCGGCGAGCGCACCCGGTCGAGCAGCGCCGGATCGAGCCCGAGCGTGGCGATCAGGCTCGGCGCGCCGTCGACGATCGCCCGGAGCTGGTTCAGCGCGACCAGCAGGGCGTAGCTGGTCAACAGGAGCGCGGGCAGCGCGAGCGCGAACAGCGAGACGGCGGCCGCGAGGCTGCTCGGCCGGACCACACGCCGGACCCGCGCGTAGATCGGCCGGGTGGCGTAGTAGAGGAAGATCCCGAACACGACCGTCCCGACGAACGAGTGGACGACGAACGCGAGCGTGGCGGCGAGGACGACCCCGACGGCCCACCAGCCCGCTCGGGTCCGATCGAGATTGCGGAGGGCCATACGGGTTCCCCTCCGCGGCCGATCAAAAGCCTGTCGTGGCCGCTCAGGTCCAGCGATCGAGCCCGGTCTGGGTGAGCGCCGCCTCGATACGGTCGAACGCGGGATCGACCTCGCCGGGCGCGACCTCCCACTCCTCGACGACGTACCGCCGGGCGGCCGTCACGTCCGGATCGGCGTCGGTCGCGACCGCGTACGCCTCCGTCACCGGCGGATCGCGAAAGAGCGAGCGGATCCGGTCGGCGTTCGGGATCGACTCCTCCCGGGCCGCGAGGACGGCCGGCAGGTCGCCGTGCTCGCGGATCTCGGCGAGCGCGGTCTTGGGTCCGACGCCGTCGAGACCCTCGTTGAAGTCGGTCCCGACCAGGATCGCCACGTCGATCAGCGCCTCCCACGTCAGCCCGTGGCGCTCGAGGGTCGCGTCCAGACCCATCAGCTCCGGATCACCCGAGCCGGTCAGGCGCCGGAGCGTCGAGGGCGCGCCGAACAGCAGGGTGTCGTAGTCCTCGCTGCCGACGTAGTCGACGTCGCCCCGGCGGTTCATGTGGGCGGCCTGGGCCTCGCCCTCCGCGGGCGCCTCGACCACCGGCACCGCGAGCCGGTCGAGCAGGCCCCGCGTCGTCTCGTGGATGACGGGGGTGAGCCGCTGGGTCCGGGCCTCCAGGCGCGCGGCCTCGACGGCGTCGCCGCGCTCCTCGGCCGCGGCCTGGCGGTCGGCGGCGCGCTCGCGCGCCTCGCGCCGGCGCTCGACCTCGTCTGCCTTCAGGTCGGTCACCCCGCCGTCGAAGACGAAGACGGGCGCGACGTCGTGCTCGAACAGCCCCGCCAGCCCCCGGACCAGCCCGATCAGGTTCGCCACCTCCTCGCCCTCGCCCGTCGTGTAGGCCCCGCCGCTCGTGAACTTGACCCTCGTCGTCAGGTAGCGATAGAGCCAGTTGTGCGCGTCGACCGCGACCGTCGACCCGGCCAGCGACGGCCACGAGACGGTCTCCAGTGCCGCCAGATCCCGCAGAGCCGCGTTACCCATCGTCTCCTGTTGTGGACCCGGGGATTTCAACCTCACCGTCCGGCCCGGGGACGGGGCTGGGATCGGGGAGTCGTGTGGGCGGGTCGCCGTCCCGGCGCCCGGCGACGAACGACGCCTCGGCCGGCGACAGGTCACGGTCGGCGAACGCGGCCAGCCCGGCCCGGTAGCGCGCCGAATCGCGCTCGCCCGGCCGCTCCAGCACCCGCTCGGCCAGCCCCGTCTCCTCGCCGGTGTCGGCAAAGCCCGCGCGGTAGAGCGCCTCGTAGGCGAAGGGGTTGTTGACCGCGATCCGGGTGCGCTCGAAGCCCCGCTCGCACCCCCGGACCGCCGCGAGCGCCGCCAGACGCGGGCCGATCCGCTCGCCCCGACGGTCGGCCCGGACGGTCACGTAGCGCAGGCGCAGCGTCGTCTCGTCGGTCCGGTCGGCGTCGAACGAGACGGCCCCGACGACCGCGCCGTCGTCGCGGGCGACGGCCGTCCCGGTCGTCGGGAGGACGAACTTGCCGGCGTAGGCGAACCGCTCGTGGTCGAGGTCGAGCGTCGGTCCGTCGGGCGGCCAGCCCAGCACGGCGAACTCCACGGCGTTCGTCGGGGCCGACGCCACAAAGCCCTGCCGTCGCCCGGCGACCGGAAGGCGTAGGTCGTCGCGTCGCGAACCCGCCGGTGTGTCGCGCTACGGCCCGGGGGACGTGCGCTTTTTCGACCGGCTGGCCGCCGTCTACGACCGGCTGATGCCGCCCGCGCGCCGCGGGCCGCTGCGCCGGGGGCTGGCCCGCGCCGACGGCCACGTCGAGCGCCTGCTCGACGTCGGCGGGGGACCGGGCCGGGCGGTCGCCGGCCTCGACGCCGCCGAGCGGACGGTGATCGACGCCGCCGCGGGGATGTGCCGGCGCGCCCGGGCCCGGGGGCTCGGCGCCGTCCGGGGCGACGCCGGTCGCCTGCCGGTCGCGGACGGGGCCGTCGACGCCGTCACCGTGGTCGACGCGCTCCACCACCTGCCCGACCCCGGCGCGGCGGTCCGCGAGGCCGCCCGGGTCCTCCGTCCCGGCGGCGTGCTCGTCGTCCGGGAGTTCGACCCGACGACCGTCCGGGGACGGGCGCTGGTCGCCGCCGAGCGCGCCGTCGGGTTCGACTCGACGTTTCTCGCGCCCGACGATCTCGCCGGCCTGCTGGCCGAGGCGGGCCTCGCCGCCCGGGTGCTCGATCGCGGGGTCTCCTGTACCGTCGTCGGGAAGCGGGGGAGCCATTAGGCCGGCCCACGCGACGACGGGTATGGCGACTCTGAGGGGGGCGCTCGCGGAGCGAACCGATCCCGACGCGTGGCCGCTCGCCGTCGGCGACCTCGTCGTGCTCGTGGCCGTCTTCTCGGCCGGAACCGTCCACCACAACGGCGTCGACTACCTGACCGCCGACCCCGTCGGGGCGGCGCTGACGGTCCTGCCGTTTCTGATCGGGTGGGCGGTCGTCGCCCCGCCGGTCGGCGCCTACTCGCCCGGCGCGGCCGAGTCGGCGAAGGCCGCCGTCCCGCTCGCGGTCCGGGCCTGGATCCCCGCCGCCCTGCTCGGGCTCGGGCTCCGTGCCTCCCCGCTGTTCGACGGCGGCGCCGCGCCCGCGCTCGTCGTCGTCTCGCTCGTCGCCGGCGCGGTCGGACTGGGCGTCTGGCGCTGGCTCGCCTTCCGGATCCGGTAGGGCCGGCCCGGCGGTCGGACTGACGCCGCCCGGACCCCGCCCCTTTTCACCTCGCCCCGCCTCCGCCCGCCATGACCGAGGCGCTGTTTCTGACGAGCGACGACCTCGCGGGGCTGGCCACCGCCGGCGAGTTCGTCGAGGCCGTCCGCGACGGCTACCGCCAGCGCGGCGAGGGCGCGCCGGCCGAGCCCCGTACCGCCCTGACCGGCGCGGACCCACCGGGGCTGCTCACCGCCTACGCGGCGATCCTGCCCGAGACCGGCGCGATGGGCGGGTACACCTACGCCGCGGGCTTTGGCGGCCGCGACGCCTGGTTCGTCACCCCGCTGTTCGACGCCGAGCGCGGCGAGCCACTCGCCGTGCTCGACGGCGCGTGGATGAACCCGTACAAGACCGGCGCCGCGGGCGCGACGGGTACGGACGCGCTCGCCCGCACCGACGCGACCGACCTCGCCGTGATCGGGAGCGGCACCCAGGCCCGCGGCCAGGTCCGGGCCCACGCGACCGTCCGCGAGTTCGAACGCGTCCGGGTCTACTCGCCCACGGCCGCCAACCGGGAGGCGTTCGCCGCCGAGTTCGACGCCACCCTCGACGCCGACGTCGAGGCGGTCGGCTCGAGCGCCGACGCGGTCGCCGGCGCCGACGTGGTCGTGACCGCGACCACGGCGAGCGAGCCGGTGATCGACGCCGCCGACCTCGCGCCGGGCGCTCACGTCACCGCGGTGGGACAGTACGACCCGGACAAGCGCGAACTCGACCACGAGACGGTCGCACGCGCGACCTACGTGCCCGACCTGCGGGCGCGGGCGACCGCCGACGCCGGCTCGTTCCTCTCGGCGCTCGCGGCCGGCGCGGTCGACGAGGACCACGTCCACGCCGAACTGGGCGAGGTGGTCGCGGGCGTCGAGCCCGGCCGGACCACCGCCGACGAGCTGACGGTCTTCGACTCGGGGGGGACCGCAATCGAGACGGTCGCGGGCGCTCACCTGCTCTACGAGCGGGCGGCCGAGCGCGGGCTGGGACGCCCCATCGAGTTCGCGCCCGCGAGCGAGGCGATGGAGTGAGCGCCGGGGCCGAGGCGACGGCGTCGCGTCGGGCGAGGGTGGCGACGGGACGCCCCGAAGCGAGACGGCGCGTCCCCGCGGCGCTGGGCGCGTCCGCGCGCCCTACTCCAGCCGGTAGCGCAGCAGGGCGCCGATCCCGCCGAGGTTCGAGAGCTGGCGGCCGGGGTCGAACTCGCCGGAGAAGACGACCGTCTCGCCGCCCTGGCGCTCGACGGACTCGATCACCCCGTCCACGTCGGTCTCCCAGTCGCCGCGGCCGCTGCGCTCGGCCCGCAGCCGGTCGTCGACGATCACCAGCGTCTCGACGGCGCCGAACTCGGCGGCCCGGGCGACCGCGTCGATCCCGTAGGCGGCCTTTGCCCCCTCGGCAATCCGGCGGGTCAGGTCGTCGATCAGCGTCGCCTCCCGCGCGATCCGGGTCCGGTCGCGGATCTCGTCGACCGCGCCCCGCTTCAACACCTCGTGGACCCCGCGGTCGCCGACGCTCGCGGTGTCGACGACGGTCAGCTTCTCGGCCGCCGCGGGGTACTCGGCCTCGATGTGGTCGCGGGCGTCCTCCTTGGTGAAGCCGGGGCCGGCGAGGACGATGGCGTCGACATCGAGGCGGGCCAGCGCCGCCCCGAGCTCGTCGAACAGCTCCGAGCGCGGCCGGGCGTACTCGCCCTTGCCCGTCGGCGCCGTGAAGCTACCGTAGGACTCGGTGCCGTACTCCGCCACCAGGTGGACGTGGGCCTCGCCCTCCTCGACGGTGGCGACCGCCACGTCGGGCTGGTCGGCCGACTCCGCGGCCGTCTCGATGCGCTCCAGCTGGTCGGGCTTGAACCGCTTCTCGACGGTCAGCTCGTCGCGCTCCTCGACGTTGAGGGTGTGGTGGTGTCCGATCTGGTCCTCGCGCGAGCAGCCGACGATCTCGCCACCCACCCGCAGCCGGTTGGCGAAGCGGGCGAACTCGACGTCGTCCTCGCCCACCCGGAGGCTGACCGTCATCGGCTCGCGCCGACCGCCGGTGTCTCTGAGGGCGTCGTCGTCGCGCTGGACCCGGCGGGTGGTCTCGCCCGAGACCAGATCACCCGGTTCGAGGACGTACGAGAGGTGCCAGAGGTCGTCGACCGTCTCGGGGACGAGCGTGATCCGGGTGCGACCCTCCTCGCCCGGCTCACGCCGCTGGACGCGCATACCCACCCGTGGGGGCGCCGCGCCGACGTGGTTTTCGTTCCGCTACGCCGACCGCCCCTCGGCGAAACCCCGGCCGTAGAGGTAGAACGTCACCACCTGGGCGTAAAAGAGCACGACGAACCCGACCAGCACGAGCACGAGCGGCGTCCCGACGAGCGAGCCGACGAGACTCACCACGGCCGCCGCGAGCCACGCGAGCGCGTACCGGAGGCTCAACGCCCCCCGGAGCACGGTCCCGAGCGCGAACGCCGCGCCGAGCCGGCCCTCGATCGCGAGGTTGGCCGCCGCCGCGGGCACCAGATACGCCACGGCGAGCAGCCCGAGCCCCCCGAACGCGAGCCCGCCCAGGCCCGCGATCCCCGCGATCGCCTCGCTGCCCGCGAGCGCGGCGCCGGTCCCGAGCACGACGGCAACGGCGACCATCGGGACGAACGCGACCAGCCCGTAGACCAGCGCGACGACCAGCAGCTTCAGCCCGTCGACGAACAGCCCACCCCAGTCCGTGAACGAGGGGGCGTCGTCGCCGCGGGCCGCGGCGGCCATCACCCGGAGCATGTAGCCCTGGACGACGACCGCCGGCAGGATCAAGAGTCCGCCGAGCGTGAGCAACGCCCCCACGAGCGCGGTTCCGATCCAGTCCGACGACCGCGTCGGGAAGGCGAGCGCGTCCCCCAGCATCCGGTGATCGTTCTGGGCCGTGCTCGATGTAAAGCCCGTCGCTCTCCGGCCTCAGTCCTCGACGGTTTCGCTCCCGCCGGGCGGGAGAAACTCCTGGATGCGGTCGGCGCTGGCCACCTTCCGGACGAACGACTGGTCGGCGAAGCGCTCGCGGAAGGTCCGGTAGAGCCGCGTCGCGGCGTCGTTTTGCGCGTAGCGGCCGGGACGGAGCCGGACGCTCGTCGCCGTCCGGGGCTCGATCGCGCCCGGCGGGCCGCCGATCACCCGCGTCTCCTCGCCGATCAGGACCCCCACCGCCACCTCGGCGGCCACGTCGTCGTGGTAGGTCCGGTCCCCCCGGATGACGAACCCGCCCTTCTCGAGGTACTCGCCGCTCTCGGGCGTCTTCGACACCTGGTCGGGGCCGACCTCGTAGGCCTCGCCCGCGTAGCGGCCGTCCTTCCAGACCGACGAGTACGAGACCGCGAACGCCGCCGCCTCGCGGCGCGAGCGCTCGGGAATATCGACCTCGCGCGAGGGCTCGGAGGGGCCGGTCGCCTTCAGTACGGTCGCCGGGCCGCCGTGGGCCTGCGAGTGGAAGAAGCGGTCGTGGGGGTCGAGATACTTCGCGACGATCGCCTCGTTCTGGTCGGCGTTTCGCCCCCCGATCACGAGGAAGTCGTCCGAGGTGTGAAACCACCGGAAGCGCTCGTACCAGTGCTCGGCCGTCCGGACCGGCACCGACGAGCGCGCCAGCCAGTCGACCGCCTCGTCCACGTCGCCGTCCTCGTCGCCGTCCTCGTCGTCGGCCTCGTTCTCGTCCCCGGCCGCCCACTCCTCGCGGCGCCGCCGGACCGCCGCCAGCTCCGCGCGGGTCGACTCGAGGGCCTCCTCGGCGCCCGCGCGCTTCTCCTCGATCCGCTTGGCCTCGGTGTAGCGCCGGTCGGCGTTGACCTCGACGCCCGCGGCGGGGTCGACCGGCACCCGAAGCCCGTCGAGTTCGACGGTCACCTCGCCCGCCTCGGCGTCGACGTCGACGACGGCGGCGGCGGCCTCGATCCCCCGCTTTGCCCCCTCGGTCAGCGTCGACTCGATCTCCTCCCAGCCCAGCCCCCGCTCGCGGGCCGCCCGCACGGTCGAACAGACCTCGTCGACCAGCTCGTAGTTGGCGTACAGCGCCTCCGCCCGCTCGCGCTCGCGCTCGGCGCGCTCGGTGAACCCCTCGATCGCGCCCTCCTGTTGCTCGACGATCCGCTCCTGTTTGGCGATCTCGGCCTCGAAGTCCGGGCGCTCGCTCCCGCCGGCCTCCTCGGCCGGCGTCTCGGCCTCGCGGGCCAGCCGGTCGAAGTAGGCGTCGAGCGCGGCCGTGAACGAGTCGAACGGCTCGGCGTCGAGCCCGGCGCGCTCGCGCTCGACCAGCGCGAACGGGGTCACGTCGACCGCGCGCTCGTCCTCGACGTAGATCCGGGGCTCGAAGCCACCGCCCCGGAGGTCGGCCGCGATACCCGAGATCGCGTCGTAGAGCGCCTCGTAGTCGGCCTCGGCCGCGTCCGCGATGGCCAGGGTCTTCTCGACGTCCGCGCGGGCACAGGTCTCCTCGGCGTAGAGCCCGCCGAAGTTCAGCCGGGTGGCGAGGGTCCGGACCACGTCGGCGGTCGACTCCTCCATCCGGGCGACGAACGCGTCGAACGGCACCGACAGCGGGTTCACCCGAGACTCGGGGTACTCGTAGCGCGCCCCCGGGGCCACCGTCCGGGACTTCAGCCGGACGGTCCGCAGCGCCCGCACCACCTCGCCCGCCTCGTCGAGCACGGCCACGTTGCCGTCGCCGAACAGCTCGACCACGAGCGTCGTGTCGGCGTCGTCGCGCTCGAACTCGAGGACGAGGATCCGGTCGAACTCGTACTGCGAGACAGAGACCAGCTCGGCGCCCGCGATCCGGTTGCGCAGCATCATCGCGAAGTTGGGCGGGCGCTCGGGGGCGTCGGGGACGTTCTCGGGCGCGGCGACGTAGGCGTACTTCGGATCGCCCACCCCAAGGAGGAGTTCGACCCGCCCGCGGTCGAAGTCGCGCATCCGCAGCCGGACGCGGTCGTCCTCGGGGTAGAGGTAGGCCTTGTCGACCTTCGCGCCGGCGTACCGGCCGAGCTCGGTCTCGAGGGCCGCGAGGTCGACGCTGGTCAGCTCCCGTTTCGGCTCCATGCCCGGCGTTGTGTCGCCGGCGTCAAAAGCCCGGTCGTTGTGGCACGGTCAGAGCCGCCGCGAGACGTAGGGGCCGTCCTGGCGGTAGCCGAGCTGATCGCGGTAGTACCGGCGCGCGCCGATCCCCGAGATGACCGCGAGTTTCCCGAAGCCGTCGGCGCGGGCGCGCTCCTCGGCCCGCCGGAGCAGCCGCCGGCCGTAGCCCCGGTGTTGCCAGTCGCCGTCCCCGCCCAGCGCCGCCTCGCTCCCGTAGACGTGGAGCTCGCGCACCAGCGCGGCGTCGGCGAGTTCGGGCCTGACGACACCGCCACTCGTCGCCCGCGGGCCCGGCGCGGGCGGCGAGTAGGAGGGGTACCGGAGCCGGCAGAACCCGACCAGCAGGTCGGCGTCCGGATCCTCGAACGAGAGCAGGTGCTCGATCCCGCCGGCGGCCTCGTAGCGACGCTCGACCAGCTCGACCGCGTCCGGGTCGGGGTCGGCCTCGTTCAGCCCGGCCTCGCGGGCGCGGATGTCCCGGGACTCGGCGCCGCGCTCGCGGGCGCGCTCGGCCGCGAGCTGTCGGAGGTTCGATTTTCGAACCCCGGCGTCGATCAGGTCGGCGGGGATGTCGCGCTGGACGCGCTGAAGCCGGACGTACGGCGGGAGCAGCCCCATCACGTCGGCGACGAGGTCGGCCGCCGCCTCGCTCGTCAGGGGCTCGAACTCGCCGCGGCGCCAGTCGTCGTACACCCGGGTGCCCCCGACGACCAGCGTCGGGTAGATCTTCAGGTAGTCCGGCCGCCAGCGGGCGTCCTCGAAGATCCGGCGAAAGTCCGCGAGACACATCTCCCGGCTCGCCCCCGGCTGGCCCGGCATCATGTGAAAGCCCACCTTGAAACCGGCGTCGCGGAGCCGGCGGTTGGCCTCGACCGACGCCCGGACGCCGTGGCCCCGGCCCATCTCCCGATTGATCCGCTCGTAGGTCGTCTGGACGCCCACCTCCACCTTGGTCCCGCCGAGCCGGAGCATCCGGTCGACCTGCTCCCGGCCACACCAGTCGGGCTTGGTCTCGAAGGTCGTGCCGACACACCGGACCGCGGCGGTCTCGTTTCTCGCCTTCACCTCCTCGAGGTAGCGAAACGGCCGCTCCGCGGGCGCGGGCGCGAACGACTCGCCCTCGGCCGGCGCCGGCGGATCGTCGGGGTCGAACTCGTTCATCGCGCGCAGCGCCTCCCGCACGAACCAGGTCTGGTAGTCGGCGCTCCGGGCGGTCATCGTCCCGCCCATCAGGATCAGCTCCGCCTTGTCGACCGGGTGGCCGATGTGGCGAAGCTGGGCCAGCCGAAGCGTGACCTGGCCGTAGGGGTCGTAGCCGTTCTGTTCGCCGCGGGCGGCCGCCGGCTCGTGCCCGGTGTAGGACTGCGCGGAGTCGAACTCGCTCGCGGGCCCGCCCGGACAGTAGAGACACTTGCCGTGGGGACAGGCCCGCGGCGAGGTCATGATCGCCACGGGCGAGACGCCCGAGGCGGTGCGGACGGGCTTGTTCCGGACGACCGCCGCGAGCTCCTCGCGCCGGCCGGCCGGCGCGCGGGCCAGAAGCTCCGCGTTGCTCGGTACCTTCGGCGCGGCGAACTCGCGACAGGCCTCGATCTTGGCGCGCTCGAGCTCCTCGCGGCCCACGTCGCCGTCGAGGACGCGCTCGACCACCCGTCGACAGACCCGGTCGAGGGGGGTTTCGGTCTCCGCGTCGGCGTCGGCGTTCGCGTCCGCCCCGGCCATCGGCTCAGATCACCTCGTCTCCGATCAGCGTCGGGACGGGCATCAGTCCACCGGCGTCCGGGCTCAGGCCAGCTGTTCGACGACCGCGCGGATGACCGACTCGACGACGGCCTCGCGCTCGCCCGAGAGGAACTCGATCCGGCCCTCGCGCACCCCGGCGGCGGCGATACCGGCGTCGGGGGCGCGCTCGGCCGCCCGCTCGGCCGCGACCCGCACGTCGACGTCGGCGGTCGAGCGGACGTAGAGCTCGTCGGTCCCCAGCCCGACGGTGACGAAGACGCCGTTCTCGCCGCGGTTGCGGCGGTGGAGCTCGTCGACCAGCAGCGGGGTCGGCGGGAAGTCGAACCGGTGGGCGTAGGCGTCGGCGTCGAGGACGGCGATTCCGATCCCACCCGCGTCGCGACGCTCCATGTTCACCTCGGCGGTCTCGACCTCGGTCGTCACCTTCTGGCGGAACTGCTCGCTGACGTGCTCGACCAGATCGCCCGCCTCGCGGTCGGCGGCCTCGCCCCGCCGGGTCGCCGGCGCGGGCGCGTCGTCGAACAGCAGGTCCCGCACCAGTTCGCGCTTGTCCTCGTAGGACTGGTAGTAGGCCTCGAGTGCGACCGCCTCGCGCCGGCGCCGGCAGTCGGCCTCGTCGTAGCCCGCCTCGGCCGCGAGGTCGACGTAGGCCGCCGGCGGGTCGGTCCAGTAGCTCGTCGCCGGCAGATGCGCGAGGTCGTCCCGGACGCCGTCGTCGACGGCGACGGCCACGTCGGCCGCCAGCGCGCCGGTGGTCAGCGCCGCGGGGTCGGCCCCCGCACGCGAGGGGTCGACCAGCGTCTCGACCGTCTCGGCGACGGCGTCGTCGGCGGGCGTCGCGTCGAGCACCAGCCGCTCGGCCTCGTAGATGCCGAGCAGCGAGAGCCCGTCGAGCGACTCCTCGGTGTTGCCCACGCCCGCGAGCACGACCAGCGGGAGCTGCTCGTCGAAACGCTCGCGGTCGGACAGCATCCGCGTGACGTCGTTGGTCGCGGCTTCCATCCCGTAGACCGGCTCCTCCAGCGGCCGCCGGTCGAAGTAGTGGTACTCGGCGTCGGCGGCGTCGTGCTCCGCGCGGACCAGCGGGAGCGTCGCCCGCTCGATCGCGGCGCCGGCCACGTAGCCGTCGGCCGTCGCGGCGTGGCGGACGACGATCGGTCGCTCGTCGAACACCGCCCGACGGATCGCCCGGGCGGCCTCGCCGACGGCCTCGGTCGCGGCCGCCGCCGGCCCGTCGGGCGTCAGCGGCTCGGTCGTCGCCGGCTCGGCCCGGTCGTCCAGCGCCGCCGTCAGCCGGTCGGTCACCGCCGTCGCCGCCTCGTCGGCGAGGACCGCCAGCGCCTCGGTCTCGACCTGGAGCTCGCCGCGCCGGCGCTCGACCTCGCCGTCGATCCGGACGGCGTCGCCGACGTCGACCTCGGGGTAGGCCCGGACGCCCGCCTCGACGAACGCCGCCACCTCGACCTCGCCCGTCCCGTCGCGGACGGTGAAGACCGTCGGCCCGCCGGTCTGGCGGATCTCAGCCACCTCGACCTCGATCCGGACGTCGTCGCCCACCCGGTCCGAGAGCTCGCCGACCGGCACGCGCTCGCGCTCGCCGCTCGGGCTCGGGCTCGCCTCGTGGTCGGACTCGTCCCCGGTCCGGCCGTCGGTCGCGTCGGCGGTCGACCCGTCGTGTTCGTCCGCCGCCCCCTCGGCCGGTTCGGCCGGCTCGTCGGCCGTCGCCCCGTCGCTCCCGCCGCCGACGCGGCGCCGGACCGGTCCGCCGTCGTCGTCGGCCGCACCGTTCTCGATCGGCTCGCCCTCGGGATCGCCGTCCGGGTCGTCGATCCGCGCGCCGCGGAACTCGGTCTCGGACTGTCTGATGGACCACGCGAGGTCGACGTTGCCGTTGTCGCGGACGTTCTTGACCTGGACGAAGACGGTGTCGCCGGGGTCCCAGTCGAGACTCTCCAGGCGACGGTCGAGCTCGGAGCGGTGGAGCAGCCCGGTCACGCCGGGCGCGAGGTCGACGAAGACGCCGAAGTCGGCGAAGCCGTCGACGGTGCCACGGTAGAACCGGCCGGTCGTGAGCTGGTCCGGCTCCGACCCTCGGAAGTCGAACCAGACGTCCTCCTCGTGCGTGATCCAGTCCATTGAGAGCACAAAACGGGTCACCGCTAAAACGACTGTCGAAAGCCGCGCGCTACACGACGTACCAGGCCCGCAGGAGCGCCCCGACCGCGTCGAAGCCGCCGAATGCCGCGCCGAAGACCAGCGCCGCCGGGATCGCGCCCGCGAGCGCTGCCCGCCCCAGCCCGGTCTCGTGGACCTCGCTCAGCCCGACGACCAGCAACGCGGCGCCGTAGGCCGCCGCCAGCGCCCGGAGTTCGACGACCGGCAGCCCCGCGAGCGCGCACGGCGCCGTCGCGTAGGCGACGGTCTGGACCGTCTCGCTCACGCCGGCCCGGTCGGGCACGACCAGCATCAACAACAGCGTCTGGAGCGCCGCCGTCAGGTGCAACGTTGCGGGCGCGACCACCAGCGCCACGGCCAGCGTCACCGCGACCAGCCCGACCGCGCCCGTCCCGCCGACGACCGGGGTGTCGGTCGGCACGCTCGCCGCGCCCGAGCCCAACAGCCCCGCGAGGTAGGCCAGCGCGACGACCACCCCGAACACCAGCCCCGGCGCCTGGTCGCCCGGCGCGACCCCGTTCCGGAAGAAGCGCCGGGGGCGCACGAGCACCTCGATCCAGGCGCGGGCGAGCCCGCGTGGCCCCCGGTCGCGTCCGCCCGCCGGCCGCTCGACCCAGGTGGTCACGGCCGGCTCCCGGCCGTCCCGCCGGCCCCGCGCGTGTCAGTCGGCACCGTGGTTCTCGCCCGCCTCGAACGTCGCCGGATCGGGCTCGATGGTGGCGTACTCGACCGCGCGCCGGCCGAGCGTCCGCACCCGGTCCTCGAGCCCGTCGTCGACGAACGCCCGGTCGAGCGTGCCGACCGCGGTGTCGACCCCGGACCCGGCGGCCTCGATCGCGCCCGACGCCCGCGGCACCGCAACCTGGTGGGGGAGCACCCAGGCGTTCAGCGCCCGACAGACCGACCGCAGGTGATCGAGCGCCGTCACCGGGAACGAGCCGCCGGCGACCGCGAGCAGCCCGACCGTCGTCGACTCGAACTCGTCGAAGCCACAGTGATCGAGCGCGTTCTTCACCACCCCGGTGAACGAGCCGTGATAGACCGGCGTGCCGAGCAGAACGCTGTCGGCCCGCTCGACCGCCCGGACGAACGACTCGGCGTCGCCCTGCCCGTCGACGTCGGGGTCGAGCGGCGGCAGGTCGTAGCGCCGGAGGTCGAGCAGTTCGGTCTCGACGTCCGGCGAGGTCGTCGCCGCCTCCGCGAGCGCGTACCACAGCGAGGTCCGGGTGTAGCTCCCGTCCCGGAGGCTGCCCGAGACGGCGACCACGCGCGTCGTCATG
>CAZMLQ010000016.1:16314-23674 GCA_964567195.1 uncultured Haloferacaceae archaeon | reverse complement strand
GGGCGCTCGAAGTTGTAGGGGACGCCAAAGACCGTGCCGGACTCGGGTCTGTCTGCCATACCCGACGTACGATCGACCCGGATAAATCCCTTTGGCCACGCCGTGGCCGCGTCTGCCGCCGTCGTTTTGCCCGTCGGTCCCGACGCCCGGGCGTATGGCTGGGGCACGCACACGACACGTCGCGGGCGCGAGCGTCGGGCTGACCGGGCTCGCGCTGGTCGGGGTCGCGGTCGCACACGCGGTCGGGCGGTCGCTCCCGCTCGCGGGACTGGCACTCGCGGGGCTCGGCGCCGCGGTGGGGCTGGCGCTTGCCGTCGCCGGCTGGCTGCTCGCGCGCTCGGGGCTCGACGGCCGGCGGGCGCTGCGGGTCGCCGGCTGGAACCTCCTCGGGGTCGCGGTCACGGGCACGACGGTCGGGCTGGCCCTGGCCTACCAGTCGTCGGTCGGGCCGGCGGTCGCCCGCCCGGTGCTCTCGGGCGCGGTGATCGTCGGCGTCAGCGCCGTCGCGCACGTGCTCGTCGGCTACAACGACCTCAAGCGGATCCGGGCCGGCGAGCTCGCGGCCGAGCGCCGGAAGCTCGCGGTCACAAACCGGGTGGTTCGCCACGACCTGCGCACCCAGGCACAGCTGCTGTACGGCTGTGCCGACCGCGCGGCGGCCACGACCGGCGACGCCGACCTGGCGGCCCGGATCCGCGAGAGCGGCGACGACCTCGCCGACCTCCGGCGCACGACCACGCTGATCCAGGAGGTGGTCGCGGGCGAGACCCCGACCGGGCGCGTCGCGGTCGGCCCGCTGCTCGAGGCGGTCGTCGCCGACCGGCGCGAGCACCACCCGGACGCGACCGTCGCGTCGTCGGCCCCGGACGGGCTCGCGGTCGTCGCGCCCGAGGCCCTCCGGGAGGCGGTCGCCGAGCTCGTCGACAACGCCGTCGAGCACGCCGGCCCCGAGCCGGTCGTGTGTGTCACCGCCCGCTCGGCGACCGGGTCGAGATCGCCGCCGCCGACGACGGCCCTGGCATCCCCGACGACCAGTGGGCGCTCGTCGCGGGCGAGCGCGAGATCACCCAGCTCTCGCACGGCAGCGGGCTGGGGCCCTGGCTCGTCCGGTGGGTGGTCGAGGCCGCCGCGGGCGAGATGGAGCGCCGGCCCGCGGGCGAGAGCGCGGACGACGGCGACGACCACGCGGTCTCGATCCGGCTCCCGCGGGCCTGAGCCACGTCGCCGCCGGTGTCTCCGACCGCACCGAGCCCGGCCCCACGCGGGTCGAGCGGCCGAACGCTTAGTAGCGCCCTCCCCGTGGCGGTGGTCGTGACCGACGAGGACACGCGCGACGGGGTCGAGGGCCTCGTCGCCTACGTCGCGGCCCGCTACGGCCCCGCCCCCGGCGACGGTGACGCGCTCCGCGAGCGGGTGGCCGACCTCCGCGAGCGCGGCGACGAGCTCGCGGCGGCCGCGCCGCCCAACGGCGTCGGTCCGGTCACCCGATTCGAGCCGTACCGCGGGTCCGACGGGACGGACGCGAGCGCCGGCGACGGCGACGGCGACGGCGACGGCACGGACTGATGGTCGGGCCCGAGACGCTCGCGGGCACGGTCGCCGACCTCGGCGCCGGGCTCCGCGCGGGCGAGTACACGGTCACCGAGCTCGTCGAGGCGTCGCTCGACCGCCTCGAGACGGTCGGGCGCGAGCTGAACGCCGTGGTGAGTGTCACCCGCGAGCGAGCGACCGACCGGGCCGCGACCCGCGAGGCGGAGCTCGCGGCCGGCGACGACCGCGGCCCGCTCCACGGGCTCCCGTTCGGGGTGAAAGACCTCCTCGACGTGGCGGGGACCGAGACGACGTGGGGGGCCGCGCCGCTCCGTGGCCGCGAGCGCCCGGACACCGCCACGGTCGTCGAGCGCCTGGAGGCCGCCGGCGCGGTGCTGGTCGGCAAGCTCTCGATGGTCGAGCTCGCGGGCGGGCTGGGCTACGAGCAGGCCGACGCCTCGTTCACCGGCCCCGGACTGTCGCCGTGGGCGACCGAGACCGAGACGGAGCGCTGGAGCGGGGGCTCCTCGAGCGGCGCGGGGACGGCCACCGCGGCGGGGCTGGTCGCGTTTGCGGTCGGCAGCGAGACCTGGGGCTCGATCGTCGGCCCCGCGTCGTACTGTGGCGTGACGGGGCTGCGCCCGACCTACGGCCGGGTGAGCCGGGACGGCGCGATGGCGCTCTCGTGGACGATGGACAAGCTCGGCCCGCTCTGTCGCTCGGCGGCCGGCTGCGAGCAGGTGCTCCGGGTCGTCGCCGGTCCCGACCCCGCCGACCCGACCACGACCGACCGCGGGCTCGGCGACGGCGCCACCCCCGAGCCGACGGTGGCGGTGCCGGAGGGAGCCACGGCGAACGTCGAGCCGGCCGTGCGCGAGGCGTTCGCGGCGGCGCTCGACGAGCTCCGCTCGTTCGCGACCGTCGAGCGGGTCACGCTGCCCGACCACCCCTACGAGGCGGCCGCGCGGACGGTGATCTCGGCCGAGGCCGCGGCGGCGTTCGCGGGGCTGCTCGCCGACGGCTCGACCGCCGAGCTGACCGCCCCGGCCGACCGGATCGGCGGCCACGCCACCGCCGCCGTCCCCGCGAGCGACTACATCAACGCCAACCGGGTCCGGCGGGCGGTCGGGCGCGACCTCGACGCCCTGCTCGCGCCCTACGACGCGCTCGTGAGCCCGACGACCGAGACGACCGCGATCCCCGTCGACACCCCCTTCGAGGAGTACCGCGGGCCCTACGACCTGCCGCCGGTGGGTGCGGCGGCCAACCTCGCCGGCCTGCCCGCCGTCTCGGTGCCGACCGGCCGCGACGACGACGGCCTGCCGACGGCGCTGACGCTCACCGGCCGGGCCTACGCCGACCGCGCGGTGCTCGATCTCGCGCGGCGCTACCAGCGCCACACCGACGGGCTCGACCACGCCGCCCTCGCCGCCCGGCTGGGCTGATGGCCCGCTACGACCGGCTCCACGCCCGACCGCCGACCCACGACGCGGCGCGGTGGACCCGCGGGACGGTCGTCGCCGTCTCCCGCGGGCCGGGCGGGGTCGTCGTCACGGTCGCCGCCGACGCGCCGGACGGCCCGTGTCGCGATCTGCGCGTCAGCGACGCGGTCTACGAGCTGTTCGTGGGCCGGGTCGACGAGACCGACCGGACCGACGAGGGGGAGGTCAGACCGGGCGCGCCCGTCTGGTTCCGCGTGCGGGGGGACTGAGCCGGCGATCCGCCCCCGTCGGCTATTTACGCTCGACGCCCCTGCCCAGCATCGATGGGCACACGCGAGGACGGGTCCGGCGGCGGCGGGACCGAGCGCGGGGCCGACGGCCGACGGGTCGAGACCGACCTGTTCGTCACCGTCTCGGGCCCGCCGGGCTGTGGGGCGACGACCGTCTGCGAGGGGCTGGCGGCGGCGCTCGACTGTGGCTGGGTGAGCGGCGGTGGGATCTTCCGCGAGATCGCCGCCGACCGGGGGCTGAGTCTCTCGGAGCTGGTCGCGCGGGCCCAGTCCTCCGACGAGATCGACCGGGCGCTCGACCGCCGGCTGCGCGCCATCGCCGAGGAGTGGGGGGCCGCCGAGAAGCCGTTCGTCCTCGAGTCGCGCCTGGCCGGCTGGCTCGCGGGCGACCGGGCGGACCTGCGGATCTGGCTCGACGCACCCGTCGAGACCCGGGTCGAGCGCACCGCCGATCGCGAGGAGATGGGCGCCGAGATGCGGGTGCGCGAGGTGAGCGAGGCCGGCCGCTACGAGAGCTACTACGGGGTCGATCTCGACGACCGCTCGTTCTACGACCTCTCGATCAACACCGCCCGCTGGGGCCCCGACGCCGTGCTCGACGTGGTGTTGACCGCGATCGAGCGCTACGAGCCCGCAGCCGACGAGGGGGCGTTCCCGGCGGGCGATCTCGATCCGACGACCGGGTCGGCGTCCGACCGCTAGAGCTCGGCCAGCACGCGCCCGTAGGCCTCCAGCGTCCGGTCGACGTCCTCGTCGGTGTGGGCGGCACAGACGAACTGCGACTCCATCGCGTTGGCGGGCAGGAAGATCCCCTCCGCCTTCATCGCCGGGCGGAGCAGACGGTCCCAGCGCCCGGTCTCGCCGCCGGCGACGCCGGCGCCGGTCTTGGGACAGGAGCCGTAGCGCGGGCAGTCGGGCGACTGCGCGCAGCCGTCCCGGCAGGCCCCGGCCTGTGGCGGCGCCCGGTCGCGGGTCGGGGCGATCTTGAAGACGCTGTCCAGCCCCGTCACGGTGTAGCCGGGGGCGTGGTCGGCGACGAGATCGACCAGCCCGGAGCGGAGGCGCTCGCCCAGCCGGTCGACGTGGGCGTAGATGTCCTCGTCGCGGGCGTACCGCAGCGTCGCGAGCCCCGCCGACATCGTGACCGGGTGCCCCGAGAAGGTGCCAGACTGGAAGACATCGCCGCTTGGCGTGAACGAGTCGATCACCTCGGCCCGGCCGCCGATCGCGCCGACGGGAAAGCCCCCGCCGACGATCTTGCCGAAGGTGGTCACGTCGGGCTCGATCCCGTACCGACCCTGTGCGCAGGCCAGCCCGCCGACCCGAAAGCCCGTGATCACCTCGTCGAGGACGAACAGCGCGCCGTGCTCGTCACAGCACTCGCGGATCGTCTCGTGGAAGCCCTCGACGGGCGTGACCACGCCCGCGTTGCCGAGGACCGGCTCGGTCAGCACGCAGGCGATCTCGTCGCCGTGGGCCTCGAACACCCGTTCGACGGCCGCGGCGTCGTTGAACGGCACCGGGATGGTCTCGGCCGCGAACGAGTCGGGGATCCCCGGGCTGCTCGGCCCCACGTGGTCGGGTTCGTCGTCGCCGTCGCCCTCGACCAGCGTCGACTCCTGGGCACCGTGGTAGCCCCCCTGCATCACCACGATCTTGTCCCGCCCGGTGTAGCCCCGCGCCAGCCGGACCGCCGAGACCGTCGCCTCGGTGCCGGAGTTGACGAAGCGGATCATCTCGACGCCCGGCACGTGCTCGACGACGAACTCGGCGAGTTCGACCTCGACCTCGGTCGGCACGCCGAACATCGGCCCGTCGCTTGCGGCCGACTGGACCGCCGCCCGCACCCGCTCGGGCATGTCGTGGCCGAGCAAGAGCGGGCCGTAGCCCATCACGTAGTCGACGTAGCGGTTCCCGTCCGCGTCGATCAGGTGGCCACCGTCGCCACGCTCGGCGAACGCCGGGTACGGCTGGATCGCCCGGACCGAGGAGTTGACCCCGCCCGGGAGGACAGAGAGCGCGCGCGAGTAGAGCGACCGGGACCGTGACTCCCGCATACCCTGGGGTCTGGCCCGACGGGCATAACACCCGCGCCATCGCGCCGGGCTCAGCGCTCGGGCGGCCGGTCCCCGCCCGCCGCGTCGGGCGAGGCGGCCGCGTCGTCGCCGCCCCCGTCGCCGCCGGCGACGGCCGCGGCGAAGCGCTCGTAGCGCCACTCCTCCTCCATGGTGGGGTCGAACAGCTCCAGGGCGGTGCTGATCGTCGTCCAGTCGTCCTCGACCGCGGCCTCGCGGAGGCTGCGGGTGGGCACGGCGAGCAGGCGCGAGACCAGCGCGTCGGCGAAGTCGTCGAGCACCTCGCGCTCGGCGTCGCTCACCCCGTCGCCGCCGTCGCCGGTCGCCGCCAGCCGCGACTCCGCGCGCGCGAGTTCGGCCGTCTTCAGCCGCTCGGCGCCCTTGTACATCGCCGCGATGACGGCGTCGGCGCGCTTTCGCTTGTAGGTCTCGAGCAGGCGCTCGTGTTCGCTCGCGACGAGCTCCTCGACCGCGGCCGCGGCCTCGCGGCGCTCGGCGTGGGTGCGCTCGGTGATCGAGCGGAGCGCGTCGAGGTCGTGGACCGCGACCCCCTCGACCGCGGCCACGGGGTCGGCCACGTCGCCCGGCTGGGCGAGGTCGACGACGAACGTCGGCCCGGCGTCGGCGGCGAGGGCGTCTGTCACCACCGGCTCGTGGCTGCCGGTCGCGGCGAAGACCACGTCGGCCTCGGCGAGCGCCGCCCCGAGCCCGTCGAGCGAGGCCACCGCCACGTCCCGAGCGTGGCCCTCGGCGAGCGCCCGGGCACGGTCGGGCGAGCGGTTGACCAGGCGGATCGCGGCCGGCCCGCCGTCGTCGCCGAGCGCGGCGAGCACCGTCTCCGCCATCTCGCCCGCGCCGACGACGAGCACCGCCGCCCCGCCGAGCCCGCCCGCGCGCTCGCGGCGGACGAACTCGACGGCCGCACGCCCGAGCGAGACCGTCCCCTCGTTGATCTCGGTCTCGGTCCGGGCGCGCTCGCCCACGTGGACGGCCTTCAGGAGGGCGTCCTCGAGCACCGGACCGACGGCGTCGAGCTCCTGGGCCTCGGCGTAGGCGGTGCGGGTCTGGCCGAGGATCTGGTCCTCGCCGAGCACCTGCGACTCGAGCCCCGCCGCGACCCGGAGCAGGTGGCGCAGGCTCTCCTCGTGGTCGGTCTCGACGACCGCCTCGGCCGGCGCGTCGGGCGCGAAGTCGGCGAGCGCGGCCCGCCCGGTCGCGGCCGTCTCCGCGACGACGTACTCCTCGATCCGGTTACACGTCTGGAGCACCACGGCCTCGGCGACGTCGGCGCGGTCGGCGAGGGTCGCGACGCGCTCGCGCCAGTCGGGGTAGCTCGCGGCCTCGAGGGTCTCGAGCGACGCCCGGTCGTGGGTCAGTCGGACGCCCGAGACGACGAAGGGACGACTGTTCATGCTGGCTCCGAACGCCCGAGGGTCGGGAGCCGGCGGGTATCAACGTCTCGGTATCGAGTTGCCGTCGGCGAGAAAGTGCGAGTGTCGACCGCGGGGGGCACGACCGCGGCCGACGAACGCGTCGCCGGTGCACCCATGACCGCGACGGGGGCGTCGGGCGCCCCGCCCGCCGGGGAACGAGCCGGGGCACCGTCCGCGGACGCCCTCGCGTCCCGGCCATGCACCTGAGCCACGGGCTCCCGAACGGGTAGTTATACGCCCACTACCGTCGCCGGCCGGGTGCGTCGCCCGCGCGGCGCCGTCGTCAAGCCGTCGTTACGCGGCTCGCTCGCGGCCGCAGGCCGGGACAACCCGGGATGTCGTCGACCCGGCGACCGGTAACGACCTCCTTCGGTCCGCCCTCCCCGCATCAACGTTTAAGTGAGCGTCCGTCGACGCGCGATCATGGAACGGAGGGAGCTGCTCGCGCTGGGGGGTGCGGCGCTCGGACTGCTCGCGGGCTGTTCGGGCGGCGGTGACGGTGGAACGACCGAGACGGCGACGGCGACCGCCACCGCGACCGAGACGGCGACGGCGACCGCCACCGCGACCGAGACGGCGACGGCGACCGC
>CAZMLQ010000016.1:0-16214 GCA_964567195.1 uncultured Haloferacaceae archaeon | reverse complement strand
CGACCGAGACGGCGACGGCGACCGCCACCGCGACCGAGACGGCGACGGCGACCGCCACCGCGACCGAGACGGACCCGAACCGGATCAGCCACGAGGTGGGCGAGCGCTTCACGGTCGGGGAGGGCTCGAACGCGTTGACCTACACCGTCGAGACGCTCGTCCGGGCGGACGCGCTGGGGAGTTCGATCAACGAGGAGTCGGCCGGTGGGGTCTACCTCGTCGCCGTCCTCACGATCGAGAACCCGCAGTCGACGCCGACGGACTTCCCGATCGAGGACGTGCTGGTCCGGGGCGACGGCTCGCGGCTGCGGATCGAGCAGGACGGTACCGAGGCGATCGGCTCCGACGACCGGATCGACGTCGATCCGATCGGCTTTGGCACGGTGCCTGCGGGCGAGTCCCGGATCGGGGCGGTCGCGTACGACGTACCGACCGGCGGGAGCTACCGGATCGAGATCACGCCGATCGGCGACGCGACGACGCCGGTCCACGTCGTCCCCGTCGGGCCGATCGACGAGGTGGAGGCGCTCTCGCGGTCGGTGCTTGGCTGACGGCGGCTACATCGCCGCGTCGGAGATCTCGAGCGCGTCGTCGAGCGCGGCGACCGCCTCGTCGACGTGCTCGCGGGAGATCCCCAGGGGCGGCGTGATCACGACCGTGTTCATCGAGGTGTAGAAGTAGACGCCGTTCTCGTAGGCGTGGGCGCCGACCTCGTCGAGCACGGTCGTCCGGCCCGAGACCTTGTCCTCGCGCTGCTCGAACGGCACCCGCTCGTCTGGATCGCGGGTGAGTTCGAGCCCCTGGTGGAGCCCGACCCCGCGGCGCTCGCCGGCGCTCGGGTGGCGCTCGACCAGCCCCTCGAGCTCCTTGCGGAGGTACGCCCCCATCTCGCGGGCGTTCTCGCGGAGGTTCTCCGCCTCGTAGGTCTCGATGGCGGCCACGCCCGCGGCGCAGGCGACCGGGTGGCCGCTGAAGGTGTGGCCGTGGTTGAGGAGGCTGTCCTCGAAGTGATCGGCGATCTCCTCGGTCACCGTCGTCGCCGCGAGGGGCTGGTAGGAGCCGGTCAGCCCCTTCGCCATGGTGACGATGTCGGGCTCGACGCCGTAGAGGTCGGAGGCGAACCACTCGCCGGTCCGGCCGAAGCCGGTCATCACCTCGTCACAGATCAGCAAGGCGCCGTGGTCGTGGGCGATCTCCTGGAGCCGGGGGAGGTAGTCGTCGGGCGGGGTGAGCACGCCGTTCGAGCCGACCAGCGGCTCGACCAGCACCGCCGCCACGCTGTCGCCCTCCAGCATCAGCATCTCGTCGATGTACTCGAGACTCTGGTCGGGATCGAGCGACGAGCCGTAGGCGTACGGGTCCGGTCCCTTCACCATCCCGGGCACGTCGGGCTGGACGTTCGGTCCGACCGCGACCCGCCGGGGGTCGCCCGACGCGCTCAGCGAGGCGGCCGTCGCGCCGTGGTACGAGCGGTAGCGCGAGAGGATCTTCTCCTTGCCCGTGTACGAGCGGGCGATCTTGAACGCCGCCTCGTTGGCCTCTGTCCCGCTGGTCGAAAAGAAGGTCTTGGTGAGCGAGCCGGGGGTGATCTCGGCCAGCTTCGCCGCCAGTTCGGCCCGTGGCCGGGTCGCGTAGGGGGGCTTGATGTAGGGGATCTCCTGGACCGTCTCCTTGACCGCGTCCTTGACGCGCTGGGCGTCGTAGCCCAGGCTCGTACAGACCAGCTGGCTGCTGAAGTCGAGATACGAGTTCCCGTCCGCCGTGACGAACCGGACGCCGTCGGTCTCGACCACCTCCGTCGGGTCGAAGTCGCGCTGGCGGGTCCAGGTGCCGAACGTGTGTTCGCGGTCCAGCGCCTCGACGTCGAGGCGCTCGCGCTCGCTCTCGGTGCGGCCGTCGCTTGCCATGCTCTCGCATGAGCCCGCCTCGTCAAGAGTCTTTGCGAGGCCGCGAGCGCGGCCGGAAAGCCCCGCCGCCGGTGGAAGCCTTTTGTCCGCCCCGCGGGAGTGGGTGGCGTGCACGTCGAGATCGACCGCGACAGGCTCGTGGCGACGATGGAGACGCAGGCCGAGATCGGCGGCGTCGAGGGCGAGCGCGCGCTCGACCGGCTGGCGCTGACCGACGCCGACCGGCGGGCGCGGGACTGGCTGGTCGGGGCGATGGAGGCGGCGGGGCTCGACGTCCGGATCGACGCGGTCGGCAACGTCTTCGGCCGGCGCGAGGGCCGGGACCCCGACGCGGGGACCGTCCTGCTGGGCTCGCATCTCGACTCACAGCCCCGCGGGGGGATCTACGACGGCCCCCTCGGGGTGGTGGCGGCGCTCGAGTTCGTCCGGGCGCTGAACGACGCCGATCGGACGACCCGCCGGCCGATCGAGGTCGTGAACTGGACCAACGAGGAGGGCTCGCGCTTCCAGCCGGCGATGTTCGCCAGCGGGGTCTGGGCGGGCGCACACGACGTCGAGACCGCCTACGAGACGACCGACGCCGACGGCGTCCGCTTCGTCGACGCCCTGGAGGGGATCGGCTACCGCGGCGACATCCCCGCCGAGCCCACCCACGAGTACGACTCCTACCTCGAACTCCACGTCGAGCAGGGGCCCTACCTCGACGACGCGGGCGCGGACGTGGGCGTCGTCGAGGGGATCGTCGGCTTCCGGTGGGCCGAACTCAGCTTCGAGGGCCAGGCCGACCACTCGGGCACGACGCCGATGCACGCCCGCCAGGACGCGCTGGTGGCGGCCGCGGACGTGGTGACCGCGGCCCGGCGGCTCCCCGGCACGCTCGGCGAGCGGACCGTCGGCACCTGCGGGGTGATCGAGGCCCGGCCCGGGTCGATCAACGTCGTTCCGGGCGAGGTGTCGCTGACCTGTGGCTTTCGCGACCCCGACGACGAGGTGGTGGCGCGGGCCGACGAGCGGATCCGGGCCGAGGCGGCCGCCGCCGCCGAGCGCGAGGGCGTCGCGTGGAGCTACGAGCCCCGGATGCGCGTCGGGAGCGTCGACTTCGCCGACCGCGCGGTCGCGGCCGTCCAGGCCGCCGCCGACGCGGGCGGTCACGAGTCGCTGCGCCTGACCAGCGGCGCCGGCCACGACGCCACCCACGCCGCGGCGGTCTGTGACGCCGCCATGGTGTTCGCCGTCAGCGAGGACGGCCGGAGCCACTCGCCCGACGAGTTCACGTCGTGGGCCGACTGCCACGCCGCCGCCGGGACGCTCGCCGACGCCGCCCTCCGGCTGGCCGACGCCGACGAGGCCCCCGGATGACCGACCCGGACGACCGCGCGGCGGTGGGCGCACGGGCCGACCGGCCGGGGCTGGGGTTCGACGTCGACGACGCCGTCGTCGCGGACTGTCTGTCGACGGCAGAGAGCCCCGCCGCGACCGCGGGGACGCTGGCGGCGACCGCGGGGCCGACCCAGCGCGATCCGACCGCGGCTCCCGTCTCGCCCCCGCCGGTCGAGCGGTGGCTCGACGGCCCCGACCCCTGACGGTCGGGCTCCCGGACGCGTTCTTCGCGGTGACCGCCGATCCGACGGCGGTCTCCCCTGTGTGACGTTGTCGAACCCATGAAGAAACGTTTATGATTCGGTGTCCGTTCCGTTCCAACGCGACACATGACAGACGATACCGAGGGGCGTGACAGAGGGAGCATCGACCGGCGCCGGTTCCTCGCGACCACGGCCGGGGTCGCGGGGGTCGGTGCGCTCGCCGGCTGTAGCGGCGGCGGAGGCGGCGGGGGCTCGGGTGGCGGCTCCGACGAGACCGACTCCGGCTCGGGGGGTGGTGGCTCGACCGACACCGAGGCGAGTGGCGGCTCGACCGGGAGCGGCGGCGGGAGCGAGCCGATCAAGCTCGGCGCCAGCTCCGCGCTCACCGGCAAGTACTCGAAGGAGGGGACGACGATGCGGGAGGGCTACGAGCTCTGGATCGACCAGATCAACGCCGGCGAGAGCCCCATCGGCGACGGGAAGCTTCTGGGCCGGGACGTCGAACTGGTCATCTACGACGACCAGTCCGACCCCTCGCGGGCGGTCAACCTCTACAAGCGCCTGCTCAGCCAGGACGACGTCGACCTGCTGATGGGCCCGTACTCGAGCGCGGTCTCGACCTCGGTGATCCCGATCATCGAGCAGAACCAGAAGGCCTGCGTGATGCCGATGATGTCCGACACGAGCGTCCTGGCCGAGCGCGACGTCTCGTACGTCACCCAGGCCATCGCCCCGGCCTCGACCTACGTCCAGGGCGCGGTCGACATCGCGGCGTCGAACGGCGCGGAGACGGTGGCGATGGTCTACGAGAACACCGCCTTCCCGACCTCGGTGGCGACGGGCCACAAGCCCTACATTGAGGAGCAGGGGATGGAGGTCGTCCACGACGAGGGCTACCCCAAAGACATCAACGACTACACCCCGGTGTTGAACAAGGTGAAGTCGAAAGAGCCCGACATGGTCATGGGCGGGGGCTACACGCCCGACGCCATCGGGCTGACCCAGGCGGCGAAGTCGATCGGTCTCTCGCCGGGCATCATGGCGTGGGTCGTCGGCGGACAGGTGCCGGCCTTCTACGACTCCGTCGGCGGCGACGGGCTCGCGGTCACCGGCGACCTGTTCTGGGCGCCGTTCTTCGATCTGCCCTACAACGAGCAGTTCGTCGAGGGCTTTCTGAACACGTACGACAGCTACGACGACGGGCTCGACATCGACTACCACAGCGTCGGCGGCTACGCCGGCTGTCTGGTGATGGAGCAGGCGGTCCGCAACGTCGGCGAGCTCGACCAGGCGGCCATCGCCGAGCAGCTCCACCAGATCGAGATGGAGATCCCCTTCGCCAACGGCGTCTACCAGGTCGACGAGCAGGGGATCCAGACCGGCCAGGCGCCGAGTCTGGGCCAGTGGCAGGAGGGCGACGGCGGACTCGCCCGCGAGGCCGTCTGGCCCTCCGAGTACGCGACCGCGGACCCGATCTACCCGCACCCGGGCTGGAGCTGATCGCCGGGCCCTCGGCAACGATCCCGCCCCCGACCCCGACCGGCCGGCCCTGACCGGACCGCCTCCGGTCTCTCACCCCGGCCGGCGGTCGACCCCACGCCACGCCACACAACCCACATTCAACCGTCGCGGAGACAGACAGATATAAACACACACACATGGTCGTACAACTCGCGTTCGAACTGCTGACACTCGGGCTCTTTCTCGGCGCGTTCTACGGGCTGATCGCGCTGGGGCTGAGTCTCGTCTTCGGGGTCCAGAACGTCATCAACATCGCGCACGGGGAGTTCGTCATGCTCGGCGCGTACGTCGCCTTCTTCGGCTGGTCGCTGCTGGGGCTGAACCCGGTGGTCTCGATGCTCGCCGGGCTGCCGGTGATGTTCGTTCTCGGCGCCAGCCTCCAGTGGGCGCTGCTCGAGCGGGTCCAGGGGAGCGACGAGCTGACCACCCTGATCCTGACGTTCGGGCTCGCGCTCGCGCTGCGCAGCCTCGCACAGTTCGCGTTCACCTCCGACTACCGGTCGATCGACTTTCTCAGCCGGTCGGTGACGGTGTTCGAGACCAGCTTCTCGCTCAACCGGCCCCTCGGCTTCGCCATCGCGCTCGGGGGCGCGGGCGCGTTCTTCGCCTTCCTGAAATACACCGACTGGGGGAAGGCGATCCGGGCCACCTCGCAGAACGCGGAGGTGGCGCGGGCCTGTGGCATCAACACCCGCCACGTCCGGATGGTGACGTTCGGCCTGGGCGCGGCGACGGCCGGCGTCGCCGGCGGTATCGCCGGCATGCTGTTCACCATCTTCCCGGCGATGGGGCTGGAGTATCTGCTCAAGTCGTTCGTCGTCGTCGTGCTCGGCGGGCTGGGGAGTCTGGTCGGCGCCGTCGTCGCCGGCCTGGGCTTTGGCGTCGTCGAGACCGGAGGAACCTTCTTTCTCTCCTCGACCGTGGCGACGCTCATCGCGTTCGTCGTGTTGATCGTGACGCTGATCGTGCGCCCGCAGGGGCTGTTCGGTCGCTCGGAGGCTGACGGCTGATGGCGCGCGAGGAGTCCTCCTCCGCCGGTGTCGCCGGCACCACGGGCGTCGACGACCGCTCGACGGTGATCCGCGAGACGGTGCGCGAGCTCTCCCGGCTCCAGTTCGGGATCGGGTTGGGCGCCCTCCTCGCGGTCGTGCTCGCGCTCCCGATGGTCGTCTCGGGCTACGTCGTCCAGGTGGCGTTCACCGTCTTGCTGTTCGTCGTGCTGGGCTACGGCTGGAACTTCCTCTCGGGCTTTACCGGCTACGTCGACTTCGGCTACGCCGGCTTCGTCGGGCTCGGCGCCTACACGACGGTGATCGCCATCGTCGACTTCGGCCTGCCGTGGCCCGCCGCGCTGCTCGCGGCCGCGGTCGTCACCTCGCTGGTCGGGACGCTGATCAGCGCCCCCATCCTCCGACTCCGGGGGGCGTACTTCGCCATCGCGATGCTCTCGCTGGCGACCGCCGGCCGGCTGGCCGCCTCCAGCGAGTATCTCGCCCCCGTCACCCGCGGCGGGACCGGCATCTCCTTTTTTCCGGCGCTCGGGTTCACCGGCCAGTACTATCTCGTCGTCGGGCTGGCACTCGCGCTCGGCTACGCAACCTACCGGCTCGCCACCTCGCCGATGGGGCTGCGGCTGCTCGCCATCCGCGAGGACGAGACGCTCGCGGCCGCGCTCGGGGTGCGGACCACCCGCGAGAAGATCCTCGCGATGCTGATCCACACCGCCGTCGCCGGCGTCGGCGGCGGCGTGCTCGCGTTCAACCTCTCGTACATCGATCCCAACACGGTGTTCGCCATCCGCTACACCGAGCTCCCGATCGTGATGGTGCTGTTCGGCAGTCTGGGCACCGTCGTCGGGCCGGTGATCGGCGGCCTGGCCTTCGTCGTCGTTTCCGAGCTGCTCTGGTCGGCGTTCCCGACGCTGCACCTGTTTTTCTTCGGGGCGGCGATCGTGCTCGTCGTGCTCTTTTTACCCGACGGGCTGGTCGAGTGGCTCAAGTCCAGGGGCTACCTGCCGCGCTGGAGGTCGATCTAGATGGCGAGTGACGCGACCGGCACGGGCGCCGAGGACGAGCTCGGTGGCCGGGCCGGCGCCCCGATCCTCGCGGTCGAGGGGCTGACCAAGCGCTTTGGCAACCTCGTCGCCGTCGACGACGTCTCCTTCGAGGTGGCGTCGGGCCAGTTCGTCGGCGTGATCGGCCCGAACGGCGCGGGCAAGTCGACGCTGTTCGACCTGATCACGGGCGTCCAGTCCCCGACCGAGGGGCGGGTCCGGTTCGACGGCGCGGACGTCACCGGCAACGGTCTCCAGCAGAACGTCGCGCGGGGGCTGGTGCGGACCTTCCAGCAGACCCGTGTGCTCGGGGGGATGACCGTCCGCGAGAACCTGCTGGTCGCCTCGCAGGTGGCCGACCAGCCGGCCGAGCGGGCGGCCGAGCTGCTCGAGCTCGTCGAGCTCGACGACAAGCGCGAGACGCTGGCCGGTGACCTCTCGTTCGGCCAGCAGAAGCTGGTGAGCATCACCCAGGCGCTGATGCTCGAGCCCCGTGCGGTCCTGCTCGACGAGCCGCTCGCGGGCGTCAACCCGACGATGGAGACGCGCATCCTCGGGCTGATCCACGACTTTCTCGACCGCGGGGCGACCTTCCTGCTCGTCGAGCACGACATGGACGTGATCATGAACGAGTGCGAGGACGTGATCGTGATGGAGTCGGGCGAGCTACTCACCCGCGGGCCACCCGCCGAGGTCAAACGCGACGAACGGGTGCTCGAGGCCTACTTCGGCAGCGAGGGGGTGGGCGAGTGAGCCGTGGCCGCGCGGACGACGCCGCGGCCACGGCCGACGAGCCGGTCGTCCGGGCCGAGAGCGTCACCACCGGCTACGGCACCAACGAGATCGTCCACGCGGTCTCGCTCGAGGTGGCCGACGGGGAGTCGGTCTGTGTGATCGGCCCGAACGGCGCGGGCAAGTCGACGGTGCTCAAGGCGATCACCGGCTACCTGCCCTGCTGGTCGGGCTCGGTCTACCTCTCGGGTGCGGACGTCACCGACCTCGAGACCGAGGAGCTCGTCGCCCGGGGACTCAGCATCGTCCCCCAGGGTCGGACGGTCTTTCCCGACATGAGCGTCAAGGAACACCTCGACATGGGGGCCTGGCTGGTCGACGACGACGAGGAGAAGCGGTCCAACCTCGAGTTCGTCTACGACCTGTTCCCCCGGATCGAGGAGCGCCGGAGCCAGAAGATCAAGACGATGAGCGGCGGCGAACAGCAGATGGTCTCGATCGCCCGCGCGCTGATGATCGATCCCGACCTGCTCGTGCTCGACGAGCCCTCGCTCGGTCTGGCACCCAACCTCGTCGACGAGGTGTTCGACCTGATCGCCGAGGTCCAGGCCGCCGGCGTCAGCATCCTGATGGTCGAGCAAAACGCCGCCAAGGCGCTCGCCAACTCCGACCGCGGCTACGTCGTCGAGATGGGGAGCATCGAGTTCGCCGGCGAGAGCGACGCGTTGCTCGCCGACGACGAGGTCCGAGAGCTCTACCTCGGCGGCTGAGCCGCCGCGGCCGGAGCGACCCGACCGACGGCACGCCCCCGTCACTTTTGTTCGCCTCGGCCGAGGGCGTCCACGTGACCGACACCGATCCCGCGGCCCTGGCGGCCGACCTCGTCGCCCGACCGAGCGAGAACCCGCCCGGCGACGAGCGGGCGGCCGCCGAGTATCTGCACGGCTGGCTCGACGAGCGCGGCGTCGACGCCGACCTGGTGACCGCCCCCGACCCCGACCGCCCGCAGGTCGCGGCCCGCGTCGGCACGGGCGAGCCGACGGTCGTGCTCAACGGCCACCTGGACGTGGTGCCGGCGGGCGACCGCGACGAGTGGACGAGCCCGCCGTTCGAGCCGACGACGACCGACGGCCGTCTCGTCGGCCGCGGGGCCGCCGACATGAACTCCGGCGTCGCGGTCGCGGCCGCGGCGACCGCCGAGTTCGCCGAGCGCTTCGCCGCCGGCGAGGCCGACGGCTCGGTCGTCCTCCACGCCGCGATGGGCGAGGAGACGGCCGAGCCAGGCACGTTGACCCTGCTCGAGCGGGGCTACGACGGCGACTACGGCGTGGTGCTGGAGCCGACCGGGCTCCGGACCGCGACCAGCGAGAAGGGGCTGGCGTGGTACGAGATCACCGTCGCGGGCGAGCCGGCCCACGCGAGCGTGCCCGACGAGGGTCGGAACGCGATCCTCGAGGCCCGGCCCGTGCTCGACGCGCTCGCCGCCTACGACGACCGGGTACGCGAACGGACCGATCCGCTCGTGGGTTCGGCCTACGCCACCGTGACGGGCTTTGACGCCGGCACCAAGGAGAACGTCGTCGCGGAGGCGGCGACGATCACCGTCGACCGGCGCTTCCTGCCCGCGGAGAGCGCGGCCGAGATCGACGCCGAGATCGACGGGCTGCTTGCCGACGTGGCCGCCGAACACGGGATCGAGACCGACTGGACCCGGACCAGGACCTACGAGTCGGCGGCCGTGCCGATCGACTGTGACCTGGCCGACCGCTTCCGGAGCCACTCGGCCCGGATCGCCGACGCCCCGACCGAGCCGTGGGGGATCCCCGCCTCGACGGACGTGCGCAACCTCGTCAACGACGCGGGGATGGAGGCGATCACGTGGGGCCCCGGCGCGCTCTCGCAGGCCCACACCTACGACGAGTCGATCGCGCTCGCCGAGATCGACCGCGCCTACGAGACCCTGATCGCGGCGCTCGCGGACCTGTTCGGAGACTGATCTCCGGCGCGGCCAGCGACGACGTGGCGGCCGGGACGACCGGGACGGCCGGGTTGAAGTGGGGGCGTCCCGAGCGCGGAGACGGTGACCGAGGCGACGGCGACGGCCGCGGCCGACGACGACCGGCTGTTCGGCGGCTACGCCGGCCGGATCCTGGTGGTGTTGACCGCCGGCTACGGGACGCTGAAGGTGGCGCGGTACGCCCTGCCGGCGGTGTTGCCCCTCGTGATCGCCGACCTCGGGATCGACTCGGTGCGGGCCGGGATCGCGCTCTCGACGATCGTGACGGCGGTGGCGATCACCCAGTACCCCAGCGGGCGCTACGCCGACGGTCTCTCGCGCGCGACGGTGGTGCTGGTCGCGGTCGGCTCGCTGGTCGTCGGGCTGTCGACGCTGTCGCTCTCGCCCACCTACCTCGCCCTGCTGGCCGGGGCGGCGCTTCTCGGCGCCGGCGAGGGGCTCTACTCGCCGGCATCGCGGGCGCTCGTCTCCGACCTCTTCGACGCCCGCCGGGGACAGGCCTTCGGCGTCCACATGATGTCCGTCGACGTGGGCGGGCTGGCGGCCGCCGGCGCCGCGACCGTCCTCCTGGCGACCGGCCGGTGGCGGGCGGCCTTCCTCCCGCTCGCGGTCCTGGTCGGGCTGGTGGGACTGGTCTACCTGCGGCTGAACCGCGAGCCCCTCCCGCTCGGGCGCGTGCCACTCGACGCCCGGCGGACCGCCCGCCGGCTGCTCGGATCGCCGGAGCTCAGGCTGCTGACCGTCGCGTACTGTCTGTTCATGCTGACGATCCAGGGCGTGTTGGGCTTTCTCCCGACGCTCCTGCAGTCGGATCTCGACATCGCGCCCGGGCGGGCCTCGCTGGTGTTCGCGGCGCTGTTCGCTGCGGGGCTGGCGATCAAGCCCCTGGCCGGCCGGCTGAGCGACCGGGTCCCCAGGCCGGCCGTCGGCGGGGCGGCGACGCTGGTCGGCGCCGCCGGGATCGCCGCGCTCGCGCTCGCGGAGGGGCCGCTCGCGGCCGGCGTCGCCACCGTCGGCGTCGCGGTCGGCGCGAAGGGGTTCGGCCCGGCGATGCAGGCCCACCTGATGGACACCTTCCCCGAGGAGAGCATGGCGGGCGATCTCGGCGCGCTTCGGACGGTCTACATGGGCGTCGGGGCGCTCGGCCCGATCTACGTCGGCGTCGTGGCCGCCCGGCTCGACTACGGCGCCGCATTCCTGGGGCTCGCGGCGGCGTTCGCGGGCGCGTCGGTGCTAGTTCTCTACGGCTGGCGACGGTACTGACCGCTCAGTCCGCCCCCCCGCGGTTGTGGCCGTGCCCGACGACGAACGCGACCGCGTTGACCACGAGCAGGGCGGCGAAGGCCGCGGGGCGGGCGGTCGCGGTCCCCGTCGCCAGCAGCGGCAGGTAGGCGAACGGGAGCAGGGCGGCGGTCCAGAACGCCACGGCCCGGAGGGGGGCGAGCACGAGCGCCACGAGCGCGCGGCGGACGTCGTCGGCCGGGGGAAGGGCGGCGGCGGCCCCGGCGAGTCGATCGGTGGGGGCGAGGTCGGCGGGGATCATGGCTCCGTCTCGTCTCCGCCGACGGCCCCCGACCCCCTATAACCGCGCGACCGTTGGGCCGCGTTCGTGTCGTTTCGCCTCCGTCACGGACGCCCCTCGTTCGTTTCAGGACCGTTCGAACGCCCGCGAAACCGTTCATCGACCGCGCTGATCCGGTCTCGCTGTCGGCGTGAGTCTGATGGCCCTGTGGCTCCGAGACGAGGGCGTGGCCTCTCTGCCCGGGGCGGTTCGGCTCGCGCTCGCGGCGCTGGTCCTGCCCCACGAGCTCGCACACTACCTCGCCTTGCGCCCGTGGTGTCCGGCGCTCCGGATCGAGCTGTCGCCCGACCCCGGCGAGTCGGCCGGGATCGCGCTGGCGCGGCTCTCGGGGCCGATCCCGGCGACGACCCCGACCGCGGCGATCCGGCTCTGTGCGGCCGCGCCCACACTCGTCTTTCTCGCGCTGGCGCTCGCGGTCGAGGCGCTGGTCGCGCCCGCCGGGCTCACCCCGGTCGCCGTCGTCGCGACGGCGCTGGTCGCCTACTGGGCCGCGCCCAGCGGGGGCGACGTGAACGTCTTCCTCCGGGCCGGGGCGGTCCGGCGGGCCGGATCGTTCGACGCCCGGGCCCGGCCGGCCCGTGCCGCCGGGCCCGTCGCGATCGCGCTCACGGTCGCCGTGACGGTCGCCGTGGCGCTGCTCTTTCTCCGCTAGGCCGCCCAGATCCCGGCGGCGAACAGGGCGAGAAAGACCAGCGACGAGGCGACGATGAACCCGAGCACCCAGAGCAACAGCCCCTCCGGGTCGTCGAACGCGGGCAGGCGCATGGACGCCCGATTCAGTGGGCTCCCGTATCGGTCTGGCGACTCCGGCCCGGCGGACGCCGACGCTACAGATCGACGCCGACGCCCACCCCTCCCTTCCGGTGGGCGGGCGTCGATCCCCGACTACAGATCGACGCCGACGCCCACCCCTCCCTTCCGGTGGGCGGGCGTCGATCCCCGACTACAGATCGACGCCGACGCCCACCCCCGCCTCCACCGCTCTGTCGTAGAGGTGGCCGGCGGCGGCGGCGTCCAGCACCGCGGTCCCGACGCTCTCGACGACGACCACCTCGTCGGCCCCGATCTCGCGGTCGTACCCGCCGGCCAGGAGTGTCGCGAACGGGACGAGTCGGTCGGGGTCGACCCCGGCGTCGGCGATGTCGCCGACGGTCGCGGCCTCCGCGGGCACGTCGGCGAAGACGTGGGCCGCGCGCTCGAACGCGCCGGGGGGAAGCTCCTGCATCGCGGGGGTGTAGGCGCCGACGGCGACGACGAGCGTCCCCGGGCCGAGCGCGTCGGCGGGGAAGACGGGCACCTCGCTGGTGGTCGCGGTGACGACCACGTCCGCGCCGGCGACGGCCGCCGCCGGCTCGTCGACCGCGCTCGCGTCGATCCCCTCGGCCGCGAGATCGGCGGCACAGGCCTCGCGGGAGTCACTCGGCGAGTAGATCCGGACGGGACCGATCCCGGTCGCGGCCGCGATGGCGCGGACCTGCCAGCGGGCCTGCGTGCCCGCGCCGAGGACCCCGACGGTCGGCTCGGGGGTGGCGAGTTCGCGGGCGGCCAGCCCGCCGATACAGCCGGTCCGGGCGTTGGTGATCCGGGTGCCGTCGAACAGCGCCACGGGGAGGCCGGTCGCGGCCGCCGTCAGGACGATCTGTGCGTTGACCGTCGCGAGCCCGCGCTCGGCGTTGCCCTCGTGGACGCCGACGAGCTTGGTCGCGTAGTGCTCGTCGCCGTGGACGTAGGCGGGCATCACCAGCCCGGTGCCGGCGGGCTCGCCGGGGGAGTCGGGATCGAGCCCCGTCCCGACCGGGAAGTGGGGGCGCTCGGGGCGTTCGACCGCCCCCCGGCCCTGCGCGAGGAAGGCCGACTCGACCACCGGGAGGAGCGCGGGCAGCGAGAGCAGCCCCGCCACCGCGTCGTCGGAGAGGACACGAACCATACGGGGCGGGCGGCGCCGTGGCTCATAAGCCTGCGGACGGCGGCGCCGCGGGGGATGGGAGAGGACGCGGGCGCCGCCGGATCGTCGAGCCGGGCGCGCCGGGTGGGGAGGATGGGAAACCGCGTCCGTGGGCGCGCCCGCTCGGTCGATCGGCGAGGCCGAACTTAAATCCGCGTCAGACGGACGCGTGATCCCGACGCCGTCGCGTGGATTCCGGGCCGACGACCGGCGGGACGCTCCGGCCCCCGCCGCGATGACAAGAGGTATGTCGTGGGCGACCGAGCGCGGCGGCATGGAAGGGACCGGACCGCCGCTCGCGACACCGTTCGACGAGGACGGGGTCGTCGACGAGCCGGCGCTGCGCCGCCTTGTGGCGTGGATGGAGGACGGCGGGGTCGACTTTCTCGTCCCCTGTGGCTCGAACAGCGAGGCCGAACTGATGACCTTCGAGGAGCGGGCGACGGTGATCGAGACGGTCGCCGACGCCGCGAGCGTGCCGGTGCTGGCCGGCACCGGCTCGCCGGGCTACGAGGAGACCCGCCGGGCGACCGCCCGGGCGGCCGCGGCCGGCGCCGACGCCGCGCTCGTGGTCACGCCGTTCTACTACGACCACGACCAGGCGACGCTGGAGGCCTACTACGAGGATCTCGCCGACGAGGCCGAGATCCCGATCTACCTCTACAGCGTCCCGCCCTACACCGACACGATACTCGCGCCCGAGACGGTCGGTCGCCTCGCCGAACACCCCAACGTCGCCGGGATGAAAGACTCGAGCGGCAACGTCGAGCGGTTCGTCCGCGAGCGCCGGGCGACCGCCGACGCCGAGTTCGATCTGCTGGTCGGCTCGGGGAGCCTGCTCGCCCAGGCGCTCGACGCCGGCGGCGACGGCGGCATCCTCGCGCTCTCGAACGTCGCGCCTGCGGCGGCGAGCGAGGTGTACGAGCGCCACCGCGCGGGCGACGCAGACGGTGCCCGTGCCCTGAACGCCGACCTCGTCGATCTCAACCGGGCGATCACGGCCGAGTACTCGATCCCCGGCATGAAGTACGTGATGCGCCACCGCGGGGCGCCCGCCGGCCGCCCCCGCCGGCCCCACCGCCCGTTCGACGACGACGCGGGGAAGGCCCACCTCGAGGAGCTGATCGCGCCCGTCGAGTCGTACCGCGAGGCGTGAGCCGGCCCCGCCTCCGCCGGCCGTGACCGCGCGCCCCGACACCTGGGCCAGCCTGTTCGAGCGCGCCGCGCGGGTCGCGCCCGCGGCCGACGCCGCGGCCGTCGGCGAGGCGCTCGCGAGCCGCCGGACCGGCGAGGACGGGGCCGTGGCGACCGCAGACGCCGACGCCACCCCGCCCGAGCCGCCCGAGCCCAGCCCCGCCCGGATCGTGGCCGACGCGGACGTGCTCGCGGCCGACCTGCTGGTCGGCGGGCCGAGCCGCGAGGCCCTCGACGCCCTCCGGGCCCACGGCTGGACGACGCTGGTGGCGAGCGACGCGTTGCTCGACGACGCGGCCGCGGTCGTGGCGGCGCTGGCCGACGACGGCCTCGCGGCCGACTGGCGCGCCCGGGTCGAGCGCTGGCGCGAGCCCGTCGCCCAGCCGCCGGGCGATCACCCGGCGCTGGCCTCGGCGCTGGGGGGCAACGCGATGCACGTGTTGAGCCTCGACGACCGCCTGACGGGCGCGGGCGGGGCGGTCGCGGTGCGCGACCGGGTGGAGACGAGCGCCCGTCGGCCCGACGCCTTCGCCCGGCTGTTCGATCCCGCCGCGCTGTTCGAGCACGTCGTCGGCGGTTCCTACCCCGGCCCCGATCGCGACCCCCGGGACTAGCGGTCGGCGTACCACTCGGCGAACTTCGCGAGCGCCCGGCCGCGGTGGGAGACGGCGTTTTTCTCGGCGGGATCGCGCTCGGCGAAGGTGGCCCCGTCGTGCTCGAAGATCGGGTCGTAGCCGAAGCCGCCCTCGCCCCGCGGGGGGACGATCCGACCGGGGACCGCGCCCTCGAACAGCTTCACCGGGAGCGCGTCGCCGTCGCTCGCGCCCGCGTCCGTCGCGGCGGCGGCCGAGCGGTCGGCGCGGTCGATCGGGTCGGGGCTGGCGGCGAAGGGCTCGCCGTCGCAGTACGCGAGCGCACACCGGAAGGCCGCGCGCCGCGGCGTCTCGATCTCGCGCTCGCAGAGCCGCCCGACGGTCTCGACGCCGAGGGTCTCCTCGACGTAGGCGGAGTAGGGGCCGGGGAAGCCGCCGAACCCCTCGACGAACAGACCGGCGTCGTCGACGAGCACCGGTCCACCGGCGTGGCGGTAGGCCGCGCGCGCGCCCGCCGCGGCGACGGGGCCGAGCGCGTCGGCCTGGATCTCGACGTAGTCGTACTTGAGCCGGCGGATCTCGTCGCCGAGGTAGGACTCGGCCTCGCGGACCTTGCCGGGGTTGGTGGTGACGTAGCTGAGCACGGCCGTCCGTGGGGCGACCGCGACGTATACGCGTCGGTCGCCGGCCTCGGCGTGTGGCGTGGCCCCGTGGGGCCGGCGGGCGGGTCGGAACAGCACCTTTATCAGGCGCACGGGGCGAAAGGTTGGCGAGACTCTCTCCATGGAGGACGCGACCCAGCAACCGGAGGTGAACATCGGGCTCGTCGGCCACGTCGACCACGGAAAGACGACGCTGGTGCAGGCGCTCTCGGGGTCTTGGACCGACCAGCACTCCGAGGAGATGAAGCGGGGCATCTCCATCCGCCTGGGCTACGCGGACGCCACGTTTCGCCGGTGTCCGGGCGTCGAGCCGCCCGAGTGTTACACCGTCGACGAGACGTGTCCGGACGGCTCGACCAGCGAGCCCCTGCGGACGGTCTCGTTCGTCGACGCCCCCGGCCACGAGACGCTGATGGCGACGATGC
>CAZMLQ010000015.1:22989-24944 GCA_964567195.1 uncultured Haloferacaceae archaeon | reverse complement strand
CCCGCGATCGAGAGGTTAGGAACCTCTCGCCCTGTCCGCTAGGCCACACGCCCCGTCGGGTCCGGGGGCGACGAGGGTGAAAAGCGTCGGGGGTGTCCCCGGGCGTGGCGGGTCGCGGCCGGCCGGTCGGGCCGGGACCGCGGTCAGTTCGAACGCGAACTCGAGTCCGAGCCCGAGTCCGCGGCGGTCTCGGTCTCGGTGGCGTCGGTCGTGGTCGTCTCGTCGGTCGTGGCCGTCGAGCCGGCGGGCGCGCGGGCGCCCTCCTCGCCCGGCGTCACCTCCTCTTCCATCTCCTCGAGCTCCTCCTCGATCTCCTGGCGGCCCTTCTGGAACTCGCCCATCGCCTGACCGGTCGAGCGGGCGAGCTTCGGGATCTTGTTCGCCCCGAACAGCAGGACGAGCACGAACAGGACGATCAGGAGCTCCGGACCGCCCGGGAGCCCGGGGAACAGCGGAACGACGCCTTCTATCATCGTACCCGTAGGTTGCTCGCTGGCGATTATAGTCCTTTTGCCTCCGCCGGCGCGTGGACCCGCAAGGGTATTGCCCGCGGGCCGCGTCGCCCGCGCATGGTCGATGTCGGCGACCGCGCACCGGAGTTCACCGTACCGCTCGCACACGGCGACGGCGAGGTCGGGGAGTTCACGCTCTCGGACCGGCTCGACGAGGCGCCGCTCGTGCTCGCGTTCTTCCCCGCGGCCTTCTCGGGGACCTGCACCAACGAGCTGACCGAGTTCCAGGACCGGCTCGCGGCGTTCGAGGCGGCGGGCGCGACGGTCTACGGGATCAGCACGGACACGCCGTGGGCGCTCGACGAGTTCCGGGCGAAACACGACCTCGCGTTCGGCCTGCTCAGCGACTACAACCGCGAGGTGATCGAGGCCTACGACAGCGTCGTCGACTTCGACTCGATGGGACTGCGCGGGCTGGCCGAGCGGACGGTCGTCGTGGTCGACGGCGACGGGACGGTGAGCTACCGGTGGGAGACGGGCGACGCGCGCGAGGAGCCGGACTACGACGCGGTGCAGGCGGCGGTCGGCGCGGGCGGGGACTGAGCCGGCCGCGGGGCGGGCTTTTTGCGCCCCGGACGCGACGGTCGACCGTGAGCGACGCCACCGACCGGACCGACCCACGGACCGAGGAGGCGCCCGACCCCGGCGGGCGGCGCTACGACCCGGACGAGGACCACGCGTTCCCCGACGAGCGGCTGAACGACGTGCTGGCCGCCGTCGACGCCGACCCGGAGATCACGGCCTACCACGAGGCCCAGAACGTCAACGCGGTCGCCCGGAAGGGGTACAACGACCACGGACCCAAACACGTCGGGATCGTCCGCGACCGGGCGCTGCGGCTCTACGACCTGCTCAAACGTGGCGGCGTCGGGTTCAACGGCGCCAGCCAGCAGGGCCTCGACGAGGCCGACGAGGCGGTGGTCGTCGCGCTCGCGGCGACGCTGCACGACATCGGCCACGTCGTCCACCGCGACCGCCACGGCTACTACTCGATCCCGCTGGCGGCCGACCTGCTCGATCGGTTCCTGTCCGACCGGTACGGGACCGGCGACGCCGTCCGGGTGAAAGCCGAGGTGCTCCACGCGATCCTCTGTCACCACACGGAGGAGGACCCCCTGACCCGCGAGGCCGGGGTGGTGCGGGTCGCCGACGGGCTCGACATGGAGCGGGGCCGGTCGCGCATCCCCTACGAGAAGGGCGGGCGGGGCATCAACACGCTGTCGAGCCAGGCGATCCGGAACGTGAGCCTGATGCCCGGCGACGACCGGCCGGTGCTGGTCGAGATCGAGATGGTCAACGCCGCCGGCGTCTACCAGGTCGACAACCTGTTGAAGGCGAAACTTCGGGACTCGACGCTGGAGGAGTACGTCCGCATCGTCGCGATCAACACCAAAGAAGAGAGCGGGCTGGTCGAGCGGATCGAGCTTTAGCCGTCGGCGAGGG
>CAZMLQ010000015.1:0-22979 GCA_964567195.1 uncultured Haloferacaceae archaeon | reverse complement strand
GTCGACAGCCTGCTGAAGGCGAAACTCACCGGCTCGACCATCGAGGACGAGGTCCGGATCGTCGCGGTCAACACGAAAGGCGACGGCGACCAGCTGGTCGAGCGGATCGAGCTCTGAGCCCCGTCAGTCCGCGGACTCGGCAGCCGGGCTCTCGAGTCCCGCGACCGAGAGATCGCCCGACAGCGTCCGGTTGGGGTAGGGGATGTCGATGCCCGCCTCGTCGAACCGGCCCTTCACGGCGGTGACGTACTCGCCGCGCGTTCTCACGTAGTCCGCGCGGCTGGGGTCGTCGATCCAGACCCGGGACTGCAACACGACCGAGGAGTCGCCCAGCTCGGTCAGCCGGACCGAGGGCGCGGGCTCGTCGAGGATCTCGGGGTGGGCCTGGGCCTCCTCGACGATGATCTCGGTCGCGCGCTCGATGTCGTCGTCGTAGCCGACGCCGAACGGCACCTTCAGCCGGAGCGTCTCCTTCGCGACCGGGTTTTTCACCACGCCGTCGGTGAGCTGGCGGTTCGGCACGGTCAACAGCTCGTTGTCGAAGGTCCGCACCCGGGTGACGCGGAAGCTGATGTCCTCGACGACCCCCGAGTGGCCGTCCCACTCGATCCAGTCGCCGATCCGGAACGGCCGGTCGGTGAAGATGAACACGCCGGCGACGAAGTTGGCGATCACGTCCTGGGTGGCGAAGCCGATGGCGAGCGTCGCCGCCGCGGCGATGGTCGCCAGCGACTGGAGGAAGCTGCCGTACCCCGCGAGCCCGAACGCGACCGAGACGGCGACGAACAGCACGCCGACGTTCGCCACCTTCTTCAGCGGCCGGCGGGCGTGGGCGTCGAGGCCCTGGCGGTCGAGCGCGCGGTCGGTCAGCGGCCCCACCACCGTCCGCCCGACGAGGTAGACGACGACCAGCGTGGCGACGAACACCACCGCCGCGGCGACGCCGCCCGCGGCCCCGCCCAGCACCGGCTCGAGCAGCCCCTCGACCAGGCCGACCGCCTGGAGCGGGGCGAGCGGCGTCACCGCCGGATCACCGCGGTGTTGCCCCGCGTCCGGAACAGCTCCGCGCCGACCGCGTCGGCGAGGTCAGTCGCCAGCGCCTCGACGGTCGTCCCGCCCCGGGCCGAGCGCAGGAACCTGACCTTCACCATCGACCGGCCGTCGAGCTGGGCGTCGAGCTCGTCGACGACGGCCTCGACCCCGCGCTTGCCGACCCGGACGGTGGCGTCGAGGTCGTGGGCCCGTCGTCTGGCGTCGTTCTCGGTCACGGGCGGGGTTCTCGGCGTCGACAGTTGAGCCTTCCCCTCCGCGCCCCACGGGGCCTCAGTCGTGGGGATAGCGGGCGGTTGCGCCACAGTCACACCGGACGACCACCCGGCCGGGGCGCAGCCGGACCCGCGCGTTCGCCCCGGGCCGGAGGTAGGCGCCACAGGCGTCACAGATCCGCCGATCGAGCGCCCGGGGGAGGCCACAGCGGTGGCGCTGGGCGATCCGCCGGGCCAGACGGACGTACCGCCGCGCGCGGTCGTGGTCGCCATCGGCGGCCGCCGCGCGCGCCGCCGCCCCCAGGCGGTCGATCCGCTCCTCGGGGATGCTCACACCGTCGCTCGGTCGCCGGCGGACAAGTCGGTTGCGTGTCGACGCGCCGGCGGCGAAACCGGGAACGTCAAGAGCGTGCCGTCGGACCGGCCGGCCGTGCGGGTCCTGAACCACCTCGAACTGGCCTCGTGGCTCGACCGGAGCGGCATCGGCACCGCCGCCGCCCACCAGCGGGCGGCGCTCGCCGACACCCGGGTCGAGGTGGTCACCTCACCCTGGCGCGGCGACGGCCCGCTCGCGGCCGCCCGCGCCGGACTCGACGGCGACGGCCTCCTGCGCGAGGTGGACGTGGCCCACTGCAACCTCCCCGGCCCGGCCACGCTCGGGATCGCGGCCGCCGCCCGCCGGAGCGACACGCCGCTGGTCCTCCACGCCCACGTCACCGCCGAGGACTTCCGGGGGAGCTTCCGGGGCTCGGACCGCGTCGCGCCCGCGCTGGGGCGCTACCTCCGGCGGGCCTACTCGCTGGCCGATCTGGTGCTCTGTCCCAGCGAGCACACCCGCCGGACGCTCGCGGCGTACCCCGTCCGGGCGCCGGTCCGGGCGGTGACCAACGGGATCGACCGCGAGTCGCTCGCCGGCTTCGAGGGGCTGCGCGAGCCCTACCGCGAGCGGTTCGGGCTCGACGGGCTGGTCGTGTTCGCCGTCGGTAACGTCTTCGAGCGCAAGGGCGTCGACGTCTTCTGCCGGCTGGCCGAGGCGACCGACCACGAGTTCGCCTGGTTCGGTCCCTACGACACCGGCCCGCAGGCCTCGGCGACGGTCCGGCGACTGACCGGCGACCCGCCCGCGAACGTCACCTTCACCGGCTGGATCGACGACAAGCGCGGCGCGTTCGCCGCCGGCGACGTCTACTGTTTCCCGACGCGGGCCGAGAACCAGGGCATCGCCGTCCTCGAGGCGATGGCCTGTGGCAAGCCCGTCGTGCTCCGCGATCTGCCGGTCTTTCGGGAGTACTACACCGACGGCGAGGACTGTCTGCTCTGTGCGACCGAGGCCGAGTTCCGCGCGGCGCTCGACCGGCTGGCGGCCGAGCCCGACCTGCGCGAGCGCCTGGGGGCGGCGGCCCGCGAGACCGCCCGCGAGCACGGGCTCGACCGGGTGGGCGAGCGGCTGGTCGCGGCCTACGAGGAAGTCACAAGCCATTAGACGGCGGTGCGTGAACCGCGGGGCCGATGCCAGGGCCGCCATCGGTCGTCGCCTTCACCGACACCTACCTCCCGACGGTCAACGGCGTCACCTACACCGTGAAGGCGTGGCGGGACCGCTGGCGCGACCGGGACGGCCGGATGGACGTGGTCTACCCCGGCGGCGACGGCCACGAGCCGACCGACGGCGAACACCCCGTCCGGAGCGTCCGGTTTCCCTACTACGACGGCTTCCGCCTCGGCCTGCCCCGGACCCCGGGCTCGGTCGACCGCGGCGCCGTCGACGTGGTCCACGCCCACACGCCGTTCGGGCTGGGGCTGGCCGGCCTCCGGCTGGCCGGTCGGCTCGACCGCCCGATCGTCGCCAACTACCACACCCCGATCGGCGAGTACGCCGACTACCTCGCCGACACCGAACTCGTCGAGCGGGCCATCGCCGCCGCGACCGGGCGCTACGAGCGGTGGTTCTTCGGCCGGGTCGACGCCGTCGTCGCGCCGAGCGAGGCGACCAGACGCCACCTCGAGCGGTCGGTCGGACTCGACACCCCGGTCGAGGTGGTGCCCAACGGGATCGACCTCGACCGGTTCGAGCCGGTCGATCCGGCCCCGTTTCGCGAGCGCCACGGGCTCCCGGCCGACCGGCCGCTGATCGGCTACACCGGCCGCCACGGCTACGAGAAACGGCTCGACGACCTGGTCGACGCGGGCGCGCGGGTCGACGCGGCGGTCGTGTTCGGCGGCGACGGCCCCGCCCGCGAGGACCTCGAGACCCGCGCCCGCGAGCGAGGGGTCGACGCCCGCTTTCTCGGCTTTCTCGACCGCGAGGCCCTGCCCGCGCTGTACAGCGCGCTCGACGTGTTCGTCTTCCCCAGCCCCGTCGAGACCCAGGGGCTGGTGGCGCTGGAGGCCAACGCCTGCGGGACGCCCGTGGTCGGCGCCGACGCGGGCGCGCTCGCGGACACGGTCGACGACGGCGAGACGGGCTATCGGTACGCGCCCGGCGACGTGAGCGACCTGGTCGACGCCGTCGAGCGGGCGCTGGCCGAGCGCGAGCGCCTCGCCGAGTGCTGTCTCGCCCGCCGGCCCGAGAGCTCGGTCGAGCGGGCGCTCGACCGGCTGACCGACCTCTACGCGCGCCTCGGGCGCTGACCGACACAACCCCCTTTGCCCTGGGGCCGCTACGGTCGTCGAATGCGAATCCTCGTCGTCGGTGCCACCGGGTTCGTGGGGCGCCGACTCGTCGACAGCCTCCTCGGACGCGGCCACGAGGTGGTGGCGTTCTCCCGGAGCGCGAGCGAGACCGAGTTTCCGGACGGTGTCGTCCCGTTCGAGGGCGACCTCGGCGATCCCGACTCGCTCGACGGTCTCTGTGACGGGGTCGACGTCGCGTACTACCTGATCCACTCGCTGACCGCCGAGAACTTCGCCGACCGCGACCGCCGCTACGCCCGCCGGTTCGCCGAGATCGCCTCGGACGCCGGCGTCGACCGGGTGATCTACCTCAGCGGGATCAGCGGCGACGAGACCGACCTCTCGCCACACCTCGCCTCCCGCCGCGAGGTCGAGTCCGTCCTCGCCGAGGGGAGCTACGACCTCACCGTGCTCCGGGCGGCGATCATCGTCGGCGCCGAGAGCGCCAGCTTCCGGATCGTCGACGATCTGACCGACCGCCTGCCGGTGATGGTCGTCCCGCGCTGGGTGCGGATCCCCTGCCAGCCGATCGGCGTCGCCGACGCCGTGGCCTACCTCGTCGGCCTGCTCGACGTCGACGAGACCCGCAACGAGACCTACGACATCGGCGGCCCCTCCGTCTGGAGCTACGAGGAGCTGCTGAAACTCACCGCCCGCGAGAAGGGCAGACGCATCGTGATCCTCCCCGTGCCCGTGATGACGCCCGAGCTCTCCTCGCACTGGCTCCGCCTGACCACCGACGTCCAGTACGCCATCGCCCGGCCGCTGGTCCAGAGCATGCGCCACCCGGTCACCGTCGACGAGTCGCGCGACCTCCAGGCCGTCGTCCCCATCGAGCGCACGCCCATCGAGGAGGCCGTGCGCCGGGCGCTGGCCGGCGAGTGACCCACATCGACGTGCTCGGCACCGCCCAGGACGGGGGCGTCCCGCACCTCGGCTGTCGGTGTGACCGCTGTGGCGCCGCCCGCGACGGAACCGGCCCCGTCCGGCATCCGACGGCGCTCGCGCTCGCCACCCCCGAGGGCCGACAGCTGTTCGACGCCCCGCCCGACCTCCGTCACCAGACGCCGGGAACCGACCTCGCGGGCGTCTTTCTCACCCACGAACACCTCGGCCACCTGCCGGGGCTGCTTGCGCTCGGGACCGAGGCGCTCGACGCCGACGCCCTGCCCGTGCGCTGTCCGCCCGCGCTCGCCGGGCTGATCCGGGCCGCGCCGCCGCTCGCCGACCTGCTCGCGCGGGGACAGATCGAGCTCCGGCCGCTCGCGCCGGGCGAGACGGTCCGGGTCGGCGGCGTCTCGGTGACCCCCTTCGCCGTCCCCCACCGGACCGAGCACGCCCCGACGGTCGGCTACGAGCTCGCCGGCGAGCGGACGGTCGCGTTCGTCCCCGACGCCGACCGCTGGGACGAGGCGACCGTCGCCCGGATCGCGGCGGCCGACGCCGCGCTGGTCGACGGCAGCTTCTACCGGCCGGACGAGATCGACCGGGCCGACGAGGTGCCCCACCCGCCGATGACGGCCTCGATGGACCGGCTCGATCCCGCGAGGACGGCGATCCGGTTCGTCCACTGCAACCACACCAACCCGGCGCTCGACCCGGACTCGGCCGCCAGGCGGACGGTCGAGGCCCGCGGGTTCGCCGTCGCCGAGCGGGGCGAGCGGATCCCGCTCTAGGCGGGGCTACTTCACCGGCGCGTCGGGCCGGCCGGGGAAGTTCACGTAGCGGTCGACGACCGCGCCGGCGTCCTCGACGACCGAGGCGCCGTGATAGACCAGGGCGGCGTCGAACGCGTACTCCGTCAGGCGCTCCAGGTTCAGCTCGGCCGCCGTCGGGTCGGCGGCGTAGAGCGCGGCGTGTGGGAGCAGATAGCCCTGCGGGAAGCCCCGGAGGTCGGCGCCGGCGAGGGCGTCGCCCGCGACCAGCACGCCCCCGTCGCGGCCCTCGTCGATCAGCGCGTGGTGGTCGGGCGAGTGACCGGGGACGTGGATCGTCTCGAAGCCCCCGATCCGGTCGCCGTCGCCGTAGCGGGCGTCGGGCGCGTGGTCGGTCCCGAGCGTCGAGCCCTCGGGGACGTGGGTCTCGACGCCGTAGCGGTCGACGACCGCGTCGAACCCGCCGACGTGGTCGGGGTCGGCGTGGGTGATCACCAGCCGCTCGGGCTCCAGCCCCGTCGCCGCCACCCCCTCGAACAGCGCGTCGGTCGTGTCGGCGAAGCCGGCGTCGAACAGCGTCGGCACGTCGTCGTCGATCAGGAAGGCGCGGTAGCGCCGTCCGGGCTCGGTCCGGACCGTCAGGTCGTGGACGCCCGGCAGGATCTCGTGTGGTCGTGGTCGTGACACGCCGGCCGCTGTGGGCGCGGGGACAAAGAGCGTGGAGGGTGTCGGGTCGCGCGTTACCGACCGGGCGTCGTCTCCTCGTAGGGCTGGACGACGACGAACCCGCCCTCGTCCTCGAACGAGAGCTGGTAGGTCTCGCCCGAGGACTGGCCGATGGCGTCGCCGAGGCTCCGGTCGGTGACGACCCCGGGTGAGGTGTCGGCGCTCCACGCGACGGTGGCGTCGGGGTCGGTCCGGACCGGCGGCGAGAGCACCAGCGGATCGCCGTGGGTGGTGATCGCGACCGCGCCCGGCCCGGTGAGAAAGACGTTCGTCAGCCCGGCGGCCGAGGCGCCGCCGAGGCTGTCGATCGTGCCGATCTCGTACTCGACCGCGGACTCGAACGCCAGCACGTCGTTGCCGTTGACCGAGATGGACTCGCCCGCGTCGAGCGCGAGGATCTGGACCTTCTTCCCGCCGTCGGCGAGGTAGGCGTGGCCGGTCCCCTCAACCGCCATCACCGGCGTCCCCTCGCTGGTGGCTGCGTCCTTCAGAAAGCCCGTCAGGCCGCCCTCGGCCGAGGACCTGCCCGTGAACGTCAGATCGCCCTCGTAGGCGACCATCGAGCCGGCCTTGGTCATCACCGACCCGTCGACGGCCACGTCCAGGAGCTTGTCGTTCTCCAGTTGGAACCGGTCGCCGCCCTCGTCGGGGGCGTTGCCGGCGACGAACTCGTCGAGTTGCATGCGTCCGGGCCTGGACCGTCCGGGCGCGAGTAAGCACCGGCCGCGTCGCACGGGGGGAGACGGAGACCGTCGGCGGGCCGTCGCGGCCGCGGGTCGTGGGGGACGCGACCCGCGCCGGAGGAGGTGGAGTCAGCCGGGAGGTCAGGCCCGGGTGGCGTCGCCGCCGGACGCGCCCGCGTCCGCCTCGGGCGCCTGGTTGTGGCCGTGGCCGGCGACGAACGCGACGACGTTCACCGCGACGAGCGCGGCGAACGCACCGGGGTTCGCGGCCACGAAGCCCGTCGCGAGGAGGGGCAGGTACGCGAGCGGCAGGAGGGCGGCGGTCCAGAACGCGACGGCCCGGACCGGCAGGAGGGCGAGACCGGCCAGCCGGCGGAGCCGGTCGGCGCCGGCGAGGGCGTCGCGAGCGAGGCGGTCGGGGCGGGTCGGGTCGGCGGTGGACATGGGAACTGACTCCACCTCCACGTCGGGGCCGGGGGAGGGTATAGCCGCGTGATCGTTGGGGTGGATTCGGCCCATTTCGGCGCCGTCGCCGACCGTTCACCACGGTCGACGCTCGTTTTAGGACCGTTCACGAGACCGGGAAAACGTTTCTCGACCGATCTTGGGCCGTCTCGTCGGAACCGAGCACGAGACCGACGAACCGTCGGCTCAGGCCGGATCGGCGCCGCCCTCGGGGGCCGCGAGGAGCTTCCGGAGCGTCACCGAGAGCTCGCGCGACGCCGCGATGTCGAGCCCGTCGGTCGTCAGGAGGACGCCGCGCTCGCCGACCACCACCCGGAGGATGTAGCCCGCCGAGAACACCCGGACGGTGAACTCGTACGCGCCGATACCGGGCTCGGTCTCGGGGTCGGACGAGAGCGAGGCGTAGGCGGCCTGGGTGTCGAAGCCGAGCCGTTCGGCCTCGACGAACGCCCGCTTGACCTGCCGGGCGCGGTCCGTGGCGCCGTCGTAGAGGTCGCGACGCAGGTACGCCACCGCGAACTCGTCGGGCGTGAACGTGACGACGGTCCGCAGGGAGTCACCGAGCGCCGTCCGGGCGGCGCCGACGAGTCGGTCGGCGGACGCTGGCTGGTCGTCCATGTGGCCCGAACGCGCGCCACGGAGATAGCCGTAGCGTCGAGACGCCGGCTCAGACCAGCCGTCCGGCGAGGTCGGTGGCGACCGGGAGCCGGACCCGGTCACCCCGGTAGGCCCGGAGCATCAGGTAGAGCCAGAGGCCGAGCGCGCCCAGACCCAGCACCAGCCAGACCAGCCCGACGACCAGCGAGACCAGCGCCAGGAGCAGGCCGGCGTCGCCCACGGCCAGGACGGTCGTCAGGAGTCCGCTCAGGAGGCTCGTGAGCACCGCGAGGACGAACAGGCCGCCGAAGACGACCGTGCTCTGGGCGGCGTGATAGCGGACGTACGCGTCCTCGCGCTCGACGAGCAGGAGGACGACGCCCGTGAGCGCGCCGAACAGGTAGGCGAGGGCGCCGGCGACGCGGGGGTCGAGACCGGTCGCGCTCGGGCGCGCGGCGGGCCGGTCGCGCGCGTCGACCTCGGCGTCGGCGACCCGCTCGGGGGACGGGGGGCTGGTGGTGTCTGTGGTCATCTCTCCCCGTCACCTACGCGCGGTGAGGAGATAAAGCCGACCTACCCGTCGAGCCCCAGCGCCGCCCGCGACGGCGGGTCGGCGCCGCCGTCGCGGAGGCCGACCGTGACCGTGGTGCCGTCGTCGACGGTCGCCGCCAGCCGGCCGCCCACCGCCGTCACCACCCAGTTGACCAGCCAGAGCCCGAGCCCCTGGCCGTGGCTGGTCGGCGTCTCGACGCCGCCCTCGATCACCCGGCGTTCCATCGCCGGGAGGCCCGGCCCGTCGTCGGTGACCGCGATCTCGACGGTGTCGTCGTCCGGGTCGGCCCGGACGGCGTAGCGGACGGTCGGCGCCTCGCCGGCGTGCTCGCAGGCGTTGACCCCGAGTTCGACGAGCGCCGCGCGCAGGCGGTGGCTGGCGAACACCGTCGCGTCGGGCGAGCCCGCGATCGCCACGTCGGCGTCGGGGTGGCGCTCGCACACCTCCGCGACCACCTCCGGCAGGAGTTCGCCGAGGTCGATCCGGACCGCCTCGCCGGGCTCGTCGGCCGCCCGCCGGAGCCGCCGGGCGCGCTCGCCGGTCGCCAACAGCCCGTCGGTGACGTCGACGATCCGCTCGGCGTGGTCGGCGAGCCCGTCGTCGGCGCGGTCGACGATCTCGCGGGCGTGGCCCCGAACCACGGTCAGGTCGTTGCGGAGGTTGTGTCTGAGCACCCGGTTCTGGAGGGCGGTCAGCCGGTCGCGGCGCTTGCGGTCGGTCACGTCCTCCTGGAAGCCGAGGTAGTGGGTCACCTTGCCGTCGGCGTCGGTGACGGGGGCGATCGTCAGCCGGTTCCAGAACGGCGTGCCGTCCTTCCGGTAGTTGAGGAGTTCGGTGGTCACCGGCCGCTCGTCGTCGATGGCGGCCCGGATCTTCGCGACGCGCTCGGGATCGGTGTGTTCGCCCTGGAGCCGCCGGCAGTTTCGCCCCAGCATCTCGCCGTCCTCGTAGCCCGTCAGCCGGTCGAACGCCTCGTTGGTGTAGGTCAGCGCCGTGTCGGCGGCGGCATCGGCGATGGTCACCCCGACCGAGGCCTCCTCGATGGCGCGGGTTCGAAGCCGGAGGCGCTGCTCGCGCTCCAGCCGGTCGGAGATATCGCGCACCACCGCCTGGACGTGGGGTCGACCGTCGAGGTCGACCGTGCCGACGCTGACCGAGACCGGCACCGTCTCGCCGTCGGGCCGTTCGATCTCGATCCGGCGTCCGTCCGGGAGGCGCTCGACGGTCCCGCCGACGCCGTTCTCCTCCCCGGCGAGCGCGGCGACCAGCGCCCGGCGGTCGGCCTCGCTCCCCCCGTGCTGGAACTCGCCGACGTAGGTGCCCTCGATCTCGGCCACGGGCCGGTCGAGCAGGTCGGCCGCCGCCGCGTTGGCCTCGACCACGGTCCCCGACCCGGTCTCGATCAGCAGGATCGGGTTCGGTGCCGCGTCGACCAGCGTCTCGTACTTGCGCGCGGAGCGCTCGAGTTCGGCCTCGCGCTCGGCGAGCGTCCGCTCGCGGGCCGACAGCTCCTCGCGGAAGGCCTCGGTCCGCAACACCCGCTCCAGCAGGCGCGCGATCAGCTCGACCACCGCTCGCTCGGTCGGACTGAACGGATCGGTTCCCTCGCGGGCGGTGAAACAGACCGTCCCGTAGGGCTCGCCCTCGAGCACGATGCTCGCACCGAGGTAACACTCCACGCCGGTCGCCGCGAGGGCTGGGTCGTCGGCGTAGCCGTCGGTCGACGCGTTCGAGATGGCCAGCGAGGTGTCGCGCTCGAGGGTGTGACGACAGAACGTCCGCGCCGCGTCGAGGGTCGTCCCCGCCTCGACCACCGGATCCGTGCCCACGTCGACGCTGACGACCACCTCGTGTGACGCGCCGCCGTCGACGATCCGCTCGACGTGGCCGTTGGTCACGTTGAGGTGGTCGACCCCGACGGCGAGCAGACGCTCGGCGATCCGCTCGGCCGGCTCGTCGCCCGCCTCCTCGACCGTCCGGTAGAGCCGTCGTCTGACCGTCTCCGCGCGCTTCTCGCCCGAGTCGGGGTCGATAGTGTCTGACATGTAATAGCTCTGTCGGGGAGGACCGGTGCTGGAGGGGCGACGACCGGTCCCAGGGCGGTGTCGCGATCCGTCCGGTAGATGGGCACCGAACATCAAAAGACGTGTGGCCGACCGGCGCGAGAGCGGCGGCTTTAGGCCCGCGGGGCCACGATCGAAGCCGTGTCGGACCCCCACCGGAGGCTCGCGCTCGCCGTCACGGTCGCGGCGGCGGTCGTCCTCGCCGGCTGTGGGACCGGGGGCGGTCTCGCGGACGGAGACGGGGTGACCGCGACCCCGACGGCCCACCCGGCGGCCGCGCCGTCGACCGAGGCGCTCGTGACCGAGGTGATCGACGGCGACACGGTGCGGGTCCGGTTCGACGACGGCCGGGTCGAGACGGTCCGCCTGCTCGGCGTCGACGCCCCGGAGACCCGCGCGGCGTCGACACCCGAGGAGTTCGAGGGCGTGCCGTCGACCGAGGCCGGGCGGCGCTGTCTGCGGGCGGCCGGCGGGCGCGCGACCGCGTTCGCCGTCGACCGCCTCGCGGGCGAGCGGGTGGGGCTGGGCTTCGATCCCGAGGCCGACCGACGCGGGGGCTTCGGTCGCCTGCTGGCGTACGTCTCCGTCGACGGCCGGTCGATCAACCACGCGCTGCTCGCCCGCGGCCACGCCCGCCTCTACGAGGGGCCGTTCGTCGAGGCGTCGCGCTACGCCGCCGCCGAGCGGGCGGCCCGACGGGACGGCCGGGGGCTCTGGGGCTGTGTCGACCCGTCGACGCCGACGCCCGGCGGCGACGGGGTCCGACTCCACGTCCGACCCGACCCGCCGGGCAACGACAACGAGGCCCTCGCGCGCGAGTGCGTCGCGGTGACCAACGCCGGCGACGGGTCGCTCGACCTCGCGGGCTGGACGGTCGAGGACGAGGCCGGCCACCGCTACACCGTCCCCGCGACGGCGCTCGCTCCCGACGAGACGGTGGTCGTACACACCGGCGCGGGTGCCGACCGCCCGGGCCACCGCTACTGGGGGCGGGCGGGCGCCGTCTGGAACAACGACGGGGACACGGCGACGCTGCGCGACCGGTCGGGGACCCGCCGCGCGGTCGTCACCTACCGGCGGCCGTCGGACGCGGCGTGGCCCCACGCGGCCTGCGAGGGCTGAGGACTGCGCCACACGGTACTTGACCCCCGCCGGCGTAGGACGCGGCGATGGCGACCAGGGCGGGGCTCGAACGGCGGCTGTCGGCGGTCGCGGGCTTCGAGCGCCCGACGGCCGCGCTAGAGCAGTACGCGACGCCCGCCGACCTCGCGGCCCACATCCTCCACCTCGCGGACCTGCGTGGCGACCTCGGCGGGCGAACGGTGGTCGATCTCGGGGCCGGGACGGGGATGCTCGCGCTCGGGGCGGCGCTGCGGGGGGCGACGCGGGTCGTGGGGCTGGAGATCGATCCGGGCGCGCTGGCGACGGCCCGCACGAACCGCGCCCGGATCGACCCGGCCGCGCCGGTCGCGTGGGTGCGAGCCGACGCGACCCGGCCGCCGCTCGCGACGACGCCGGCGGCCACGACGGTCGTGACGAACCCGCCGTTTGGCGCCCAGGACGACAACGCGGGCGCCGACAGGGCCTTTCTCGGAGCCGCGGCCGACCTCGCGGACATCTCGTACTCCGTCCACAACGAGGGGAGCCGGTCGTTCGTCGAGGCGTTCGCGGCCGACGGGGGCGGACGGGTGACCGAGGCCTACGCCGCGACGCTGTCGGTCGAGCGCCAGTTCGCGTTCCACGAGCGCGACCGGGCGGCGCTGCCGGTCGAGGTCTACCGGATCGAGTGGGCCGAGCGCTCGCGGGAGGCGTCCGGCTACCGCCCGCGGTAGCGCTCGCGGGTCGCGACCGGCACCCGGGTTCGGCTCGGCTCGTGGACGGCCACGACGACGCGGCCCTCGCGGACGAACCGGAGCCCGCCGGCGGTGACCGTCTCGTTGGGGCCGGGCAGCGGGGCGGTGGCGTTGGGGCCGTCGGTCGCGACCGCCAGCCGGAAGCCCGCCGCCGTCGCGCGCACCGAGACGTTCCGGCCGGCGACGACGGGCGCGGCCCGGACCGGCGGGGCGAGGAAGCCGGTGACGGTGCGGTCGTCGGTCGCGAGCGTCACCCGGTATGTGGTGTTGCCCCCGACTGCGGTCCAGCCGGTCCGCTCGGCCACCACGCGGTCGCGCCAGCCCACGCCGCCGATCCGGACCGGCACCCGGCCGGCGAACGAGAGCCTGGCCCGAGACACAGCCGTCACCCAGAGGTTGCGCTCGCGCGAGCGGACGATCACCCCCGAGGTGTTGACCGTCGTCGACTCGCCGAACGCGTCGATGTCGACGACCGACACCATCCCGTCGGTGACGCCCTCGGCGTAGGTCACCTCGTAGTCACGGACCGCGACGGACTCGCCGGGCAGGGGCTCGTCGCTGGCGGTGACGAGGTTGGGGACGATCGCGGGGCCGGCCAGCCCCGCGGTCGCGAACAGCACGACGGTCGCGTACACCTTCCAGCGGGCGGTGGCCCGGAGCGACCGGTCGGCGGGGCCGGAGCCGGACAGCGGCCGGTCGGAGGCGGCGACGGCGGCGGCGACGACGGCCGCGAGCGCGACGAGCAGCGCCACGCCGACCGCACGATAGAGGACGAACGTGCTCTCGCCCCGGAACCAGTAGACCGCCCAGAGCGCCTGGACGCTCCCGAACAGAACCACGCCGGTAAAGACCCGGAGCGCGCCGGGGCGGGCGTCGCCGCGGGTCCGGGCCAGCCAGATCCCCAGCAGAACGCCGAGCAACAGGCCGAGCGCGTGGCCCTGGATGGCGATGTCCGCCCACCACGGCGAGGAGAAGGAGGGCTCGGCGGTGGCGGTGGTCGTCGGGCGCCGCAGGGCGGTCACGACGACACCGACCAGGTCCCCGACCGACAGCGCCACCACGGTCCGGATCGGGTAGTGGACGACCGCCAGCCCACCGAACGCGAAGACGACACCCGAGAAGCCGATGATCGGCCCGACGGCGAAGGCGGCGGTGAGCAAGCCGACGACCGCGACGGCGGCCGGGAAGAGCACGAACGCGCGGACCAGCGGGTTGGTCCGGAGCGAGCCGAACGACTGCTCGCCCCGCTCGGTCGGGTAGTGGCCCCAGGCGTACTCGGCGATCGGCGCGAGCGTCAGCGTGCCGACCAGGTTGCCGAGCAGGTGGCCCGGTCCGGCGTGGGAGAACGCCGCGGTCACCAGCCCGAGCGGGTAGAGGTACGACCACGCCCGGAACGGCAGCGTCGTCGGGTCCGACCACGACGCCAGCCCGCCCTGGAGCAGGAGATAGACCAGCGAGACGAGCGTGGCGACGACGAGGGTTCCCCAGGGCACACCGAGGAGGAGCCGGCGACGCAGCCGGTCTGTCAGGGGCCGGAGGTCGGCCTCGAACGCGACGGCGGCGGCGAGTCCCGCGGCGAGTGCGAGCGGGACCAGCAGCCGCTGGACGGTGGCCGAATCGGGCGGGGCGAGCGCGAGAGGCGCTGGACCGACCACGGCGCCGACGGCTACAGCTTGCGCTCGGCGTCCTCGGCCAGCTCCGCCATCCGCTTGCCGACGCGGCCGGCCTCCGAGAACTCGTCCTCGCTCATCGCCGAGGCCAGCGCGTTCCCGAGCACGAACACGGCGTGTTTGTGCTCGCTCTTGGACTTGTGGACGTGGGAGGGCTCGACATCGAGCTCGTCGTAGGGGTCGAACAGCGAGCCGTCGACGTTCTCGCGGGCGGCGAAGTAGTCTTTGATGATCACCATCTGCTCGTGAAGCTCCAGCAGCTCGTCCTTGTGCACGATCCCGGGTAGGTTCGACGCGTGGTTAAGCGTTTGCGGCCGCGCGGGTGGCTCAGAAGACGTACTCGTCCTCGTGGCCCATCATCCCGTCGTCCTCGAAGCCGGGCTCCTCGTCCTCCATCGTCCCGCCGGTCTTGTACGCACGGAGCCCGGTCGAGAGCAGCTCCTCGATCGCCTCGGCCCGGTCGACGAACTCCCCCTGTTCGACCAGCTGGGCGATCTGCATCTCGAGATGCTCGGGCACCGTGATCTCCACTCGGGGCATCTGAGTGACCTGCGGTTTGGGGGGGCCTTATTTAACTCTGGCGGGCTCCGTTGTCGGAACGGCGAACTCGTCTCCGTCTCGAAGAAATCTCACTTCCGTTCGGCAGAACTCGCGTTTGCGTTTTCCGTAGCTCGGCCGACCGCCAGAGCTACCTGGCCGAGGGGCCACCGGCGAATATGGTCGTCGACGTGACCGAGCTCTACCGGGAGTTCGGGGACGAGCGCCTGCCGCCGGGCCAGCGAGAGACGAGCGAGTTCCCCGTCCTCTCGAAGTCGGGCACCCCCGCGGTCGATCCGGACGGGTGGCGCCTCGAGGTCTCCGGCGCCGTCGAGGAGTCGCTCGCCCTCGACCGCGAGGCGCTGGCGGCGCTGGGGACCGAGACCCAGCGCCAGGACTTTCACTGCGTGACGGGCTGGAGCCGGCTGGGCGTCGAGTTCACCGGCGTCCCGTTCCCGCGGGTGGCCGAGCGCGCCGGCGTCGCCGACGACGCGGTCCACGTGCTCTTTCACGCCGCCGACGGCTACACGACGGATCTGCCGCTGTCGGCCTGTGACCGGCGCGAGACGCTGTTCGCGTGGGCCCGCGACGGCGAGGCGCTGGCGCCCGACCACGGCGGCCCGGTGCGGGTCGTCACCCCCCACCGCTACGCGTACAAGGGGGCCAAGTGGGTGACCGGCGTGGAGTTTCTGACCGAGCCGGAGCGGGGCTACTGGGAGCGCCGGGGCTACTCCGTCACGGCCGATCCGTGGGCCGAGGAGCGATACGGCTGACGGCGCCCCATAGTTAGCCTGAAGAGCGCCCCGCCCCGAACGGGGACGATGAGCGCACCGCAGGGCAACGAGGTCCGGACGGGGCTGGTGAGCCGGGCCGTCGAGCTCTCGACGGCGCCGTCGCCCCGGGCCGTGCTGGGCGAGGCAGCCGCGCCACGGACGGTCTGGGACCCCCCGACCGGCCCCACGGTCGTCGCCGGCGGGGCGGCGGCGACGGTCACCGCCACGGGTGCCGGTCGGTTCGACGCCGTCCGCGAGGCCGCGACGGCGCTTCTCGACGCGGGCGACGTCCACGCCGGCACCGAGGCCGCCCGCCCCCGGCTGTTCGGGGGCTTCGCGTTCCACGCCGACGGGGGCGAGCGCCCGCCCTGGACCGCCTTCCCCGACGCCCGCTTTATCCTGCCACGCGTCCAGGTCACCTACGCCGGCGACGGGGCGTGGCTGACCGTCACCGACGCGGGCGAGGCGGCCGGGGCGGCGGCCGTCGAGGCCCGGATCGACCGCGAGCGCCGCCGGCTGGCCGCCCTCCCCGATCCCGGGTCGCTCGGCGCGCCGCCGGGGGTCACGGACCGGACCCGGACGACGAGCCGGACCGACTGGCGCCGGGGCGTCGAGGCCGCCCTCGACCGGATCCGGGCGGGCGACCTCCGGAAGGTGGTGCTCGCCCAGGGCCTCGAGGCCCGCCTCGCCCGCTCCGCGTCCGTCCCGGACCTGCTCGGCCGCCTCGACGCCGCCTACCCGGACTGCTACCGGTTCCTGGTCGAGCCCGAGCCGACCCCCGGGGACGAGCCCCCACCGAGCTTTCTCGGCGCCACGCCCGAGCGGCTGGTCAGCCTGCGCGGCCGGACGGTCGGGACGGGCGCGCTCGCGGGCACGACCGGCCGCGGCGAGACCCCCGCCGAGGACGAGTGGCTGGCCGAGGAGCTGCTGGCCGACGCGAAGAACCGCCACGAGCACGGCCTCGTCGCCGAGGCGATCCAGGCCCAGCTGGCGCCGTTCGCCGGGGGCGTCCGGACCGGCGACCGGCGAATCCGCCGGCTGGCGACCGTCCAGCACCTCTACGCGCCGATCACCGCCACGCTGGACGAGGACGCCCACGCGCTCGACCTGGTCGAGGCGCTCCACCCCACCCCCGCCGTCGGCGGGCTGCCGCCCGGCCGGGCGCTGGAGACGATCCGCCGGTCGGAGCCGTTCGATCGCGGCTGGTACGCCGCCCCCGTCGGCTGGCTCGACGCCGCCGGCGACGGCGAGTTCGCGGTCGCCATCCGGTCGGCCGTCGTCGAGCGTGCGCGCGCGACCATGTTCGCGGGCGTCGGCGTCGTCGCCGACAGCGACCCCGACAGCGAGTGGGACGAGGTCCAGCTGAAGTACCGACCGCTGCTCGACGCCCTGGAGGGGGAGGGCGACGAGGAGGGGCGGTCGTGAGCGCCCCACCGAACCGCAACAGCCGGTGGGCGCGGGCGCTGGTCGACGAGCTCGCCCGCGGCGGCGTCGACGCCGCCTGTGTCGCGCCCGGCTCGCGCTCGACGCCCCTGACGGTCGCGCTCGCCGCCCACGACGAGGTCGGGATCCGCTCGCACCTCGACGAGCGCTCGGCCGCCTACTTCGCGCTCGGGCGGGCCCGCCGGACCGGCCGGCCGACGCCCGTGGTCTGTACCTCGGGCACCGCGGCTGCCAACCTCCACCCCGCCGTGCTGGAGGCCGACCGGGGCCGGGTGCCGCTGCTCTTGCTCACCGCCGACCGCCCGCCGGAGCTCAGAGACAGCGGGGCCAACCAGACCGTCGACCAGGAGAAGCTCTACGGCGACGCCGTCCGCTGGTACCGCGACGTCGCCGAGGCGGCGGTCGAGAGCCGGCCGCTCCGGTCGCTGCGCACGACCGCCGCCCGCGCGATCGGTCGCGCGACAGCCTCCCCGGCGGGGCCGGTCCACCTCAACCTCCCCTTCCGCAAGCCCCTCGAGCCCACGCCCGCCGCGGAGGCGCCACCCGCCGACCTCGACCCGCGGGCGGCCGACGGCCGCCCCGACGGTGCCCCCTACGTCCGCCGGCGGACCGGGGCGCCCGCGCTCGACGACGGCGCGCTCCGGTCGCTGGCGTGTGACCTCGAGGCCGACCGGGGGCTGCTCGTCGCCGGCCCCGCCGACCCGCCGGGGATCGACGCCGACGCGGTCGCCGCGCTCGCCCACGCGACGGGCTTTCCGGTCCTCGCCGACCCGCTCTCCGGGCTTCGCTTCTCGGGGGCCGTCCGAACCGCGACCGTGCTCGGGGGCTACGACGGCTTCCTCCACCCGGACGTGACCGACGACTGGCCCGACCCCGAGGTGGTCCTCCGGATCGGCGCCTCGCCCACCTCGAAGCCGCTCCGGCGGTATCTCGCGCGCACCGAGGCCAGACAGCTCCTGATCGATCCGGCGGGGGGCTGGCGCGAGGCCGAGTTCGCCGCGAGCGACCTCGTGACCGCCGCGCCCTCGCGTCTGGCCGGCCGGCTCGCCCGGCTGGTCGACGGCGCGCCCGACCCCGCGTGGCGCGAGCGCTGGACCGGCGCCGAGCGGCGCCACTGGGCCGCGGTCGAGGCGACCGACGAGCCCTTCGAGGGGCGGGTGCTCGCCGCGGTGGCCGAGCGCGCGCCCGAGCCGACGACGCTGTTCGTCTCGAACAGCATGCCGGTCCGGGATCTCGACCGGTTCGGCCGGCCCTCGACCGCCGCGCTGACCGTCCTCGGCAACCGCGGCGCCAGCGGCATCGACGGGATCGTCTCGACCGCGCTCGGGGCCGGCGACGCCACGACCGACGAGCTGACGCTCGTGCTCGGCGACCTGGCCTACTACCACGATATGAACGGCCTGCTCGCGCTCGGGCGCTGTGGCGTCGACGCCACGATCGTGCTGATCGACAACGACGGCGGCGGCATCTTCCACATGCTGCCCATCGAGGACCACGATCCGCCGTTCACCGAGCAGTTCCGCACGCCCCACGGCCTCGAGTTCGCGCCGACGGCCGACCTCTACGACCTGCGCTTCCGGTCGGTCGCGCCCGAGGCCCTCCCCGACGCCTACGCCGAGGCCGTCCGGACCGACGGGACGACCGTCCTCTCGGTCGCGTTCGACGCCGAGTCCAGCCACCGCACCCGCGAGGCGATCGCCGGACGGGTCGTCGACGACCTCGCCCGGTAAGCGCCGACGGACCGAAGTCCGTCCGGCCGCGAGTGGGCGGCGTGCCCTCCGCCCGGACCCGTCCGCTCGCGGCCCTCGCGGTCGCCGTCGTGCTCGCCTACGCGCTGGTGATCGCGGGCCAGATCCTGCTCGGCCTGATCGCCGCGACGCTTCTGGGGACGCTCGTCCTGTTCGCCGATCGGATCGCCCGCGACATGGACCGCCGGCGCCGGCTGGTCGTCGGCCTGCTCGCGGCCGGGCTGTTCGGCGGCGTGACCGTCGCCACCGCCAGCCCGCTCCCGGGGCTGATCGCCGCCAGCCTGCTCGCGCTCGGGGGCTGGCTGCTCGCGCCGCGGGGTCCGATCGCCCGGCTTGTCCGCTGGCTCCGGGGCGCCCGCGACGACCTCCGGGCGATCCGTGCGGCGACGGCCGACGGCGAGTCGTCCGAGCGGGACTGACCGGCCGGACCGAACCGAAGGCTCTTGCCCCGGCTGTCCCCCTTGCCGGGGTATGGTCTCGGAGCTGTTCGACCCCGACCGCTGGACCGAGGTGACCGACGAGTTCGACGACGTCACCTACCACCGGGCGCGGGAGGTGCCGGCGGTCAGGATCGCGTTCGACCGGCCGGCGGTCCGCAACGCCTTCCGGCCCGGCACCGTCGACGAGCTGGCGGCCGCGCTCGACCACGCCCGCCGGCAGGCCGACGTGGGCTGTGTGCTCCTGACCGGCAACGGCCCCTCGCCGAAGGACGGCGGCTGGGCGTTCTCGGCCGGGGGCGATCAGTCCGTGCGGGGCGGCTCCGGCTACGAGTACCGCGGCGACGACGCGGCCGACGCCGAGGAGGACCCGCTCGTGCGCCGGGCCGAGGCCGGCCGACTCCACGTCCTCGGGGTCCAGCGCCGGATCCGGTTCATGCCAAAGCCCGTCGTCGCGGTGGTGCCGGGCTGGGCGGTCGGGGGCGGACACTCGCTGCACGTGGTCTGTGATCTGACGCTGGCCAGCGCCGAACACGCGCGGTTCAAACAGACCGACCCCGACGTGGCGAGCTTCGACGGCGGCTTCGGGTCGGCGCTTCTGGCCCGTCAGATCGGACAGAAACGCGCGCGAGAGCTCTTCTTCCTCGGGAAGGACTACGACGCCGAGGCCGCGGTGGAGATGGGCCTGGCCAACGAGGCGGTGCCCCACGAGCGCCTGGAGGAGCGGGCGCTCGAGGCGGCGGCCACGATGGCCGGCAAGTCCCCGACCGCGATGCGGATGCTGAAGTACGCGTTCAACCTCGCGGACGACGGGCTCGTCGGCCAGCAGCTGTTCGCGGGCGAGGCGACCCGGCTGGCCTACGCCACCGACGAGGCGGCCGAGGGGCGAGACGCGTTCCTCGAAGGGCGCGAGCCGGACTTCTCGGGCGTGCCGTGGCACTACTGAGCCGGGCGTGACACCGCGGACGGGAGGACTTTAGCCCCGGCGGACCCGACCGCCGACCGTGAGCTCCGAGACGGTCGGCCGGACGCGTGCGTGGCTGCTCGCCGCGCGCCCACAGACCCTGCCCGCGGCGGCCGCGCCCGTCGTCGTCGGGACCGGACTGGCGCTCGGCGACGGCCGCTTCGCCCCCCTGCCCGCGCTCGCCGCGCTGGTCGGCGCGGCGCTGATCCAGGTGGGGACCAACCTCGCCAACGACTACTTCGACGCCGTCAAGGGCGCCGACACCCCCGAGCGGGAGGGGTTCACCCGCGTCACCGCCGGCGGGCTGATCCCGCCCGCGTCGGTCCGGCGCGCGACCGCGCTGGTCTTCGCCGCCGCCGTCGCCGTCGGCGGCTTCCTCGTCCTCGTCGGGGGGGTTCCGATCCTCGTCGTGGGCGTGTTCTCGGTCGTCTCGGGCGTCGCCTACACCGGCGGCCCCTACCCGCTTGGCTATCTCGGGCTCGGCGACCTGTTCGTCTTCGTCTTCTTCGGGCTGGTCGCCGTCGCCGGCACCTACTACGTCCAGGCGGTCGCGACCCTCGCCGGGGCTGGGCTCGTGCTCGCCCCGCCGCCGGGGACCGTCCCGCCCGCGGCCGTGCTCGCGGGCGTCGGCCCCGCCGCGCTCTCGACGAACGTGCTCGTCGTGAACAACCTCCGCGACCGGGCCGAGGACGCCCGGACCGGCAAGCGCACCCTCGCCGTCCGCCTCGGTGCCGACTTCGTCCGCGGGGAGTTTCTGGCCATGCTCGCGCTCGCCTACCTCGTGCCCGTCGCGTTCGCCGCCGGCGTCGGCGTCGCGCCCCACGGGCTCGCCGTGCTCGCCCCGCTGGCGACGCTGCCTCTCGCCGCGGCGCTCGCCCGGACCGTCCTGACCGAGACCGGCGGCGACGCGCTCAACCCGGCGCTGGAGCGGGCGGGCCGGCTGCTCGCCGCCTACGCCGTCCTCCTCGCCGGGGGGCTGGCGCTGTGAGTGCGGTCCGGACCCGCGGGTTCGCGCTCTCGCTCGCGACGCCGCTAGACACCGCCGCGGGGTCGATCACCGAGCGCCGGGGGCTGCTCGTGCGCGTCGCGGACGATCCGCCCGGAACCGGCGAGGCGACCCCGCTCCCGGGCTGGACCGAGTCGCTCGCGGACTGCCGGGCGGCGCTCGCCGACCCGCCGACGGACCCGGCCAGCCCGCCACCGATGCCCGACCACCCGGCGGCCCGTCACGGGCTGGTCACGGCCGGGCTGGACGCCGCCGCCCGCCGGGCCGGCGCGTCCCTCGCCGCCCGCCTCGCCGACGGCGATCCCGCCGCCCGGGTGCCGGTCAACGCCACGCTGGGCGACGCCGACCCGGCGACGACGGCCACCCGCGCCCGAGAGGCCGTCGCCGACGGCTTCGAGCACCTGAAGCTCAAGGCCGGGGTGGGCCCGCTCTCGCGCGACCGCGAGCGGGTTCGGGCGGTCCGGGACGCGGTCGGGCCCGACCCGACGCTCCGGCTCGACGCCAACGGGGCGTGGGACCGCCCGACCGCCCGCCGGGCGGTCGAGACGCTGTCGGGGTGCGGCGTGGCGTACGTCGAACAGCCCCTGCCGGCCGCCGACCTCGCGGGCCACCGGGCGCTGCGCGGGCGCGACGGGGGGGTCGCCGTCGCGCTGGACGAGTCCGTCGTCGAGTGCGGGATCGGGCGCGCCCTCGCGGCCCGGGCGGCCGACGTGGTGGTCTGCAAGCCGATGGCGCTCGGCGGGCCCGACCGGGCGGTCGCGGCGGCGGCCCGCGCCCGCGCGGCGGGGGTCGACGCCGTCGTCACCACCACCGTCGACGCCGCGGTGGCGCGGACGGCCGCGGTCCACGCGGCCGCCGCCATCCCCGGGGTCCGGGCCTGCGGGCTGGCGACCGCGGACCTGCTCGCCGAGGACGTGACCACCGACCCCGCACCCGTGGCCGACGGCTCGGTCGCGGTGCCGGCCGGGCCAGGGCTGGCCGGCACCGCGTTCGACGGGCTGGTCGAGTGAACCGGGCGAGCTATGCCCGTGGGGGCCGTCGCGGCGGTGTGACGGAGCCTACCGACGGGGGCGCGGGCGACGGCGGCGACGACGACGACGACGGCGGCCGGGAGGCGACCGCGCGGCTGCTGATCGGGCTGTCGGTCGTCGCGCTCGCCGTCTCGCTGCTCGGGATCGCGGTGGTGTGGGCGCTGACCTACGGCCCGCTCTGATCGTGCCCGTCGGGACGGTGGACCGCCCCCGCGTTCGTCTCCGCCCGGAGCCGCCGGACCGCCGCGACCGCGTTGCTCACGTCGTAGCCAAACGCCACGTGGTCGGCGTAGGCGTCGGCCACCCGGGTCGCGTGGACGAGATCGTCGAGATCGATCCCCGCGGCGTACAGTTCGACGGTGAGTGACACGCGGGGCTCGCCGTCGGGGTCGCCGCCCGCGAGCGCGGTCCGGAAGCCACGCGCGAGGCTCTCGAGCCAGTAGGTCGTCCCGTAGGCGGTGTCGTACAGCGGGACGACGATCCCGTCGACGTGATCGATCGCGGCGTCGAGGTCGATCCCCGAGCGCCGGCGCAGGTGGCCGGGGTAGGGGTCGGGGTGGACGGTGAGCAGACAGTCGCCGGGCACCCGGGCGGCGGCGTCGGCGACGAACGTCCCGATCACGTCGGCGCGCCAGTCGAAGCGGTCCTCGTGGTCGCTCTCGTCGAACAGCCGCTCACAGCGGTCACACCGACAGAACTCGGCGCGGGGAAAGCCCACGTCGTCGAGGCGCACGTCGGGCGCGACCGCGGCGCAGTCGTCAACGATCCCGAGCAGCCCGGCCCGGTAGTCGGGGTGGGTGGGACAGACGTGCGCCCAGTCGAAGCCCTCGCGGTCGG
>CAZMLQ010000014.1:0-25522 GCA_964567195.1 uncultured Haloferacaceae archaeon | reverse complement strand
GGTCGTCCCACTTGTCGTCGAGCAGCGGCGCGGTCTTCCGCATCGCGATCCCGCTGGCCATCAGCCCGACGAAGCAGTCGTAGGCCCCCCAGTGCTCGGCGAAGACGTCGCCGTGGTACTCGAGGACATCCACCCGGTCGTAGCGGTCGCCGATCCCGTCGACGATCTCCTCGGCGGTCGCCAGCTTGCGCTCGAAGCTCACGATCGCGATCTCCTCGGCCACCTCGCCGTCCGAGTCGGCGGTCGAGCAGCCGTGCGATCCCTCGTCCGTCCCGTCCGCGTCCGTGTCGGTGTCCGTGCTCATCTCAGTCGTCCGCCTCCGTCGCGCCGGTCGCGTCGTCGGTCGCGTCCGTGTCGCCGTCCTCGCCGCCCCGGTTCGCCCAGTCGCCGTAGAGATACGAGCGCTCGTAGCCCGCCCGCCGGACCGCGTCGCCGATCACGACCAGCGCGGAGGCGCGATAGCCCGCGGCCTCGACCTTCGCGCCGACCGTGCCGATCGTCCCCTCGATCACGTCCTCGTCGGGCCAGGAGGCGTGATAGACCACCGCGACCGGCGTCTCGGGGTCGTGGCCCGCCTCGACCAGCCGGTCCATCGTCTCCGCGACCGCGTGGGTGCCGAGATAGACACAGGTCGTCACGTCACCCATGCCGACGAACTCGCCGACGTGGTCGTCCTCGGGGTCGAGCGTCCGGCCCTGGGGACGGGTGAACGCGACGTGGTTCGCCACGCCGTTGAGCGTCAGCTGGGTCCGGAGGGTCGCACTCGCCGCGAACGCCGCGGTGACCCCCGGCACGATGTAGGTGGGGACGCCCTCGTGTTCGAGCGCGTCCATCTGCTCCAGCGCCGCGCCGTAGACCGCCGGATCGCCGCTGTGGAGTCGCACCACCGTCCGCCCGGCCTCGTGTGCGTCACGCATCAGCGGCACCAGCTCCTCCAGGTCCTTGCCGACGCTCGACACCCGCTCGGCGTCGGCACAGAACCGCTCCAGCAGCTCCGAGTTGACCAGCGAGCCGGCGTGGACCACGAGGTCCGCCTCGGCGACGAGATCGCGCCCCCGGACGGTCAACAGCCCGGGATCGCCCGGCCCCGCGCCGACGAAGGGGATCCCCTCGCCCTCGCCCGCGGACCGGTCGTGGACGCGGGCGTCGCGCTCGCCGGCGGTCGCGTCGATGGCCGCCTGTGGGTCGGTCTCGCTCACCGCTCGCCCCCCGGCTCGTCGCCGGCCGAGACGGCGGTCGCGCGCTCCTCGCGGGCCCGGCCGCCGTCGGTCGCCGCCGGCTCGAACGCGGCCGTGGCGGGGGTCGGGCGCTCGCCGCGCTCGGCGTAGGCGAGCGTGTAGTAGTCGCGCTCCGCGATCCGCTCCGGGTCCGGGGTGACGACCGTCTCGCCCTGCTCCATGTAGAGGCGGCGGCCGTAGACGGTCTCGTAGCCCGCGGCGGTCAGGCCCTCGTCGGTCGCCGGGGCGTCGGTCACCTTGAAAAGCACCAGCCGGTCCGGGCCGGTCGGGGCGGCTCCGCCCGCGGCCTCGCGCAGCGCGAGCCCGCCACCGGCCTCGACCTCGACCCCGAGGGCGGTGGTAAACGCCGTCACGGCGCTCACGCCCGGCACCGTCTCGACCGCGACGTCCGGGTGGAAGGCGTCGAGCGTCCGCCGGAGGTGGCCGAACGTCGAGTAGACGTTCGGATCGCCCAGCGTGACGAACGCGACCGGCCCGTCGCGGGCGGCGGGCGCCACCTCGGCGGCCGCGCGCCGCCAGGCCCGGCGCAGCTCGTCCTCGTCGCTGGTCATCGGGAACGAGAGGTCGCCGATCCGGTCGGCCGGCAGGTGCTCGCGCGCGACCGACCGCGAGAGCCGGCCGGGCGAGTAGACGACCGACGCCCGCTCCAGGACGCGCCGGCCGCGAAGCGTCACGAGGTCGGGGTCACCGGGGCCCAGGCCGACGCCGTAGAGCGTCACCGCGCGCCCCCGACGAGCACGTAGACCGGGTTGTCCGAGTCGAAGCTCGTCGCGCCCGCGAGCTCGTAGCCGTGGCTGACCTGGAACTGGACCACCTCGTCGAGCAGGTCGCGCTCGCGGAAGGCGGCCGTCGCCTCGCCCGCCACCTCGAGACGCGAGACGTTCATCACCACCCGCCCGATCCCGTGCTCGACGGCGAAGTCGAGCACCGCGGGGTACTCGCGCGAGCCACCGAGAAAGAGCGCGTCGGCGTCGGTCGGCAGCCCCTCGGGGGCCGTCGCCTCGCGCACCGTCACGTCGGCGTCGAACTCGTTGACCGCCAGGTTCGACCGGGCCGTCGCCGCGCGGTCGGGATCGCGCTCGATCGCCGTCACCCGTCCGGCCCGGCGTGCTGCCGCCACCGTCACCGCACCCGTACACGGCCCCACCTCCGCGAGGTGGTCGTCGGGCCCGAGCGCCAGCTTCTCGACCACGACCGACCGGATCTCCGGCTTGGTCGGGCCGGCCTTCGCGTCGTTCGGGAGTCGTACTCCTGCCATCCCGTCGTACAACCGGAAGCGCCCGGAAAACAATTGTGGTTGTATTAGAGCAGATATAGTTGTAACTATCGGGCACCTCGCCGGGTACGAGTAAATCACGGTTGTACTTCTCCGAAACACACTTGTGCGACGGGCGGGTTGATCCGACGATGTCGGCGGACGAGGGGCCGATCCCGGGAGAGCTGTCGGGGCGGGCTGTCGCCTCGCGCTACCGCGTGCTCGTCGAGGTTGCCGACCGCGGCCCGGCGGTCAGCCAGGCCGAAATCGCCGAGGCGCTGGGGGTGACACCCCAGGCCGTCTCGGAGCACGTCCGGAGCCTGGCCAGCCGGGGCCACGTCGAGCGGGGTGGTCGCGGCCGCCACGAGGTGACCCGGGCCGGGACCGCGTGGCTCCGCGACCGGACCCGCGCGATCCGGGCGTACGCCGAGTTCGTCGCGGGCCAGGTGCTCGGCCCCGAGGAGACGGTGACCGCGCTCGCGGCCGCGCCGGTCGAGGCGGGCGAGCCGGTCGCGCTCGCGATGGACGAGGGCGTCGTCAGGGCACGACCCGAGCCGTCCGGGTCGGACGGCCCGGTCGGCACCGCGGTGACCGACGCGCCGGCCGGGGGCGACGTGGGGGTGACCGCCGTCGACGGCTCGCTCGGGCGCGAGGGCCGGGTCCGGCTCCGGGCCGTGCCCGCGGTGCGCGACGGCGGCGGCGGGGCGGTCGACACCGAGGCGCTGGCGGCGCTGGCCGGCGGGGCGGACCTCCTCGCGGTCGCCGGCACCGAGGCGCTCGCGGCCGTCAGGGCGGCGGGGCTCGACCCGGACGTGCGCTACGGCGCCGCGGACGCGAGCGCCGACGCCGCCGCCCGCGGGCTGGACGTGGTCGCGGTCGTCGCCGCCCCCCGGCTGCCGGCCCACGTCGCCCGCCTGCGCGAGGCCGGCGTCGGCCACGAGGTGATCGAGGGCTGATCAGTCGGTGGCGTCGGTCTTGACCACCAGCGTCGGCCGGTCGGCCAGCCGCGTCACCCGCTCGGCGACGCTCCCGAGCAGACTCCGGTACTCGTCGGACCGGCGGGCGGTCCCCACCACGACCAGGTCCGCGTCGGTCTCGGCGGCCGCCGCGACGACCGACTCCGCGGGGTTGCCCCGCCGGAGGTCTGTCTCGACCGCCACGCCGGCGGCCTCGGCGCGGTCGCGGACGTCGGCCAGCGCCGCCCGCCCGCGCTCCTCGAGGGCGTGGTCCAGCCCCTCGGCCTCGGCGACGTACTCGTCGCCGCCGTAGGCCGCGTACAGATCGGTGTCGATCACGTGGACCGCGTGGAGGACGGCGTCGACGGCGGCCGCGAGCGCGACCGCGTGCTCGGTCGCCGTCGTCGCGCCGCGCTCACCGTCGGTCGCGAGCAGGAGGTTCCGGTACACGACCGACCGGGGCCGGCGCGACCACCTAAACCGTTCGGCCGGCTCTCGGCGCGCGGGAGGGAAGGGGAGGGGGACGGAGCGGTGGAGGGCCGAGACGCGGGGACGGACGTCAGCGGGGGTCGGGTCGCGCGTCGCCGGCCGGATCGTCGGTGAGCGCGACGGCGGCGTACAGGCCGTCCTCGCCGATCTCGACCGTGAGGCTGTCGAGCGTCAGACGGTAGCGGTTCCGGTGGTGGCCGTCGGGATGGCACTCGGTCTCGACCGCGACGAGGTCGTGGTCGGCGAGGCGGCGCAGCCGGCGGTAGACGGTCGCGCGCGAGGCGTCACAGCTCTCGACCACCTCGGTCGCGGCCTTCGGCCCGTCGCGGAGCGCGCACACCACCCGCTGGGTGAACGGGTCGTCGAGCAGGTCGAGTAGCTCCCGGGCGTCGGCCGGCGGGGCGTGACGGACCCGCCCGCCGGCCGGGCCCCGCGTCTCAGACGACACGGCGGCGCTCCCCGGCGTGGGGCCGTGGGTCGGTCTGGTCGTCGTGACTCATCGATCCGTTCGACGGGACCGTCCCTCCAGAGGGTTCGGTCTATGCTGAAGGCTCCGTGAACGGCTCGCACGGCTATCAGTATAGTGTGGGTGGCGCGCGGGTCGGCCCGGTTCGACCTCGTGGTAGGCCGTGCCTAAGTCGTGGGGCCACGTCTCGGTTCGTGAGACGACCACACGCGTGCCGTCTCGGCGGCGGAGACACACCACGGAGAGGGTAGTACGAGGGGCCCGTCGGCGGTGGCGTGACCCGACCGAAACCGGCCGGCGTCGGCCGACCGACCGACGCCCGCGACCGACGGCCCGAGCGCGGTCGTCCCGCGCCCGTGGCCCTCGTCGGCTCGCTCGTCGGCTGAGCGGCCGATCAGTCCGCGGCGTCGACGAGTCGATCGCCCGCCAGCCGCGGGACGACCGCGTGGGCGTCGACCGCGGCGGCGTACTCCTCGAGGTCGTGCCGGCGGCGCTCGACCTCGGCGCCGTAGTCGTCGCCCTTGCTCGCACGGAGAAGCGCCGCGTAGCGGTCGGCGTCGTCGGCCTCGACCGGCCGGCCGCGCAGGTGGCGGTCGATCAGCGCCGTCCCGAGCAGGTCGTCCATCGTCGGCTCGCCCATCGAACCACAGGCGACGAGCGTGGTCGGCCGGTCGCGACCGCGCAGGTGGTCGGCCACCGCCCCCGCGTTGGCGTAGCCCCCGACGAAGGTCTCGACCCCCTCGACGCCGCGCAGGCGGTCGACCGTCGCCGCGCCGTTGGTCGAGACCAGACTCGTCGGCCGGCCCGCCACGTCGAGACGGCGGGCGTCGCTGGGGGAGTTGCGGAAGTCGTGGCTCGCCTCGCGGTAGTCGTCGGTCTCACAGCCGACGAGCGCCGCCGGCGTCCGCTCGCGGAACGCGAGTTCGCCCCCCGGCTCGGCGGGGACGTGGACGTAGCGCGCACCCCCTGCCAGTAGCTCCACCACGGTCGTCGAGAAGTGGGCGACGTCGACGACGACGTAGTCGCCGGGCGGTGGCCGCTCGGGGAGGCGGTCGCGGCTCGCGACCACCCGCTCCGCGAACGGTCGCGCGCCTGTCGTGGTCGTGGCCGCCAGCGGCTGCGAACCGTCTGTCTCCATCGACCGACGCTCGGTCCGCGACGGGCATAGCCCTGACTAGGAGGCGACCGGACGGCTCCGGACGACTACGTTACCCCTCGTCGGCGTCGACCATCGCGCCGAAGGCGGCCTCGGCGTCGGCCGGGGTGTCGAAGTCGTGGAAGTGCTCGCCGCGCTCGCGCGTCAACACGTTGAGCGCCGCCGCGGCGCCGTCGCCCGCCGAGATCACCGCCTGCCACTCCTCGGCCCGGACCATCGCACCCGTGGCGTAGGCGCCGTCGACGCTGGTCTCCATCGTCACGTCGACCTCGACGACCCCCTCGTCGGTCGTCGCACAGCCCAGCGCCTCGGCCAGGTCGCGGTTCGCCCCCGTCGCCAGGACGAGGTAGTCGGCGGCGTGCTCGTCGCCGCCGTCGGTCGTCACGGCGAAGCCGTCGTCGGTCGCCGCGACCGCGTCGACGCGCCCGTCGCGCCGGTCGACCCCGAAGTCGTCGACCTGCTGGCGCGCCGTCTCCATGAACGCCGAGCCGTCGACAGAGCCGATCCCGAGGTAGTTGAACAGGTGAGCCTTGTGCATCCAGGTCGCGTCGGTGTCGAACAGCGTCACGTCCAGCCCGTTTTTGGCCGCGAACAGGCCCGCGCTGAGGCCGGCGGGACCGCCGCCGACGATGGCTACGTCTGCCATGCCCGCCGTTGGCGCGGGCGGCCGATAACGCTGGCGCCGCGGGCGGACCCGGCGGTCGCCCCGAATGTGTCTGCCCCCAGCATTATACCCCTACGGTTTGAGTTTCCAGGTCGTATGTCCGACTGGGGAGGCGTCGCGCTGGTCGGGGTCTTCGGGCTGTCGGCGCTCGCGTGTCTGCTCGTCGCCGCGCGCGAGTGGCGCCGCCAGGGCGGGCTGGGGCGCTCGTTCGCGGGCTTTCTCGTCCTGACGGGGGTGTGGGCGGCGGTCGAGGCCGTCCGGATCGGGATCGGCGGACTCGGGCCCAAGCGGGCGCTCTACACCGTCGGGCTGGTCCTCGGGCTGACGACCGTCGTCGCGTGGCTTCGCTTCTGTGCGGAGTTCGCCGGCCGTCGACCGGGACGGACCGTCTGGGGGGTGGTCTGGGCCGTCTGGGCCGCCGGCGTCGCCGTGAAGCTGACCAACCCGCTACACGGCCGGTACTTCGCCGCGCGGATGCGCTCGACGCCCTTCGAGCACATGGCCGTCCAGCCGGGGGCGCTCCACTGGGTCGTGACCGCGCTCGCGTACGTCGGCGCGTTCGCCGGGCTCTACGTCGTCGCCGAGTCGATCGTCGCCTCGCGCAACGCCCGCGGTCGCCTGGCCGCCGGGGCCGTCCTCCTCGTCGGACCGGTGGTCCCCTCGCTGCTCTCGCTGCTCGTCGACGGCTACGGCTTCGCGCTCTTTTTCGAGCCCGTCGGCGTCGCCGGCATCGGGCTGGCGCTCACCGTCGGGCTCGACGACGACCGCCTGCTCGTCCGGGGGCCCGCGCGCCGACAGCTCGCCACCCGGCTCGACCGGCCGGTGATCGTCCTCGACACCGCCGACCGGGTGGTCGATCACAACGGCGTCGCGGCGGCGCTGTTCCCCCGTCTCGCGGGCACCGAGGGCCCGCTCGAGACGGTCGCCCCGACGCTCGCCACCGCCGCCGGCGGCGACGCCGCCGCCGACCGGACCGTCACCGTCGAGCGGGGCGGGCGGGCGCGTCACTTTCTCGTGCGCCACGAGCCGGTCACGCTCGGCTCGCGCCGGGTCGGGCGCACGCTCGTCCTGGCCGACGTGACCGAGCTCGAACGCCGGCGCCGGGAGCTCGACCGCCAGAACGAGCATCTCGACGCCATCGCCGAGTCGCTCGCCCACGAGCTTCGCAACCCGCTGAACGTCGTGCTCGGTCGCCTCGACGGGGCGACCGACGCCCGCCGGGCGGGCGAGCGCATGAGCGAGATGATCGACGAGCTGACCGCGCTGGCGGAGCTCGGCAAGACCGTCGAGGCCCCGACCGACCACGACCTCGCGGCGGTCGTGGCCGAGGCCGACGCAACCGTCGAGGGGCTCGGGCTCTCGACGACGGCGGGCGGCCGGCTGGTCGCCGACCGCGACCGGCTGGTGGCGCTGTTGCGCCGGACGGCCCTGTTCGCCGCCGCCCGGGGGGCGAGCCAGGCTCGGGTCCGACTGGCCGGGGACCGACTCACCGTGGCGACCGACGCCGACGCGCTCGATCCCGACGCCGCCGACCGGGCGCTCGCCTACGGCCACCCCACGCCGGGGCCGGCCGGCCCGCGGCTCGGGCTGGCGGCGGTGTGCACCCTCGCCGGCGCCCACGGCTGGGCGGCCGACCTCGACCGCGCGACGGCCGACCTGACGCTCGTCGTCACGGGCGTCGACCGGGTCGACCCCTCGGAGGCGGACGGGTCGGAGCCGGACGCCAGCCTCGGCCCGGACACGGACACGGACGGGAGTCCCGACGGGGGGCCGGATCCGGACGCCGACATCGGGCCCGGGCCCGCCTCGGGCTGAGGACGGCGCCGCGCTATCCGAGCGAGACGTCGAGATAGAGCATCACGACCACGCCCAGCATCGTCCCGAGCGTGGCGACGCGCTCGTGGCCGCTCGCGTGGGTCTCGGGGACGATCTCGTCGCTGATGACGAACAGCATCGCGCCGGCGGCAAAGCCCATGGCGTACGGGAGCAGCGGCCGGGCGATCTGGACGGCGACCGCGCCGGCGACCGCGAGCGGGATCTCGACGACGCCGGCACGCGCGCCCGCGAAGGCGGCGTAGGCCCGCCGGTCGAGCCCGGCGTTGACCGCCGCCACCGAGACCGCGAGCCCCTCGGGCACGTTCTGGACGCCGATGGCGAGCATCAGCGCGATCGCCCCGGCCACGTCGCCGCTGCCAAAGCCCACCCCGACCGCCAGCCCCTCGGGCACGTTGTGGAGCGTGATCGCGAGCACGAACAGCACGACCGGCCCCAGCCGCTCGGGGTCGATCCCGAGTCGCTCGTCGGGCGGCGCGTTGGCGTCGACGCGGCGCCGGCCCGTCACCAGGTAGTGGGCGTGTGGGACGAGCCCGTCGGCCCGGTCGAGAAAGAGCGCCCCCAGAGCCACCCCGACGAGGGTCGGCACGGGGTCGCCGTCGGAGTAGACCTCGATCCCCGGCACGATGAGGCTGGTGAACGCGGCCGCGAGCATCACGCCCGCGGCGAAGCCAAGCGCCCCGTCGAGCGCCCGCCGCGACGGGTCGCGCCAGACCAGCACCAGCGACGCGCCGACGAGGTTCAGGAGCGCGATCACCACCCCCCCGACCAGCCCCTGGACCACCGGATCGGTCCCGACCAGCCCGACGAACGCCTCGCTCGCGGTCACCACGGGCGGTCACCGTCCGGACGCCACATGCACGACCGCACGCCACGGGGGTACTTGACCGCGGGGGTGGCGCCGGCCGGTGGGACGGCCGACCCCCCGCGCTTATCACCGCCGGGAGCGACCCGCGGCCGATGGCGACGCTCCCACAGGCGGTCGTCGGTGACGGCTACACGAGCGAGTTCGGCTGGGCGCTGCTGACCGACCTCGTCGATCTGGACGGACGGATGGCCGGCCACGCGGGCGAGTACGAGGCCGCCCGGCTGGTCGAGGACGCCTTCGTCGAGGCCGGGCTCCGCGAGGTCGAGCGACCCACCTTCGAGATCCCGGGCTGGTGGCGCAACGCGACCGACCTGACCGTCCGGGCCGGCGGCCGGACCCACGAGTTCTCCGACACCCACCAGGCGTTCGCGCTGCCGGGCTCGCCCGACGGCCGGCCCTCGGGCCCGCTGGTGGACGTGGGCCACGGCACCCCGGCGGAGGTGGCCGCGGCCGGCGACGAGCTGGCGGGCGCGGTGGCGCTTGCCGCCAGCGACGTGCCCGACGACGCCGACCGCTGGGTCCACCGGACCGAGAAGTACGGCGCCGCGGCCGAGGCCGGCGCGGTGGCCTTTCTCTTTCGCAACCACGTCGAGGGCTGTCTCCCCCCGACCGGCGACGTGAGTGGCCCCGACGGCCCCGGGCCGATCCCCGCGGTCGGCGTCTCGCGCGAGGTCGGCGCCCGGCTGCGACGCTACTGCGCGGCCGGCGAGCCGACCGCCGACCTCGAGGTGCGCTGTGAGAACCGCCGCGCGACCTCCAGCACCGTCGAGGGCGTGGTCGGCCCCGACACCGACGAGGAGGTGCTGGTGACCGCCCACCTCGACGCCCACGACGTGGCCGAGGGCGCGCGCGACAACGGCGTCGGGACGGCGGTGGTCGCGGAGGTCGGCCGGCTGCTCGCGGCCGCCGCCGAGGCCGACCGCCTCGAGACCCGGGTGCGGTGTGTGGCGTTCGGCGCCGAGGAGGTCGGGCTCCGGGGCTCGGAGCACTGGGCCCGCGAGCACGAGCTCTCGGACGTGCGCTGCGTGCTCAACGTCGACGGCGCCGGCTTCTCGCGCGACCTCGACGTCCACACCCACGGCTCGGCCGACCTGACCGCCGCCTTCGACGACGCCGCGGCCGACCTCGACACCCCGGTGCCGACGGTCGACGACCACCGCCCCCACAGCGACCACTGGCCGTTCGTCTACCGGGGCGTGCCGGGCGCGATGATCCGGACCAGCCACGAGGACCGCGGCCGGGGCTGGGGCCACACCCACGCCGACACGCTCGACAAGCTCGACCGGCGCGACCTCCGGGCCATCGCCGTCGTCGTCGCCGCGACCGCCGTCCGGGCGGCCGAGGCCGACCGGGCCGTCGCGCGCCTCGACCCCGACGCCGTCCGGGACGACCTCGTCGACGCCGGGCTCGAAGCCGGGCTGCGCGCCGCGGGCTCGTGGCCGTTCGACGACGCGTGAGGGGGCCGTCTCCGGGACGGTACGCGCCCGCCGGCACAGTACGCCCCCGCCGGCGTGGAGGGAGACACACCCGCCGACGCCCGAACGGTTAGGACGGCGGAGCGCGAGCCCGGGGCATGGCGACCATCGACGACCTCTCGCCGCGCGAGATACGGCGCGACCTGCACGCCCACCCCGAGGAGGGCTGGACGGAGTTCCGGACGACCGCACTGATCGCCGAGGCGCTCGACGAGCGGGGCTTCACCTGCCACCTCGGGGCCGACGCGCTCGCGGTCGAGTCCCGCCTGGGCGTCCCGGACGACGTGCCCGCGGCGATCGAACGCGCCCGCGAGTGGGGCGCGCCCGAGACCTACCTCGACCGGATGGACGGCGTGACCGGGCTGGTCGCGACGAAGCGCTACGGCGACGGCCCGGTCGTCGCCGTCCGGACCGACGTGGACGCCCTGCCGGTGACCGAGTCGGCGAGCGACGATCACCGGCCGGCCCGCGAGGGGTTCGCGAGCCGCCAGCCCGGGACCAGCCACGCCTGTGGCCACGACGGCCACGCCGCGATCGGCGTCGGCGTCGCCCGCGCGATCGACGACGGCGGGGGCTTCGACGGCACCCTCAAGCTCGTCTTCCAGCCCGCCGAGGAGGGCGGCCGGGGCGGGCTGCCGACGAGCGAGTCCGGCCACCTCGACGACGTCGACCGGTTCGTCGCCGTCCACCTCGGGCTGGGGCTGGAGACGGGGACCGTGATCGCGGGGCGCGAGCACCCGCTCCCGAACACCAAGATCGACGTCACCTACCGGGGCGAGCCCGCCCACGCCGGCCACGCGCCCGACGAGGGGCGCAACGCGCTCCAGGCGGCCGCGACCGCGATCGGGAACCTCTACGCCATCCCCCGCCACGGCGACGGGGCGACCCGGATCAACGTCGGCGAGGTCCACTCGCCCAACGGCCAGAACGTCGTGGCCGACGAGGCGTCCCTGCGCGTCGAGACCCGCGGCGCGACCGACGACCTCGACGCCTACGTGCTCGATCACGCCCGTCGGATCGTCGCCGCCGCGGCCGAGATGCACGACGTCGAGGTCGAGACCGAGCGCTACGGCGCGGCCGCGGACTTCGAGCCCGACGCGGCGATGGTCGACCGGGTGGTCGCGGCCGCGGGGACCGTCGACGCCGTCGACGAGGTGATCCGGCGCAAGGAGATGGGCGGGAGCGAGGACGCCTCCTACCTTATCCGCCGGGTTCAGGAGGCCGGCGGCGTGGCGACCTACGTGGGGATCGGCGCGAGCAACCCGAGCGGCCACCACACCGCCGAGTTCGACGTGGACGAGAACGCGATCGATCTCGGGATCGACCTGGTGGCGGCGACGGTGCGGGGTCGCGGGGACTGACCGGTCGGCCGACGCGGGGCGCCGGCGACGGCGCGCGACGCTACGACGGGCCGTCGCGGTCGGTCAGCTCCGGCGTCCCGCCGAGGATTCCCCGCAGCCCCCCGAGCGGGTCGCCGATCTTGATCCCGTGCTCGGTGATCTCGAACTCGCGGAGCGTGCGCTCGAAGCCGCTGGTGCGTTTTTTCAACACGCCGATCACCTTCCGGAGCTCGCCCTCCATCTCGATGTGGCGCAGGAAGAGCACGCTGTCGGCGAGGTAGCTGACCCCCGCCTCGCTCACCCGGAACTCGCCGGTGACCGAGCCCGTCGCGGCGACGAGGACGACGGTCACGCCCCGGCGCTTGAGGTAGCGACAGAGCCGGTGGAGCTGGCGACGGAGGTCGGCCTCGTCGCCCCGGATCGAGAGGTCGTAGCCGTCGACCCCGTCGATCATCACGATCCGGGTGTCGTTCGCCTCGACGTCGTGGCGGACGCCGTGGGCGAACTCCTGGGGCGAGCGCTCCAGCGCCTCGACCGTCTCGACCGAGAGGGTGCCCCGCTCCAGCATCCGCTCGACCGGGATGTTGACCGCCGAGCACCGCTGGAGGAAGGTGTGCTCGGTCTCCTCGAACATGTAGATCTTCGAGCGCTCGCCCCGGCCGGCGGCCTCCTTCATGAACTGGGCGCCGGTCGTCGTCTTGCCCACGCCGGTCGGGCCCGCGACGATGGTGACCGTCCCGCGCTCGATCCCGCCGTGGAGCTGTTCGTCCAGCGCCGGCACGCCCGAGGAGACGGTCTCGTGCTCGAACTCGGTCGGCTCGCCGGGGCGAAGCTCCGGGTAGACCGACAGCCCGCCCGACTCGATCCGCATGGCGTGGACGCCCGAGCGGCTGTCCGAGCCCCGGAGCTTCGGCACGTCGACCGTCCGACCGGTCGCGCCGTGGTGCATCTCGATCACCCCGTCGGCCACGAACTGGAGGTCGGGGTCGGCCCCCGCGCCGGCCTGTGAGGTGAACAGGAGCGTCGCCCCCCGGCCGCCGAAAAAGCGGGTGAGTCCGAGCACCTGGGTGCGAAACTGGTAGTCGTCGGGCGCGAGGTAGCGAAGCTGGGTCAGCGGGTCGATCACCACCCGGTCGGGGTCGGTCTCGCGCACCCGCTCGACGATCCGGTCGACCGTCGCCCCGCCGTCGACCTCGTCGGGCTCGAACACGTCGTAGGTCGCGTCGTCGGTGAACGCCGTCGAGGCTGGCGTCAGATCGAGCACGTCCACGTCCTCGATCGCCAGCCCGAGCGACGCGGCGTTGCGTCGCAGCTCCGACTCGGCCTCCTCCAGCGCGACGAACAGCGCCGTCTCGCCCCGTCTCGTCCCCGCCGCGAGAAACTCCAGCCCCAGGATCGACTTGCCGGTCCCCGGCTCGCCACGCACCATGTAGCTCCGCCGCGCCGGCAGTCCGCCGTCGAGCACCTCGTCGAGCCCCGCGACCCCGGTCGTCAGCCGCTCCCCGGTCGCCTCACTCATGCGCTCGCTTCTTCCGGCCGGTATTTGGCCGTGACGGCCCCGTCGTGTCGGTCTGTCGAGGAGAACACTACGACATCCGGGGGGTTCGGGTTCGACGTGTCGGACGGACGGCTCGGGGTCTGCTGTGTCGGCGCGGACGAGACGCGGGCCGCGCGGACGGCCACGCGCCTCGCGGCCGCCGATCCCGACCCCGACGTCCGGACGGCCGCCGGCCTCGGGGCGGTCGATCCCGGAGCGGTCGCGGTCGTCGTGACCGCACGGGCACCCGAGACGGCGGTCGACGAGGCCGAGACGGCGGTGCACGCGGTCGCCGCGGGCCGGGCCGAGGAGACCCGGCTCCTGGTCGAGCCGTCGGTCCCCACGGGCGTCGGGGTCGTCGAGCTTCGGCTCCGGCCGCTGGCCGTCGGCGGGACCGATCGGGTGCTCGGGACGACCCGCGACGTGAGCGAGCGCTCGGCGCGCGACCTCGCCGACCGGAACGACCGGCTGGAGGCGCTCGCGTCCGCGATCAGCCACGACCTGCGGAGCCCGCGCAACGTGGTCCGCGGGAGCCTCGAGACGGGGACGACCGGCGACGGCGACGGCGATGGACCGGTCGAACTCGGCCGCGAGGCCCACGACCGGAGCCTGCGCGCGCTCGAGCGCACCGAGCGACTGCTCGAGGACCTGCTGACGCTGGCGCGCGAGGACCGCCGGCTCGACGGCCGCGAGTCGGTCTCGCTGGGGCGGGCCGCCGAACGAGCCTGGCGGACGGCGATCGAGGACGCGGGCTCCGCCGCGGTCGACGCCGCCAGCCTGGAGGTGGCCGGCGACCGGACGCTCGCGGCCGATCCGAGCCGGCTCGGCCAGCTGCTGGGCAACCTGCTCCGGAACGCGATCCAGCACGGCGGGCCGGGCGTGACGGTGACGGTCGAGGCGACCGCCGACGGCTTCGCGGTCGCCGACGACGGGCCGGGGCTCGATCCCACGGCCCGCGAGCGGGCGTTCGAGACCGGCTACACCACCCGCCCCGGCGGGACGGGGCTGGGGCTCGGCATCGTCCGCCGGGTGGCGAAGGCCCACGGCTGGTCGGTCGACGCGACCGAGAGCGCGGCCGGGGGCGCCCGCTTCGAGGTGACCGGCCGGACTGAGTCCGACGCGCGCCGGACGGCCGTCTGACAGGCGTATATGTACCCGGGGGCCGCTCACCTCGGACGTGAACGAGGAGACGCTGGAGACGGGGCTGGAGACGGTGGAGGTCGAGCTCTCGGCGGAGACGCTGGCCGAGATCGACGACCGCGCGTTCGTCGCCCACCGCGGCAACCGGGGGGCGGCAGTCAGCGACCTGCTCGACGAGTGGCTGAAGGTACGCGCCGACGAGGCGACCGACGACGCGGCGACCGACGACGCGCCGTAGCGGACGGGTCCGCCGGCCCGGACGCCACGGGCGGGTCAGTCGGCGTCGGCCGAGCCGTCGTCGTGGGCGTGTGCCCGCAGCGTCGCGAGCTCGAGCTCGTCGAGGACGGCCTCGTTGGTGGCCGCGAGCACGACCGGCGGCGCCACCCCGGCGTCGACGGCCTCGCGCCACCGCCCGAGACAGAGACACCAGCGGTCGCCGGGATCGAGACCGGGGAAGTCGAGCGCCGGCCGCGGGGTCTCGAGGTCGTTACCCCGGGCGCGGGTGAACGTGAGGAACTCGCGGGTCATCACCGCACAGATCTCGTGGCGGCCGGTGTCGCGCGGGTGACTCCGACAGCAGCCGTCCCGCGTTGCGCCGGTCACGGGGTCGTCGCTGCAGGTCGCGAGCGCGTCGCCGAGCACGTTGCGTTGCACGGCCGGGCTCGGGCCCGGGCGGGCGAAAGGCTGTCCCTCGCCGGGGTGTGTCCGGGCCCGGGTCCGGGGCCGGGGCCGGAAGGTAACCCTTATCGGCGGAGTCGTTCAAGCGCCGCGTATGCAACGACGCGCCGCGGCGGTCTACGTCGCCGTGTTCCTCCTGGTCGGGACGGCGTCGTACGCGCTGATCGCGACGGCCGAGCGCCCGGCGGTCAGGTTCGACGACCCCGAGTTCGAGCTCGAGCGCGGCGACGAGTTCGCGGTCGACGGGCGGACGTACACCGTGACCGAGATCACCGCCGAGGTCGAGGGTGGCGACGGCCACGGCGGCGGCGGTGACCTCGTCCGCTCGGGCGCGCTCGCGTGGATCAACGAGTCCGCCCGTCACACCGAGACCTGGGAGACCGGCTCGACGGTGACGGTCGACGGGACCGAGTTCGAGGTACAGACCGACGCCACCGACGGCGAGACCGGACGGGTGCGACTCGTCGAGACCCAGAACCGCTCGGCGATCCTCGCGGCCGATCCGGCGGCCGACGACGAGACCGTCAGCCGTGACGGCGAGGCGTTCGTCGTCGTGACCGAGAACGGGAGCGCCCGGCTGGTCGCCGCCGACGAGTACTTCCCCGCCCGGCCGACCGTCGCGTACGCCGAGGGCGAGACGTTCGCGCTGCGGGGCAACCGGACCACCGTCGCCGCCGTCACCAACGAGAGCGCGACGGTCGCCTGGACCGCCCCCCGGACCAACACCGTCGAGCTGACCGACGAGACCAACGCCACGCTCGCCGGCCAGCGCTACTTCGTCTACTTCCCCGACAACTCGACCGTCCAGCTCGAGTCCGACCCCGGGGTCTACGCCGACCAGACCGCGGAGATCGACGAGTTCGTCCGCCACCGCAACGGGCTGTGGGGCGTGACGATCCTCAGCGGCGTCGCCTCGGTCCTGCTCGTCGGGATGGCCTTTCTCCCGTCGCGCTACTGAGCCGCCCTCCCGACCCGGCCTGTTTTGCCCCCCCGGCGCGACGGGGGGGCGTGGCCCGCGTCACAGTCACCCACAGCGAGACACATCCGGTCGCGATCGACCGGATCGAGGCGGCGCTCGCCGGCGCCCACGAGCTCCGGTCGGTCGAACTCCCGCCGGGCAGCCAGGTCGTCGGCCCCACCGAGCCCTTCCGGGCGGCCGTCGCCGGGAGCGACGCCCTGGTGGTGCGCCCCGGACGGGTGACCGCGGCCGTCCTCGACGCGGCGCCCGACCTCCGGATCGTCGCCGTCCACGGCTCGGGCTACGACCACGTCGACGTGGCGGCCGCGACCGAGCGCGGGGTGGTCGTCACCCACTCGCCCGAGGCGGTCGCGCCGAGTGTCGTCGAACACACCGTGGGGCTGGCGCTGGCGCTCACGCGGGACTGGCCGACCGCGATGGTCCGCGCCGGCGCCGGCGAGTGGCGGGCCGCCCGCGACACCGTGACCGAGGTGGGCGAGCTGACCGTCGGGGTGGTCGGGCTGGGGACGATCGGGCTGGGCGTCGCCCGCGCGCTCGGGGACGCATTCGGGCCCGACCTCGTCGGTCACGACCCGTACGTGACCGGCGAGCGGACGGCCCCGGACACCCCCTACCCCCGTCACGACCGGGCGGCGGTCGAGGCCGCGGGGGTCGAACTCGTCGGGCTGGCGGCGGTGTTCGAGCGGGCCGACCTCGTCACGCTGCACGTGCCCCTGACCGCCGCGAGCCGGGGGCTGGTCGGGGCGACGGAGCTCGCGCGCCTCGACGGCGGCGCGCTGGTCAACACCGCCCGCGGCGAGATCCTCGACGAGGCGGCGCTGGCGGCGGCGCTCGACGCCGGCGACGTAGGCCGGGCGGCGCTCGACGTGCGCGACCCGGAGCCGCCGGCGGCGGACGACGCGCTCGCCGGCCGGTCGGACGTGGTCGTGACGCCACACGTCGCCGGCGTGAGCGACGCCTACCTGCGACGCGGGGCCGACCGCGCGGCCGCGAAGGTGTCGGCCGCCCTCGGGGGGGAGCGGCCGGACGGCGTCGTCGATCCGACCGTGCTCGGCTGAGTCGGACCGGACCGGCGGCGCCGAGAGCCGACAGGGGCGGACGGGTGGGGTTCGCCGGCGCGACGGGATCGGGGAGGGAGGGAGTGCGAGCGGGGCTCGCGTCCCGCGGTGCGCCGGCACCGACGATCGGGGCGCCAGCCACAAGAAGTTGAGACAGACTGAAACGATCGTTTTAGCCACGGCCGGCGGGCGCGAGGTTTCAAGTCGCCGACGTGCGCATCCGGAGGCGTGTACGACGAGATCCTCCTCCCGACCGACGGCAGCGACGCGGCCGAGGCGGCGGTCGAACACGCGGTCCGGCTGGCCCGGACCTACGACGCCCGGATCCACGTCCTCTACGTCGTCGAGCCGCTGCCGGCCGCCGAGTACGACGCCACCTCGGTGCTCGACGCCCTCCGGCGCGAGGGCGACCGCGTGACCGGCGAGACGGCCGAGCGGCTCGGGCGCTCGGAGCTCGAGACGGTCACCGCGGTCCGGACCGGGGCCGCCCACCGCGTCATCCTCGACTACGCCGCCGAGTCCGGGATCGACCTGATCGTGATGGGCACCCACGGCCGCCGGGGGCTCGGGCGCGTGCTGCTCGGCAGCGTCGCCGAGAAGGTGGTCCGGCTGGCCGACCAGCCGGTGATGACCGTGCGATACGAGGACGACGAGAACGCGGCCGAGGGCGAGAACGAGAACGAGAACGAGAACGCGGCCGAGGGCGAGAACGAGAACGAGAACGAGAACGCGGCCGAGGGCGAGAACGAGAACGAGAACGAGAACGCGGCCGAGGGCGAGGGCTGAGCGGCTACGCTCCCTCGGCGACGTAGGTGACCCGCACGGTCGCGATCACGGTCACCTCGCCGGGGACGAACTCGGTGTCTGCGCCGCCCCGGTCGGCCGCGGTCTCGAGGAAGGGTCGGTCGTCGCGGTCCTCGACCGACAGCGCCGCGACGCCGACGAGCGCGAGGTCGGCGCTCGCCGCCGCCGTCTCGGCGTCGGCGCGGGCGGCGGCCGCGGTCGCCTCGCCGGTCCCGCCGGCGGCGACGGTGGTCCGGTCGGGCTCGACCTGTGCGACCCCGGACGCGGGACCGTCGGCCACACCGCGGGTGTCGATCTGTCCGGCACAGCCGGCCAGGGCCGCGAGCGAGGCGACGGCGACGGCGGGCGGGAGTCGGTCCATGCCCCGTGGACACCCCGGGGACTACTGAACTGCGACGGTGACACGAGCGCGCGGGGCAGTCCGGTCGGCGTCGGCGGGCGCGACCCGCGCGGTCTCGACGGCGACGAACCGGACCTCGACGGCGGGGGTCGCGTCGGGGCCGAGGGTGTCGGTCGCGACCCGGGCCACCCGGTCGGCAACCGTGACGGCGAGCGGTGGGGGGTCGATCCCGGGTGGATGGCCGACGCTGACCACCACGCGCTCGGGGCGGCGGACGGCGACGCGGTCGAGGCGGTCGAGGTCGTAGCCGCCGTCGTAGCGCACCTCGACCGCGAGCAGGTCGACCCCCTCGCTGGCGGCGACGGTGTCGGCGACGGCGGTCCGGGTCCGCTCCTCGAAGCCGGCGGTGCGGGTGCTGGCGAGGCTGACCGCGCCGAGAAACGAGGAGAGCACGAGGATGGCGACGAGCAAGAGCGCGGCCCGGCGGCGGGTCTGACGGCGGGCGTCGTCGGCCCGCGACCAGGCCTCGGGACGGTAGCCCGACCACCAGAAGACGGCGAGGGTGGCGAGGTTGACCGAGAGGAAGTTGACCAGCACGAGCACGGCCGATCCGACGACCGCCTCGGGCGCACCCCAGGCGAGACCGATGCCGACGACGGCGGTCGGAGGGACGAGCGCGGCGGCGATCATCACGCCGACCAGGGCGGTCGAGACGCCCGAGGAGAGCGAGACGGCGCCCGCGGCGCCGGCCGCGAGCGCCACCGCCAGCGAGAGCAGGTCGGGCGAGAGCCGCTCGCTCACCTCCTCGATCGCGAACACCTCGGCCGGGTTCGCGGGGACCGCGCCGGTCGCGCGCAACAGCAGGGCAAAGCCCGCGGCGCTGGCCACCGCGAGCAGGCCGCCGGTCAGTTGGAGGCGGACCCCGCGCCGGAAGAGCGCGCGGTCGTCGACGACCGTCCCGACCCCGGTCGCCATCGCCGGGCCGACCAGGGGCGCGATCACCATCGAGCCGACGACGACCGCCGGCGAGTCCAACAGCAGGCCGGCGGTCGCCACCACCGCGCTGACGACGGTGAACACCAGAAACGGGCGGGGGCGGGGCGCCAGCGACTCGGCGGTGCTCACCAGCTCCTCGCGGGCGATGCGGTCCTCGTCGCGCGCGTCGGCGTACTCCTCGGCCAGCGCCTCGAACCGGTCCGAGACGACCGTCTCGGCGTCGACCACGACGGTGAACGCGTCGCGGTCGATCCCGACCGCCCGCAGCGAGTCGAGCACCGGCTCGACGGCCGCCGCCGGCAGCGGGAAGGTGACGACCGCGGTGAACGCGCGGTCGCTCGTCTCGTCGGTCAGCGCGTAGTCGACGCCCTCGTCGTCGAGGACGCCAACGACCGCCTCGCGCTTCCCGGCCGGGATCGCCACCTGGACCAGTCGCACGCCGGCGCGAGGACGGCGCGGAACTTATACCCGGGGGCCGGAGGGCTCAGCCCGCGTCGTCCGCGTCGTCCGCGTCGTCCGCGTCGGGCGCGAGCCGCTCGAGCACCGGAATCTCGGCGAGGCGGTCGGGGTCGAGCGCGTCCCAGTCGACCCCCGCCGGCCGCGGGTCCGCCGGCTCGGGCCGGAGCGTGCGCTCGGGGGTCACGACGAGGTCGAGGGGCACGTCGAGCGGGCCGGTCGGCGCGCGCTCGACGATCTGGCGCTCGTGGACCGTCGTGGCGACGGTCGTGTCGTCGACGCGCCCGAACTCGGCGAGCACGGCGAACTCGAGGTCGCTGTAGCCCTCGCCCTTGCCGATCCGGGCGCCCCGGTCGTCGACCGCGACGCTCCCCGAGACGATCAGATCGACCGGCTCGACGTCGGCGGGCGCGACCGGGACGCCCGCCTCGCCGATCCCCGAGACGGTGGTGGCGGCGTCGACATCGTCGATCCGGGCGGGGTCGAGACGGAGGAACGGCTCGGGGTCGCGCAGCCGCGGAACCGCGGCGTAGAGGCGCTTGCCGGCCCGGAGCGCCGCCCGCCGGACCGGCAGCTGCGGGGCGTCGGGGTTTGCCTTCACCACGTCGGCGCTCGCCCACGCGTCGGTCGCGGCGAGGCGGTCGGCCGCCCGGGCCGCGCCGGCGACGTTTGGGATGCGGCCGTGGGGCGGGTAGGGAAAGCGCGCGACCCCGCTCGCCTCGAGGTCGTCCCACACCCGCTCGCGGATCTGCTCTTTCTGCTCGTCCACGCCGACCGCTCGGCGGCCACGGACCTGTATCCTCCGCCCGCGACCGGGCCTCCGATCGACGGGCACGGGCCGACCGCGGCGCCGGCGACCGGCGGCCGCGCCGGCGCTGTGATTATATCCCGTCCGGCGGTAGATCGATCCGGACGCATGCCCGACGCCAGAACCGTCACCACACGCGGGGGTGGCACGACCGGACCGGACGCGACCACCGACCACGCGACCGCCGCGACGCGGGGGGGAGGCCGGTGACCGTCGTGGGGGTCGGGCCGCTCGTGCTGGTCGGGCTTGCGGTCGCGCTGTTCGTCGGCTACAACATCGGCGGCGCGACGACGGGCCCGGCGTTCGGTCCGGCGGTCGGGGCGGGCGCGCTGTCGAAGGTGGCCGCGGCCGCCCTGATGTCGGTCTGTTTCCTGCTCGGGGCCTGGACGATCGGCCGGCGGGTGGTCGACACCCTGGGTCGGGAGCTGGTGACCCGCCCCGGCGTCTTCACGATCGAGACCAGCATCGTCGTGCTCTCTTTCGTCGGCGGCGCGCTGTTCGTCGGCAACTACGCGGGCGTGCCCGCCTCGACGTCGATGACCGCGGTGGGTGCGATCGCCGGGCTCGGCGTGGCCCGGGGGGCACTCGACTGGGCGGTGATGGGCGAGATCGCGGTCTGGTGGATCGTCTCGCCGGTCGTCGGCTTCTGGCTCTCGGGGACGATCGGTCGGTACCTCTACCCCGCGATCAACCGCCGGATCGGGATCGAGCACAGCCCCGGGCCGCTGGTCAGGCTCGACCGCTCGGGGCCGGGCCCGGTGTCGGTGCCGGTGCCCCGGCGCGGCCCGAACACGACGGACCGGGAGCTCGCTGGCACGGCCGTCGTCGTCGCGATCGGCTGTCTGATGGCGTTCTCCTCGGGTACCTCGAACATCGCCAACGCGATCGCGCCGCTGTACGGCGCGGGCGTGGCGCTGACCCCGCTGATCCTGCTCGGCTGTGGCGCCGTCGCCGTCGGCGCGTTCACCATCGCCCGGCGGACGCTCGACACCCTGGGCAACGACGTCACCGACCTGCCCCTGACCGCCGCCATCGTGGTCGCGGTGGTCTCCTCGTCGATCGTGGTCACGATGTCGGCGCTCGGGATCCCCGCCTCGTTCGTCGTCGTCGCCACCATGTCGATCGTCGGGCTGGGCTGGGGGCGGGCGACCCGGTCGGTGACCGTCTCGGAGGGGCTGCGCGGCGAGGCCACCCCGCGGGTCTCGGTCGGCGCGCTGTCGGCCGACGAGCCGGGCGAGCCGGCGCCGGAGATCGGCGCCGAGGATCCCGCCGACACCCCCGCGGCGGCCGACCTGTTCGATCCGGCCACGACCGGCCGGGTCGTGCTCACCCAGAACGTCGTCCCGATCCTCTCGACGGTCGGCGCCTACGCCACCTTCCGGGTGCTGTTCGCGCTCGTCTGGTAGCCGTCGCCGGGGGCGGCCTCAGACGTAGGTCAGCCAGTCCTCGTATGCCGGTCGCTCGCCCGCCACCACCTCGAAGAACCGCTCCTGGAGCGCCTCGGTCACCGGCCCCCGCCGCCCGGGGCCGATCGTCACGTCGTCGACGCGCCGGATTGGCGTCACCTCGGCCGCGGTGCCACACATGAACGCCTCGTCGGCGGTGTAGAGCTGTCCGGTGGTCACGTCGCCGATCTCGACCTCGTAGCCCATGTCACGGGCCAGCGTCAGCAGGCTGTCGCGGGTGATCCCGGGCAGGACGCTCGCGTCCAGGCCCGGCGTCCGGAGGACGCCGTCCTCGACGATGAAGAGGTTCTCGCCGCTGCCCTCGGCGACGTTGCCGTCGGCGTCGAGCAGGAGCGCCTCGTCGTAGCCGTTGGCGACCGCGTGGCGCTTGGCCAGCGCCGAGGTGACGTAGATGCCGATGGCCTTGGCCTGGGTGGGGAACTGCTCGGAGTGGAGCCGGCGCCAGGGCGACAGCTCGACCGCCGCGCCCCGTTCGAGGGCGTCCTCGCCGAGGTAGGTACCCCGGGGGAAGGCGGCCGCGACCGTCCGCACCGGGTTGTCGCTCGTGTCCAGCCCGAGCGTCGAGTAGCCGTAGAAGCTGTTGTGCCGGACGTACGCCGACCCGAGCCCGTTGCGCTCGATCAGCGACAGGGTGGCCTCCCGCACCGTCCCCTTCTCGTGGGGGGGCTCCATCCCGAGGATCGAGGCGCTGTCCCACAGCCGGTCGAGGTGGGCGTCGAGCCGGAAGAGTGCCGGCCCGTCGGCGGTCTCGTACGACCGGCTGCCCTCGAAGACGCCGGTGCCGTAGTTGGCGACGTGGGCGAGCACGTGGATCGTGGCGTCGGCCCAGTCCACGAACTCGCCGTCCATCCAGATCTCGTCCACGTCGAGGTCGTCGAGCGACATCGCCCCGACCGACGCGACCCCGGGCTTTAGTTGTGGGTCCCCGCCCCGCACCGCCGCGCTTAATCCCGCGCGTCCCCGCGGTCGGGTGTGTTCGAGGGACGCCCGGACCGCGAGGAGGTGGTGTTGGTCGGTCGGTCGAACGTCGGCAAGTCGACGCTGATGCGCAAGCTCACCGGCCACGACGTGGCCACGGGGCGCAAGCCGGGCGTCACCCGCTCGCCGAACCACTACGACTGGGCGAGCGCGGGCTTTATGTTCACCGACCTGCCCGGCTTCGGCTTCATGACGGGGGTCGAGGCCGAGCGCCGCGAGGCGATCAAGACCGACGTGATCCGCTACGTCGAGGCCAACGCCCCCGAGATCCTGGCTGGCGTGCTCGTCGTCGACGGCAAGAGCGCCGTCGAGATCATCGACCGCCACGCGGGCGAGGAGCTGCCCTACGACGTCGAGATGTTCGCGTTCCTGCGCGACGTGGGGCTGCCGGCCGTCGTCGCGGTCAACAAGATGGACAAGGTCGACGACCGCGACGCCCGGCTCGACGCGCTCTGTGACCGCCTCGGCCTCCACCCGCCCTGGCAGCAGTGGCGCGACGTGATCGCGCCGATCAGCGCCAAGCGCGGCTCGATCGGCCCGCTCGAGGCGGCGCTGGGCGATATCTTCCGCGAGGCCCGCCGGGACGACCTGCTCCAGTTCGTCACGTGAGCGCCCGGACGGGCGGGTGGCTCGGTGGGTGGGCCTCGTCACACGGGGCTCGGCGGGGGTAACGCCTCGTCATCGCCACCGCCCGCGGCTACGCCCCGCCGGGGCTAAATGTCGTCCGGTCCGGCCGCCGCGCCGTCGTCGTCGACCCACGAGGCGGCGGCCCGGTTGGCCGCCGCCACGGCCCGGACCCCGGCGGCGTCGAGCGGGCCGGCCTCGGTCACCACCGCCGTCACGAGACCGGCCGGTCGGCGGCCCGCGCGGCCCGCGCGAGCGGCGTCGTGCCGACCTTGTTCACGGCGCTCCCGTCCGGGGCCCGACCGCGTCGGCGCCGACGAGCACCGACGCCGCGTTCGGCACCGCCGTCCCGTCCGCGAACGCGCCGGGGAGCGCCGCGTCGGAGACGAGGGTCACGTCGAGACCGGCGTCGGCCAGCGCCGCGGCGGCCGCGTGCCCCTCGCCACCGGGCCGGGACTCGCCGACCACGACCGGGACGTCCGCGGCCGCGAGCGCCGTCTCGACCGTGTCCGAGCGCGAGCAGGTCGCGACCGGCCCGTCGAGAGACGTGGCCGCGCGCCGGGCGGCGGCCCGGTCGGTGGCCACGGCGTCGTCGAGCGCGCCACACGCCGCGTCCCGGACGGCCGCGGGCGTGCGGTCCGGCCCCGCGGCCGTCATCGCGCGGTCGATCCGGGTCCGGAGCGCGACCATCGCCGGGCGGGCGGTCCGGAGCCGGCGGGCGAGGGCGACGACCGACGGCCCGTCGTCGGGCGCGCCGGCCGCGACCGCGTCCGCGCGGTCGCGCAGGACCTCCAGCGCGCGGTACGAGAGCGTCGTCGAGCCGTGCTCGCGGTCGTCCCGGACGGTCCCGAGATCCGGGGCGACCCGGCGGTAGGCGGCGCGGAGCCCGGGGACGGCCGCCAGCCCGCACAGCGCGGGTGGGTGGACGAGCGCCGCGTCGTCGAGCGCCGGGAGCGCGGGCGCGTCGAACAGGACCGGTCTGACCGTCCGACCGGCGACGGTGACGGCCGCGCCGGTCCGGGCGTGGGTCGCGTCGATCCCCCGGTCGGCGAGGGCGGCGCGGGCGTGCGCGACCGGATCGGCGTCGGGGGCGAGCCGGGTCGAGAGCCCGCCGAGGCGGCCGTCGGCGTCGCGGACGAGCAGCAGGCGCCCGTCCACGCGGACGAGCGCGGTGACGATGGACACGGCGGCCCGAGGGGCCGGGGACACAACCGACTTGAGGGTGGCTCGCCTGCGCGGGGGCATGGAGGTGGCCATCCTCAGCGACACCCACGTCCCGTCGCGGGCCGAGCGGCTGCCGGCGTGGGTGCTCGACCGGTGTCGAGCGGCGGACCACGTTCTCCACGCCGGGGACTTCGACTCGCCGGCCGCGCTCGCGACGGTCCGGGAGGCCGCCGGCGGCGCGGCGAAGCTCACCGCGGTGCGGGGCAACACCGACCCCCCGAGCGTCGGGCTCCCCCGCGAGGCGAGCGTCGACCTCGGCGGGGTGACGTTCGTGCTCGTCCACGGCGACGGGCCGCCGTACGGCTACGCCGACCGGGTGGTCCGGACCGTCCGCGAGCGCGTGGGGTCGGACGCCGGCGCGGTCGGGGTCGCCGGCCACACCCACGAGCACGCCGACGAGCGCGTCGACGGGGTCCGGCTGCTCAACCCCGGCACCGCGACCGGCGCCAGCCCGGGGACCGAGACGACGATGCTGGTCGCGCGGGCCACGGACGGCGACCTCGACGTGAGCCTCCGCCGGCCGCCGGCGGGGGGCGACTGAGCCCGCGGAGCGGGCGGTTTTTCACCCGACTCGTCCACCGGAGGGTATGGAGCTGTTCGCCGTTCCCGACCTGCCGGAGGTCGGCCCCGACGACGAGCTCGCGGCGCTGATCCGCGAGCGGGTCGAGCTCCGACCCGACGACGTGGTCTGTGT
>CAZMLQ010000013.1:0-25549 GCA_964567195.1 uncultured Haloferacaceae archaeon | reverse complement strand
GCGCTCCCGCCGAGCCGGCGCGATCCCGACGGGCGCTGGGCCGCGGTCTGGGAGGCCCGCCTCGACCACCTCCGGTCGGCCGAGCCGTGGCTGTTCTCGCTGCTCGAGCACCCGACCGAGGACGAGTTCTGGGCGAGCCGGCGGGTCGATCCCGCCGACGTGTCGGTCCCGACGCTCGCGGCCTGTGGCTACCGGGACGTCCACACCGGGCCGATGGTCGAGTTCGTCGAGGCGATCGACGCCCCCCGGCGGCTCCTGCTCGGCCCGTGGCAACACGTCTTCCCCGAGCGCGGCCGGATCGCCCCCGTAGGCTTTCGCACCGCAGCGGTCGCGTGGTTCGACCGCCACCTGCGCGATCGTGACGGTGACGGTGACGGCGATCCCGACGCGATCCCGGGGACGGCCGACGAGCCGGTCGTCCACTGGACCGAGCGCGAGGGGGGCTGGTCCGACGCGGGCCGGTGGCGCCGGACCGACCGGTGGCCGACGCTCGACGCCACGACCGGCGGGGACGCCACGACCGGCGGGGACGCCACGACCGGCGGGGACGCCACGACCGGCGTCGTCGCGCTCGCGCTCGCGCCCGACGGGCTCCGCCGGGTCGAGGAGTACGGGCCGGGGGCCGGCGCCGTCGACGCGACCTACGAGTACGACCACGCGGTCGGGGTGGACTCGCTCGACCGGGTGGGCGGGGTCCACAACCCGGGGGTCGACACCTCGGTCGACGACGCCCGTTCGCTCGCGTTCGAGACCGGCCCGCTCGACCGCCCGGTCGAACTCACGGGGACCGGCGCGGCGCGGCTCCGGCTCCGGGCCGACAGCCCCGAGCCCACGGTCGCCGTCCGCGTCGTCGATGTCGGGCCGCGCGGGCGGGCGCGGCTGGTCACCGGCGGCTACGTCCGGGCCAGCCACCGCGCGGGCCACGCCGACCCCGACCCGCTCGTCGCCGGCGAGGAGTACGTCGTCCCCGTCGGCCTGAAGCCAAAGTCACACGTCTTCGAGGCCGGCCGGCGGATCCGGGTGGCGGTCGCCGCCGCGGCCTTCCCCCGGGCGCGCCCGACCGGCCGCCACGGCTCGCTGGCGCTGTGCTCGTCGCCCGACGACCCCTCGGTCGTCCGACTCCCCGGTCGGGTCCACGCGGACGGCGTCGCGTTCGCCGACGGCACCGAGACGCCCGCGCCCGACCGCTCGGTCGCGACCGACTCCGCGTTCGTCGTCGACGCGACGGCCGACTGGACGACCCGGCGTGGGAACGGGACGGGCGCGGCGACGCTGGTCACGGAGGGCGAGTCGATCGTCGACCTGCCCCACGGCGGCCGCTTCGAGCGCGCCGAGCGGGTCGAGGCGGTCGCGGCCCGGCGCGACCCGACCGCGGCGCGACTCGACACCGACGCCCGGATGGCGCTGGTCCGGGACGACCGGCGGATCGTCGCCGAGGCGAGCGGCTCGGTCGGCGTCGACCACGCGGACCTGACCACGACCGTCCGGATCGACGACCGGCTGGTGTTCGACGAGCGCTGGCGCCGCGACGGGTAGGCCGGCCGGTCGCCGCCACGACAACGCTCTTGTCGGCGGGCGCGACACCACCTCGCGTGACAGAGACACGCGTGCTCGTGGCGGGCGTCTCCCACGAGACCAACACGTTCGCGCCGACGCCGACGACGCGGGCCGACTTCCGCGAGCGCCGCGAACTCCTGGGCGAGACGGCCGTCAGAGACGAACTCGCAGGGACGAACACCGTCGTCGGGGGGGCGCTTGCGACCGCCGACGCGGCGGGCGTCGAGACGGTCTGTCCGGTCGCCGCCGCCGCCACGCCCGGCGGCCGGGTCGCGGCCGACGCCTTCGACGCCTACGTCGACCTCGTCGCCGACGCGGCCGCCGCGGCCGACCCCGACGGCGTGCTCCTCGCGCTCCACGGCGCGATGGTGCCCGAGGGCCGCGACGACGGCGAGGGGCCCCTGACCGCGGCGGTGCGCGAGGTGGTCGGCCCCGAGACCCCGATCGTCGTCACCCACGACCTCCACGGCAACGTGAGCGACGAGCTCGTCTCGGTCGCCGACGGGCTCGTCGCCTACCGGACCTACCCCCACGTCGACATGGGCGAGACGGGCGAGCGGGGGACGGAGCTGCTGCTCGAGGCCGTCCGGGGCGAGACCGAGCCGGTCGTCCGGATCGAGCGCCCGCCGGTTCTCCCGATCACGCCCCGACAGAACACCCGCGACGGCCCGATGGTCGCGGTGATGGAGCGCGCCCGCGAGCTCGAACGCCGCGACGGCGTCCGGGCGGTCAGCGCGCTTCCCGGCTTCCACCGCGCCGACACGCGGTGGACGACGTTCTCGATCCCGGTGGTCGGGGACGGTGATCCCGCGGCCGCGGCGGCGGCGGCGGCCGATCTCGCCCGGGTCGTCTGGGAGCGCCGCGAGGCGTTCGTCGCCGACTACCCCGACCCCGCGGCGGCCGTCGAGACGGCGCGCGAGCGCGTGACCGCCGGCGAGACGGCCGACGGGCCGGTGGTGCTCGCCGACGCCGGCGACAACCCGGGCGGCGGCGGCGCCGGCGACGGGACGGCGATCCTGCGCGAACTCCTCGACCGGGGCGTGACGAACGCCGGGCTGGCGATCCTGCGCGACCCCGAGTCGGTCGCCGACTGCGTCGCCGCCGGCGTGGGCGAGCGCGTCACGCTGGATCTGGGCGGCAAGACCGACGATCTGCACGGCGAGCCGATCCGCGGCGTCGAGGGGCGGGTGCGCGCGATCACGGACGGCGAGTTCGTCAACACGGGGCCGATGGGCACCGGCGACGTGACCCGGCTCGGCCGGACCGTCCGCTTCGACTGTGGGACCGACGACGGCGTGGCGGTCGTGCTGACGACCAACCGGGTCCAGCCCTACGACGCCGAGACCTGGCGCCACGTCGGCGTCGCGCCCGAGCGCCGGGACGTGCTCGTCGTCAAGAGCTCGAACCACTACCGCGCCGCACACGAGCCTCTCGCGAGCTCGCTCGTCCCGGTCGACAGCCCCGGGCTGGCGGCCATCGACGCCCGCGGCTTCGAGTTCGAGCGCCTGCGCCGGCCCCAGTATCCGATCGACGAGGGCTTCGCCTACCACCCCGGAGTGTAGTGCCGCCCCGCCGCGGGTTTTTGTCCCACCGGCCCGAACCCGGCCCGTGTCACCCCCGACGCGGCGGGCGGCCGCCCGCGCGCTCGCCGGTCGCGACCCGGCGACGCTCGCCGCACTCCTCGTCGACCTGCGGGCCGCCGCCGGCGACGAGGCCCACCGCGACGGGGACCGGGCGGTCGTGGCGGGCGTCGAGCATCTCGCGTGGGTCGGCCGGCCGCCCGCCCGCCTGCTCGATCGCCCCGGGCTCGCCCGCCTCGCCGCCCGCCGGGCCGAGCGGGAGCTGGCGCGGGCCGGCGCGGACCGGCTCCTCGTCCCCCACCCCCGGGTCGCGGCCGCCCTCGACGCGCGGGGGGTGCCGGTGGTGGGGCCGGTCGACCTGCGCCGGCGCCTGCTCTACGGCGTCGACCGCGCGACCGCCGACCGGATCGCGCGGGCCCGTCTCGGCCGGCCAACCGCGGGGCTCGCGGCCGCGGGGCTCGTCGGGCGCACCCGATCCCGGGCCGCCCCCGTCGTCGCCGCGCTCGACGGGCTCCCGGTCGAACGGCCGGGCGCGGCGCTCGCGGGACTGTTCGCGGTGGCGCTGGTCGTCGCGGCGGTCGGCGCCGCGGCCGTCCCGGCGCCGCCGCCGGGGGCGGGGCCGGCCGACGGATCGGCCGCGGACGGGGGCGCCGGCGCGGTCGACCCGACGGTCGACGCCCGGACCGAGACCGCACGCCCGCGGTCGGGCGCGGTGCCGGGGACGCCGGCGATCCCGGCGACCGAGACGGTCGCGCCGGGCGTGACGGGCGCGGGCGTGACCGATCCCGCGGCGCTGGCGGCGGCCCACGCCGACGCACTGGACGGTCGGGCCCACGGCTGGCAGGCCGTCTACCGGGAGTACGAGCCCGAGCGGGTGGGCGCGCCCGCCGAACTCCAGGGCGAGTCGGTCGGGCCGACGGGCCTGCGCCGCGAGACGGTCCGGTTCGACCGGGCCACGGGGGTCCGGACCGAACTGGACGGAGAGGGGGCGCTCCGGAGCACGCGGGCGCCGTTCGTCCGGCCGGGCGACGGTCGGACGCCGACCGGGGCCTACCGGAGCCGGCTTCGCGAGGCCGCGCCGGCCGACGACCGGGCCGCCCTCCGGGTGGTCGGCGAGTCGGCGCGGGCCGGGCTGTACGTCGCCAGCTACCTCGACGGCCGCGAGAGCCGGATCGTCGGGCGCACCCGACAGCGGGGGCCCGAGACGTCCGAGACGCTGTACAGCCTCCGGGTCTCGGGCCACGACGCCACCGCCGTCCGGGCCTACCGGGCCGAGGCGGTCGTCTCGGCCACGGGCTTCGTCAGAGAGCTCCGGGCCGAGTTCCTCGTCCGGGGCGCCGGCGTCCGGGTGGTCGTGACGGTCCGGAGCCGGCGAGCCAGCGAGGCGGGCTATCTGCCCCCGACCGGCGACGCGGCGGGCGAGGACACGGCGAACACCACCGCTCAGGCCGCGGCCTCGACCCGCGCCCAGTAGTCGAGGAAGTTCTCGCCGAGGATCCCCCGGGTCTCGGCGTCGGTGAAGCGGTCGGCGATCCGCTCGCGCAGAACGGGCCAGTCGGCGTAGCGACGCATCTCGCCGAAGCCGCGGCCGTAGCCCTCGCCGTAGCCGTCGGGAAAGCCCGCGTCGACCGCCCACCGCCGCGCGGCGTCGCGGTAGGACTCGGGCAGGCCCGCGTCCACGTGGCCGAAGTCCGTGCCGATCCCGATCCGGTCGACGCCGACGACCGAGGCGGCGTGTTCGAGGTGATCGACGACGATATCGAGCGATGGATCGTCGGCCTCCGGGGCGACGAACCAGGGCACCCCGACGATCCCGACGTAGCCGTCGGCCGCGGCCAGCGCCGAGAGCGTCTCGTCGGCCTTCGCGCGGGGGTGATCGACCAGCGCCCCGCAGGCCACGTGGGTGGTCGCGGGCGGGGCGTCGGCGCGCTCGATCGCGTCGCGGGTGGTTTCCGGACCGGGGTGGGAGAGGTCGACGATCCCGCCCCGCTCCGTGACACGGTCCATCGCCGCCGCGCCGAGACGCGAGAGCCGGGCGTTCGAGCGGGCGTAACAGCCCGCCCCGAGATCGGTGTGGAGGTTGTAGGTGAGCTGGAAGATCCGGTGGCCGGCGTCGTGGAGGGCGTCGACGCCCCCGAGGTCGCCGTCCATCGCGGCCCCGAGGTTCTGGGTGTTGAGCACGACGCCCACGTCGCCGTCGGCCGCGACCGCCCGGGCCTGGGCGGGCGAGGTCACCTTCCGCAGCCACTCGACCGCGTCGAAGCGGGCCTGGAACGAGGCCACGTCGTCTCGCGGGGGCGCGCCGTTGACCGTCACGCTCACCAGGTTCACGCCGGCGGCGGCGTAACGCTCGCGCAGCGCCGCCCGGTAGTCGGGGTCGGTCCGGAGCAGGCGGGTCGTCTCGTCTCGCACCGCCGTCCGGACCGACCGCCCGTCGGCGGTCGCGCGCTCGATCGTTCGCTCGATCTCGTCGGTGACGACCCACGGCGTCCCGGCCGTGTAGTCGAAGACCACGCTCTCGCTCGACACGACCCCGACCGACACGGAGCCGGAAGAAAAAGTCTCGCCCCCCGTGACGCGCCCACACGCGACACGGTTTTGCCCTGGGCGGCCCTCGGTCGGGGCGTGACGCCGCCGTCGCCGCGGGCGTTCGCCAGCCTGCTCGGCCGTCTCGACGCCCCCGGGCTCGCGGCGCTGCTCGTCGCCGTCCGGGACGCCCGGGGGGCCGACGCCCGCGTCGCCGACGGGCTCGCCGTCGTCGACGGCGAGCGGGTCCTCCCCTGGACGGGCCGGGCGTGGCCGACCCGGCTGGCGGTCCGGCGGGTCGAGCGGGCGCTCGCGGACGCCGACGCCGACGCGGTGGTGGTCCCCGACCGCGGGCTGGCGGCCGAACTCGCCGTCCGAGGGGTCGCGGTCCACGGCCCGGACGAGCTCCGGACCGCGCTTTTGTACGGGCTCGACCGCGCGACCGCCGACCGGATCGCGCGCACCCACCTCGACCGCCCGCTCTCGACCCCCGACCGGCCGTCGCTCGGCGCGCGACTCGCCGGCCGCGTCGCCGGGGTCGCGACGCCGGCGGCCGTCGTGTTGGCGGCGCTCGTGGTGGCCGCCACGTTCGTCGGCGGCGGCGGGCTGGACCCCGACGCGCGCGCCGGACCTGGTGCCGTGGCCCCGGCGTCGGCGCCCGCGACGGCCGTCCCCGGGCCGAGCGCGGGGTCGGCGGGCGACGCGATCCAGCCCGACCCCGACCGGGAGTGGTACGCGCCCGGGCTGACGCCGTCGGGGATCTCGAGCCCCACGGCGCTGGCCGACGGCCACGAGGGCTCGCTCGCCGGCGACGCCCACGAGTGGCGGGTGAGCTACCGGGAGTACGGCTCGAGCGCCCGCTACGCGCGTGCGACGGCCCCGCCGACGGCGGTCCGGTCGGAGACGGTCCGCGTCGACGACGGCGGGAACGTGACGGTGAACGTCACCGGCGTCGGCGAGCTCCGGGGGGCGAACGTCCGGTTCGTCCATCCGGGCGACGCCGACGAGATCGACCGCGGGCTCGACGGGCCGACGGCCGAGCGCTACGTCGACCGGAGCGCGCGCTACGTGGCGACCTACCTGTCGGCCCCCGAGAGCCGGGTCGTCGGGCGCGTCGACGCCGCGGGCGAGCGCCGCTACGTCGTGGGGGTGAGTGGCGATCCCGTCCCCGGCGTGGCGAACTACACCGCCGCGGCGGTCGTCTCACAGTGGGGGGCGGTGCTCGCGTTCGCCGCCCAGTACGAGTCGTCCGCGACCGAGCGGTTCGTCCGCGTCTCCTTTCAGAGCCGCGAGACCGGCGAGTCGTGGGTCATCCCGCCATCGACGACCGATCCCGCGGCGGCGGCGAACGTCTCGACCGCGACCGGGACGGGGACGGACGCGAGCGCCAGGGCCGCGGTGCGAGCCGTCTAGTCGCCGGCCCCGGGCGCCGGCGTGGGGTGATCGGCCGGATCGCCCCGGCGGGCGGTGAGGACGAACGCGGCGGTCGAGAGCACGATCACCCCGGCGGCGACGAGGAAGGCGGCCTCGTGAGAGACGAACTCCTTGACCCCGCCGGCGAGCAGCGGGCCGCCGACCTGGCCGACCTTCCAGGCGAACGAGCGAAGCGAGAGGCTGGAGGCCACCGAGTCGAAGCGCTCGCCCTCCTCGACGAACAGCGCCATGCTGGCGGGGAGCCGGAGGCTGTCGCCCACCCCCGCGACCGCGTAGGCGAGAAAGAGCGCGAGGAAGGCACCCCCGAGCACCTGGGTGTCGCCGAACAGCCGGACGGTGACGGGATCGAGCGTGCCCTCGGCGACGGTGGCGAGGGGGATCATCGCCGCCGCCAGCCCGTACAGCAACGCGCCGGCCACGACCAGTCGGCCACGGCTCGCCACCCGGTCGGTCAGATCGCCCACGTAGCCCTGCAACAGCGACTTGGTCAGCTTCCCGCCCGCGAGGATCCAGCCGATGGCGAAGGCGGTGATCCCGAACTCGGTGCGGGCGACGATCGGGAGGAAGACGACGACGATCATCTTGCCGGCGCTGAAGCCGGCCCGGAAGACCAGCAGCGCGCGCACGGGCCGGCTGCCGACGAGGTCGCGGTAGGCCTCGATCCCGTCCCGATCGCCGTCCTCGTGGCCGCCGGGGTCGGCGCGGAGGTGACGCAGGACGAGCAGCCCCGCGCCGATCGTCACCAGCGAGAGCGCGGCGTAGGTGGCGGTGAAGCCGTGGGCGTACAGCAGGTAGCCACCCACGAGATCGCCCGCGAGACTGGAGAAGGCGCCGACCTGGTTGTACGCCCCCAGCCACCGGCCGGAGCCGTCCTCGGGGCTGATCTCGCCGACGACGGTGCCCCCAGTCACCCAGAGGAGGCTGGCGCCGAGCCCCTGGACCACCCGCACGAGGACGACGTGGGTTGCGCTCTCCGCGGCCGCGAAGCCGACGAAGACCGCGACGTTGATCACGAGTCCCGCAATCAGGTACCGCTTCGCGTCGCCGGTGTCGACCCGCCGGCCCAGCGGGAAGACCACGAGCACCTGCGCGAGCGCGAAGGCGGTGCCGAACAGCCCCTCGATCGTGCCGGTCGTGGCGAACACCTCGGCGTAGAGCGCGAGCGCGATCAACACCGTCGAGTAGGCCTGGCTCCGGGCGAACGCCGTCCCCGCCAGCGCCGCGAACTCGCGGTCCTCGAGGGCGAGTCTGATCGCTCCCACCGCCTCGTCGTCGGCCTCGGTCACCACCGCACGGTTCGAGCCTCGGCCGGTTTAACCGACCTGTATCGGCACGGATCGCCGCCGCCCGTGGCCCGCGAACCCTTATGTCCGGGCGGGCCACAGACGCGGTCGATGAGTGCCGGCGTCCGGAGGTCGGGTGGGCCGCCGTGAGCCGCCGGCTCGACCGCGAGGCGTTCGCCCGCCGGGTCGCCCGCCTCGGCCCCGATGGCTTTCGTGACCTCGTCGCCGCCCTCCACGCCGACCGCCCGGACGTGGTCGTGGTCGGTCCGGACGGGCCGGTCGACGGCGACGCGCCCGCGTCGGGCGTCCGTCGGCTCCACGCCCACCACCCGAGCGACGGCGCCGCCCCCTCGACCGCCGACGGGCTGGTGAGCCCGATCCCGGGCGGGCCGGGCGCGGGGCCCGACTATCTGTTCGCACTGGCGTGTCACGGCGCCGGGGCGGCGGGGGCGGCGGCCTGCCGGTCGGCGCTGGGCGCCGCGCCGGTCGAGCGGGGCGCGCTCGGCGCCGACGCCCCCGCGGGCGTCGCCCCGGCCGGCCCGTGGCGGGCGGGCGACGACCCGCCCCGGGCGAGTCGGTGGCGCCGACGCCGGGCGCGCGTCGCCGCGGCGCTCGTCCCCACCCGACTGCCGGGGCGGGCCGGCCGCGGGGCGGCGCTCGCGGCCGTCCTCGTCGTCGCCGTCTCGCTGGTCGCCGGGGCGGCGCTCACCGGCACCACGGGGCTGGGTCGACCGGCCGACGCCGCCGGCGGGACCGGGACGCTCGCCCCCCGGACGGCCGCGGCGACGACCCCGACCCCGACGGGGACGGCCAGCCCGACCGAGCCGGGGACCGGGCGCGCGGCCGGCGGGACCGGGTCGATCCCCGAGCGCTACGCCAGCCTGCGACCGACCTGCGAGCGGCCGCCGGGGCTGGTCGTCCGGCTCCAGGTCGGCGCACTCCGGACAAACCCGGCGGGCTCCGACGCCGGCATCCGCACCGTCTTCGCCTTCGGCTCGCCGGCCACCCAGCGCGCGACGGGGCCGGTCGATCGCTTCGCCAGGCTGATCCGCAACGACCGGTACGCGCCGCTCCTGAACCACACCCGGACCCGGTACGGGCCGACCGAGGTCGTCGACGGCGAGGCCCGCCAGCCCGTCACGGTCGTCGGCCCCGACGGCGTCGAGCACGGCTACGAGTGGATCCTCTCGCTCCAGGACGGCCCTCAGTACGAGGGCTGTTGGATGACCGACGCCGTGGTGCTCGTCAGCGACGGCGACGAGACGACCGCCGACGGCACGACCCCGACGGCGACGGCGACGGCGACGGCGACCCCCGACGGGGGCGAGAACGGGACCGCGACGGCGACGGCCACGCCGACCCCGAGCGACGGCACCGCCAACGCCTGACGGTCGGCCACGCGCCGGATCGGTCCGGGACGCGCCCGGGCGGCCCCACGCGCCGACCGAGCCCTGCGGACGGGTCGGTCGCCCGCCTCAGAGCGCGTAGGACATCCGCTCGCCGGTGTCGAGGCCGGCCCGGAGGGCGGCGTGGAGGCGAGCCTCGCCCGCGACCCAGTCGCCGACCGCGTAGAGGTCGTGCTCCTCGGCCGCCCGGAGCGGGCCCCGAGGGACCCCCCGGTCGGGGAGCGCGTGGCGCCAGCCCTGGTGGTCGGTCCAGTCGGGCTCGGCCAGCCGGGGCTCGTCGAGCACGGCGGCGGCGTGGGCGGCGAGGTCGGCGACGTTGCGCCCGGGGTCGGCGTCGTAGCGGTCGGCCGACCAGTCGGGGGCGGCCTGGACGATCAGCAACGACTCGCCCGCGGGGACGTGGCCGGGCTTGCACTCCTCGCGGGAGAGCCAGCCCACCTCGTGCTCGTCGTCGACGTTGACCAGCGCGTAGTAGGGCCGATCGATCTCGAACCCGTAGCCGAGCGCGGCCGTCCAGATCGTCCGGTAGGGCACGTCCGCGGCGGCCGCCGCGAGCCGCTCGCGGGCGTCGGCCGCCCAGTCGGCGTCGCGCACGAGCGTCGCGGTCTGGGGCGCCGGCGGGTTGAGCAGGAGGGCGTCGTAGGGGCCCCACCGACCGCCGTCGGCGTCGCCCAGCCGCCAGGTTCCGGCGTCGGGATCGCGGGCGAGCGACTCGATCCGGGTCTCGCGGTGGACCGTCGCGTCGGTCGCGCCCAGCAGCCGCTTGGCGATCTGGGTCAGCCCCGAGCGGTAGCTCCAGCGCCGGTCGTCGCCGTCGCGGCCCTCGCTCACCGTCCCCGCGCCGTCGAACGTCCAGACGGGGCCCTCGACCTCGACCAGCCCGTCGGCGTCGAGCGTCTCGGTCACCAGTTCGACCACGCGCTCGTCGTCGTCTTTCAGGTAGTTGGCGCCGTAGTCGTATGTGCGCTCGCCCCGCCGGCGCGTCGCGGCCCGGCCACAGAGCCCGCGGGACTTCTCCAGCACCTCGATCGTCGCGTCCGGGAGCGCGCCGTCGAGCACGTGGACGGCGGCCGCCGCCCCCGCGCCCGCACCGACGACACCGATGTCCGTCATCGACCGGTCGTACCGGCCGGGCGGGCAAAAGCCCCGCCACTCGCCGGCGGCCCCGAGAGCGAGGACAGGGCTTAAGTCGTCGGTCGCCCGACAGACGCCGATGTCCGAGGCGGCCGTCGAACCGCTCGACGCGGAGGTCGTGGTCGTCGGCTCCGGCGGGCTCGCCGACCGGCTCCGCGAGGCCGGCCTCCGCGTCGAGCACGCCCCCGACCCCGCCGCGGCCGCGACCGACCCCGACGCCGCCGTGGTCGAGGTGACGGGCGAGAGCGAGACGGACGCGGACGCTCCTGCCCGCGTCCGCCGGGTCGAGGCGGCGCTCGACGCCCCGGTCGTGGCCGTCGGCCCGGCTGGGCGAGCCCCCGCGCTGCTCGAGGCGGGCGCGGCCCGGACCTTCCCGCGGGCCGCGGCGACGACCCACCCGGGCCGGCTGGCCGGGCTGGTCCGTGACTGTGCCGTCGGCCCCGCGGCGGCCGGGACCGACGCCGACGGCGACGCCGGCACCGACGCGGACGAGCCCGGCATCGGCCGCCGGCTCCGGCTGGTCGCCGAGCGGGTCGACGAGGTGATCTACGTCGCCGACGCGGGCTTCGAGGAGGTGGCCTACGTCAACGAGTCCTACGAGTCGGTCTGGGGGCGCCCCGTCGAGACGGTCTACGACGACGCCCGGTCGTTCGTCGAGGGGATCCACCCCGACGACCGACCGGCCTTCCGCGAGCGGTTCGAGTCGATGCTGGCGGACGTGGCCGCGGGGCGGGCCGCGGACGACTACGCCTTCGACTTCCGGGTCGAGCGCCCGGACGGCGAGACGCGGTGGGTCCACGCGACCACCTACCCCGTGACCCTGGCGGACGGCCGCCGGCGGCTGGTCGGCGTCGCCGACGACGTGACCGACCGGAAGGAGCGCGAGCGCCGCCTGGGGCTGATCGCCGAGCGCGTCGACGCCGTCCTCTACTTCACCACGATCGACCTCTCGGAGACGCTGTACGTCAACGACGCCTATGAGGAGCTGTGGGGCCGGCCGGTCGAGGAGCTCTACGACGACCCCCTCTCCTTTCTCGACGGCGTCCACGAGGCCGACCGCGACGGGCTGGTCGCCGACGTCGAGCGGGCCCGTGCCGAGATCGAGCGCGGCGAGGCCGACGACGTCTACGAGCTGGACTACCGGGTCGTCCGCCCCGACGGGACCGTCCGGCACGTGACCACGGCCGCCCACCCGGTCCGGGTGACCGGCGGCCCCGACCGCCTGGTCTGTGTGACCGAGGACGTGACCGAGCGGGTGGCCAGAGAGCGCCGGCTGGCCGAGGAGCGCGGGCGCTACGCGGCGCTGGTCGAGCAGAGCCACGACGGCGTCGGCGTCGTCACGGACGGCGAGTGGACGTTCGTCAACGACCGGCTGGTCGAGCTGACCGGCTACGACGGGTCCGAGCTGGTCGGGACGGACTTCGCCGCGGTGTTCGAGCCAGAGGACCGCGAGCTGGTGCGCGAGCGCTACGAGCGCCGAATCGCCGCCGACGGCGAGAGCCCGCCCAACCGCTACGACGTGTCGCTTCGCACCGCCGACGGCGACGTCCGGACCCTCGAGCTCGCGGTCTCGCGCATCCGCCACGAGGGCGAGCCGGCGACGCTCGCCAACTTCCGGGACGTGACCGACCGGCGACGCCGCGAGCGGGCGGTCCGGGGCCTCCAGCGCGCGACCGACCGGATCCAGGAGGCCGAGACGGCGACCGCGGTGGCGCGGGCGACCGTCGCGGCGGCGTGTGAGGGGCTCGACCTGCCGCTGGCGGCCTGCTGGCTCCACGACGACGGCGCCCTCGAGCCGGTGGCGGGCGCCGCGACGGACGTGGTCACCGGCTCGCTCCCGGCCGACGCGCCGGAGCGACGGGCCTTCGAGACCGGCGAGTCCCGGGCGTGGACGCCCGCCGACCGGATCGAGGGGGTCGAGGCGAGCCGCGGCTCGGTCATCCCGCTGGACGAACACGGCGTCCTCGCCGTTGCCCACCCGCCGGCGGCGACCGCCGACGGGGTGATCGTCGAGGCGGCGCGGACGCTGGCCGAGCACGCGAGCACGGCGCTGTCCCGGGCCGACCGGGCGGCGGCGGTCAGAGAGCGCGAGCGCCGCCTGCGGATGATCGCCGACCGGGTCGACGAGGTGATCTACCTCGCCGACGCCGACTTCTCGGAGGTGCTGTACGTCAACCGCGCCTACGAGGCCGTCTTCGACCGGCCGGTCGAGGAGCTGTACGAGGACGCCACCTCGTTCGTCCGGTGGATCCACCCGGACGACCGTGCGGATTTTCGGGCCGAGTTCGGCCGGATGCTCGACGAGATTGCGGCGGGCGAGGCGGCCGACAGCTACGAGTTCGAGTTCCGGATCGAGCGCCCGGACGGCGAGACCCGCTGGATCCACGCGACCGGCTACCCGATCACGACGCCGACGGGCAAGCGCCGCTACGTCGGCGTCGCGGAGGACGTCACCGAGCGCCGGCGCCGCGAGCGCGAGTACCGTCAGATCTTCGACGGCGTCAACGACGCGCTCGCGGTCTACGACCCCGCCGACACCCGGCTGGTCGACGTGAATCGGCCGATGTGCGAGCTGCTGGGCTACGACCGCGAGACCCTGCTCGAGCTCGGGATCGACGGGCTCAGCGTCACCGAGGACGGCTACACCCGCGACCGGGCGGCCGAGATCGTCGACCGGGTGATGGCGACCGGCGAGACCGGCGAGACCGAGTGGGCGCTCGAGACCGCCGACGGCGACCGGGTCTGGGTGGAGGTCAGCGCCAGCCCCGCCGAGATCAACGGGCAGGAGCGGCTGCTCTCGGTCGCGCGCGACGTGACCGAGCGCCGGCGCCAGGAGCGGCTGCTCCGGGAGTTCGCCGAGCGAATCGACGCGGTCATCGCCATCTACGCCTCGCCCGCGATGGACGAGGTCGAGTACGTCAGCCCCGGCTACGAGGAGCTGTTCGGCCGCCCGGTCGACGAGTTCGACGACCACCCGACCGCCCACGTCGAGCGGATCCACCCCGACGACCGCGAGGAGTATCTCGAACGGCTCCGGTCGATGCGTGCCGACGTGCGCGAGGGCGGGACCGGCCCCTACGTCCGCGAGTACCGGATCCGCCCCGACGATACGGCCGGCGCGGGCGCGGACGGGACGGCGCCGGTCCGGTGGGTCGAGACGCGGGGCTACCCGGTGCGCGAGGGCGGGACCGTCGTCCGGTACATCAGCATCACGCAGGACGTGACCGACCGCCACGTCCGCGAGCGTCGCCTCGAGAGCTTCCAGGACGCCACGGCGGAGCTGACGAGCGCCGACAGCCCGGCCGGGGCCTGCGAGACGGCGGTCGAGGCGGCCGTCGACGTGCTCGATCTCGACGCGGTGGCGGTGTTGCGCTACGACGCCGACGAGGGCCGGCTCTCGATCGCCGCGCGCTCGCCCGCCATGTCTGCCCGCGCCGACGGGCTCGACGCCGTCGGCCCCGGCTCGGGGCCGGTCTGGGAGGCCTTCGCCGAAGGGACCGCGCGGCGGGTGACGCCCGCGAAGGCGGGCGTTGCCGCCGGCGGGCTGGCCGACCTGCTGGTGCTCCCGCTGACGGGCCACGGCGCGATGGTGGTCGGGGCGGCCGAGGGGCTCGCGACCGACGCGGTCGAGTCGGCCCACCTGCTGGCGGCGACGCTGGAGGCGGGGCTGAACCGCCTGCGCGGCGAGCGCCGGCTCGAGGCCCGCGAGGCCGAACTCGAGGCCCAGACCGAGCGAGCCCGCCGGCTCGACCGCGCCGTCGAGCTGACCCGCCGGATCGAGTCGGCCATCACCGACGAGGCCGACCGTGGCGGCGTCGAGCGCGCGGTCTGTGAGCGGCTGGTCGAGTTCGAGCCCTTCGCGGTCGCGTGGATCGGGACCGCCGACGTGGGCGCCGACCGGCTCCACCCCAGCGCGGTCGCGGGTGCCTCGCCCGACCGGGTCGAGCGGGTGCTCGCGGCCGACGACGACGACGATCCTCACCCGGCACACGAGGCGTGGCGCCGGGACGAGCGCCGGACGGTCACCGACCTCGTCGGGGGACCCCGGACCGGCTGGCGGCGGGTCGCGGTCGCCCGCGGCGCCGGCGCGGTCTGTGCCGTCCCGCTCTCGCACCGCGGCGTGACACACGGGGTGTTGACCGTCGTCGCCGAGACGCCGGGCGCGGTCGACGAGCGCGAGCGCCGGCTGCTCGACCAGCTCGGCGCCTCGATCGGCCACGCGCTCACCGCGGTCGAGCGCCGCCGGGCGCTCGAGTCCGACGACACCGTCGAGCTCGAGTTCCGCGGCGCCGACCCCGACCTCGGGTTCGCGCGCCTCGCCGACCGCCTCGATCGCCGGGTCCGACACGACCGGACGGTCAGCCGCCGGGACGGCACGGCCGACGTCTACTACCTCGTCGAGGGGACCGACGCCGACGGGCGGACCGTCGCGGCGGCGGCCGCGGCGACCCTGCCGGGCGAGACCGAGGTGGTCGCCCGCCGGGCCGGGGGGCTGGTGATCGAGCGCGAGGCCACCGACTGGTTCGGGGCCGTCCTCTCGGAGTACGGCGCGGTGCCCTGTCGCGCGGTCGCCACCCCCGACCGGACGACGCTGGTCGTCGAGTCGCCCGAGCGCGCCGATGTCCGCCGGCTGGTCGAGCGCGTCACCGACGCCGTCGACGGGCTCGAACTTCACGCCACCCGCCGCCACGGCGCGGACGGGGCGGCCGAGGAGCCGGGGCTCGCGACGGCCGGGACCGCCGGGCTCGACGAACGCCTCACCGACCGCCAGCGCGAGGCCGTCGAGACGGCGCTCGCGATGGGGTATTTCGCCTGGCCGCGCGAGAACTCGGGCGAGGAGGTGGCGGCCGAGCTCGGCATCACCCAGCCGACGCTGAACAAGCATCTCCGGGTCGGCCTGCGCAGGTGTCTCGAGGCGCTGCTGGGCAGGGACTGAGCCCACGCGAAGCTTCTTGAGTCGGTGTGTGAAACGCGGTGACATGTCCGACGGGAGCGAGGATCGGACCGGGCGGATCGCGTCGTTCGCGCGTGACTGGCTGGCCGACGAGCGCGAGACGCTGGCGGCGTTCGAGCAGGAGATCTGGGAGTACGCCGAGCCGTCCTGGCGGGAGTACCGCTCGGCGGCGGCCTACGTCGACCTGTTGCGCGAGCGGGGCTGGACGGTGGAGGCCGGCTCGGGCGGGATGCCGACCGCGTTCGCGGCGACCTGGGGGTCCGGCGAGCCGGACGCGGGACCCACGCTCGCGACGTTCGTCGAGTACGACGCCGTGCCGGGCAACTCCCAGCGGCCGGTGCCGTACGAGGCGCCGCGCGAGGGCCTACACCCCTACGCGGCCGGACACACCGACCCCCACTCGGTGCTCGGCGTGGGGGCGCTCGGCGGCGCGCTGGCGACCCAGGCGGCGATGCGGGAGTTCGACCTCGACGGCCGCCTGCGCCTCTACGGCGAGCCGGCCGAGAAGATGGTCGGCTCGAAGCCCGTCCACGCGGCGCGGGGCTACTTCGACGGCCACGACGCCGCGGTCTCGTACCACCCGTGGACGACCAACACGACGCTTCTGGAGACCCACTCGTGGACGTTCTGGTCGAGCGTCTTCACCTTCGAGGCCGACGCGCCCGAGGAGTGGGCGCCGCCGGACCTGATCCCCCAGGCCGACCGCAGCCACGCCCAGGCCCGCAGCCCCGGCGCGCTCGACGCGCTCTGTCTGATGTACACCAACACGAAGTACACCAAGGAGGCGATGTTCCCGTCGACCGGCACGTGGTCGATGAGCGAGTTCGCGATGGTCGGCGGCCAGAAGACCGCCGACAACCTCGCGCCCCGGATCGCACAGCTCCAGTACGGCTGGCGCTCGCCGACGCTCGAGATTCAACGGCGCATCCAGGAGATCCTGCGCGAGAACGCGGTGGCGGCCGCGCGGGCGGCCGACTGCACCGTCTCGGAGCGGATCGTCACCAGAACCCGGGTCGGTCTGCCCAACGAGACGATGAGCCGGCTGGCCTACGAGAACCTCGCGGCCGTCGGCCCGCCCGATCACGGCCCCGAGGCCCGGTCGTTCGGCCGCGAGATCCAGGCCGAACTCGGCCTCGAGCCGGCCGAGGAGCCGTTCGTCGACTCCGTCTCGGAGCTGACCGACCCGGCGGCGTACGAGGCGTCGGTCCGGGCCGACCTGCCCGACTGGCAGCGCCGGTTCGTCTCGGACGACTACGTCGAGTACACGTGGCACGCCCCGACCGCGCGGGTGCTGGTCGGGCGGCCCCGCCTCGCCCGCCCGGAGCCGGGCTACAGCTACCCCGACTGGGCGTACAACGCGCTCGGGGGCGTGCCCGCGGTGACCCACCCCGGGATGTTCACGGCGAGCGAGACGATCGCGGGGCTGTTCGTCGATCTGCTGACCGATCCGGACGCGCTGGCGCGGGCCCAGGCCGAGTTCGAGGAGCGCACCGGCGGCGGGGTCGGCGGCGACGACTGGGTCCCGCCCCTGCTCGACGCCGGGTTCGTCCCCCCGACGGACCTGCCGTGGCCGGAGTACGTCGAGACCGAGCGCGGCCGGGAGTGGTGGCTACCCACCCCCGACGCCGAGGCGGGCTTTGGCGACCGGCTCGACGACCGGCGGTAGACTTTTGCTCCGAACCGACACGTCTCGACCCGACCATGTCCGACGCCCGCGCGGCGGTGCGATCGGCGGTACGGGACGACCGCGACTGGCTGCTCGACACCCTCGCCGACCTGGTGGGGACGCCGTCGGTCTCCGGCCACGAGGCCGACGCCCAGGCGGTGGTGATCGAGCGCCTGGCGGCGATGGGGCTCGACCCCGACGTCTGGACCGCCGACGTCGAGACGCTGCGCGACCACCCCGCCTACTTCGACACCGTCACCTACGACGAGTTCGGCTACGACGACCGGCCCAACGTCGCCGCCCGGTGGCCGGGAACCGACGGCGAGGGCCGCTCGCTCGTGCTCGGGGGCCACGTCGACGTGGTCTCGGTCGACGAGGACGAGTGGAGCTACGACCCCTGGTCGGCGACCGTCGAGGACGGCCGGCTCTACGGTCGCGGCGCGCTCGACATGAAGGGTGGGCTGGCGGCGAACCTGCTGGCGCTCCGGGCGCTTCGCCGGGCGGACGTCGAACTGGCGGGCGATCTGATCGTCGAGTCGACGGTCGACGAGGAGGCCGGGGGGACCGGCGGCGCGCTGTCGGCGCTGGAGCGGGGCTACGTGCCCGACGCCGCGATCGTCACCGAGCCCTACGGCGTGCCAAACGTCGGGATCGCCAGCGCCGGCGCGCTCTACTTCAGGATCGAGGTGCCCGGGCGCTCGGCTCACGCCGCCCACGGCTTTTGCGGGGTCAACGCGGTGACCGAGGCGAGCCGGATCGTCGCGGCGCTGGACGAGCTCGACCGCGAGCGCAAGGCCCGAATCGCCTACGAGCCGGCGACGAAGCGGTACCCCGACGCCGAGGGGGCGGTGACCAACCTCAACGTCGGCGTCTTCGAGGCGGGCGACTGGCCCTCGACGGTGCCGTCCGAGGCCCACCTCGAGTGTCGGATCGGCTGGCCCCCCGGCGAGCGCCGCGACACGGTCCGGGCCGAGGTGTGCGAGGCGGTCGAGGAGGCGGTCGCGGACTCGGCGTGGCTCTCCGAGCACCCGCCGGAGTTCGAGTGGATCGGCTGGGACGCAGAGCCCCACGAGCTCGACACCGACGGCGAGTTCCTCGGTCTGACCGTCCGGAACGTCGAGACCGTCACCGGCGGCGAGACGGCGTTCGTCGGCGGGCTCGCCGGCCTCGACGAGCGTTTTTACGCGAACTACTACGACGTGCCGGCGCCCAGCGTCGGCCCGCGGGGCGAGCGCGCCCACGGCGCCGACGAGTACGTCGAGGTCGAGTCGCTGGTCGAGGTGGCCGAGGCCGTCGCGCTCACCGCTCTGGACTGGTGTGGGCGAGCGGACTGACCGCCTCTCGCACGGCGCCGCCGGTCGCGACCAGCCGCCCGCGCTTGATCACCGCCCGCGGCGCCTCGGCGTCGAAGATCGCCCACGCGGGCGAGGGGCTGTCGAAGACGACCAGGTCGGCGCGGTCGCCGGGCGCGAGCCCGTAGCCGTCCTCGATCCCCAGCACCTCGGCCCCGTCGTAGGTGAGCAGATCCCACAGCCGATCGAGGCCGTCGTTGGTCTCGAGGGGCCGGTAGTCGGCCTCGACGGTCCGGTCGCCGTGGAGCTTGTGTAGCAGGATCAACGCCCCCTCGACCGAGTCGGCGTTGCCGTGGGGGAAGACGAAGTCGCGGTCGTTGTCGGTGCCGTGGCCGAACCGGACCGGCCGGTCCAGCAGCGTCTCGACCGGCATCGTCGTCCGGGTGCTCTGGTAGCAGGTGACCAGCGCGAGGTCGACCCGCTCGGCGGCGGTCACGAGCTCGTCGACCCGCCAGTCGGGCACGTGGGCCAGCCCGTAGGCGTGGCTGGCGGTCACCCGCCCGTCGAGCCCCCGGTCGGCGGCGGTCTCGATCAGTCGCTCCAGCGTGTAGGCGCCGAGCGTGCCGCCGTCGTGGAGGTGGAGGTCGAGGCCGATCCCGTGGCGCTCGGCGAGGTCGAACCACCGCCCCAGCACGCCCTCGACGTCGTCGTAGCGGGAGGCGGGATCGCTCCCGCCGACGAGCGCCGGCGCGGCGGGGCCGGCCTCGCCCGCGCCGGCGACCCGGAGCGCGGTCTCTAACAGCGCGTGGCCCTCATCGGTCGCGTCGTCGGGACAGGCCGGGACGAGCTGGAGGTCGGCCAGCGGGCGGGTCGCCTCGCGCGCCGCGGCCGCCGCGCGCACCGTCGTCTCGCCGCGCGTCCCGGTGTCGACGGTGACGTGGCTTCGGAGATAGGTCGAGCCGGCGGCGACGGCCGCCTCCACGTCGCGGATCGCGTTCCGGCGGATCAGCTCGCGGTCGGCCTCGCCGTAGTAGTCGCGCTCGTGCTCGTGGATCCGCCCGAACTCGAAGGGCTCGTCGTTGCCCGCCGGGTAGCGCCCGCCCGCGGCCGCGAACGCCTTGTCGACGTGGAGGTGACAGTCGACGAGCCCGGGCGAGACGAAGCCGCCGTCGGCGTCGATCTCGCGCTCGCCGGCCGCCCCGACGTCGCCGACGGCCGCGATCCGACCGTCCTCGACCGCGAGATCGACCGTCGCGTCGCGCTCTCTGACGTAGCCGTCCCGGACCACCAGATCGTGTGTCACGAGCACGACCCACACGGCTGATCGGCAAAACCGTTCCCCCGGACCGGGAGTTATCAGGGCCGCCGTCGAGCCGGGGGCATGAGCGATCGAACGGGAACGGCCCTCGACGCGGAGACGGAGACGGGCGCGAGCGCGACGGCGACCGGGGCCGAGACCGTCCTGGTGATCGGCGGCTGTGGCTTTCTCGGCGCGTACCTCTGTCGGGCGCTCGCGACGGCGGGCCACGCGGTCGTGGCCTGTGACGCCGAGCCGGACCGGGACCGACTCGACCGCCTCGGGGCCGACGACGTGGCCGTCCGCGCGGGCGACGTGACCGACCGCGAGGCGCTGGCCGAGACGGTCCGCGACCGGGGCGTGAGCCGGGTCGTGAACCTCGCCGCGGCCTTCGACGGCGTCGTCCGGGCCGACCCGCCGGCGGCGACCAGGGTGAACGCCGGCGGCGCGGCGAACGCGCTCGAACTCGGGGGGCTCCCGGGCGTCGAGCGGGTGGTGCTGGCCTCCAGCGAGACGGTCTACGCCCCGGACGACGCCTACGACGGCCGGCCGACCGAGGACGCGCTGCTCGCGCCGGAGACGCCCTACGCCGCCGCCAAGCGCCACGCGGAGTGTCTGGCCGCGCTCTACCGCGAGCGCCACGGGGTGTCGGCGGTCGCGCTCCGGCCGACCGGCGTGTTCGGCCCCCGCCGGGACTCGTTCACCGAGTTCGCCGGCCTGTTCGAGCGGCCGGCGGTCGGCGAGCCCGCGCGGGTCGCCGGGGGCGAGACGACCGTCTCGTGGCTCGACGTCCGCGACGCGGCCGACGCCCTCCAGCGGGCGACGCTCGCGCCCGCGGCCGATCTCGAGCGCGTCGTCTACAACGTCCGTGGCGAGGTGGCGACGGTCTCGGCCGCGGCCGCGGCCGTCCGCGAGGTCGTCCCCGACGCCGACGTGACGGTGACCGACGAGACCGACCGGCGGTGGTCGGCCCAGGAGCTCGATCTGACGGCCGCGCGGGCGGATCTGGGCTACCGGATCGACCACGATCTCGTGGCACTGATCCGGGGAACGGTCGAGGCGGTGCGGACGGGGCGGGGGCTCCGTCCGCGCTAGTCGGCGGTCGTCGGGACGTCGAGCGGGGGGAGGGCGGCCTCGATCTCGTCGCGCCGGGGCTCCAGCCACTCGGGGAGGACGAGCTTCTCGCCGAGCGCGTCGAGGGCCTCGTCGACGGTGTAGCCGGGCTCGCGGGTGGCGAACTCGAAGAGCACGCCGCCGGGGGTGCGGGCGTAGATCGACCGGAACCACCTGCGGTCGACGATCTCGGTCGGCGAGAGCCCCCGCTCGCGCAGCCGCTCGCGCCAGTCGGCCTGGTCGGCGGTCGCGACCCGGAAGGCGACGTGGTGGACGGTGCCCGCACCCGGTCGGCCGCGAGGGGCCTCGGGATCGACGACGAGGTCGACGACCCGGCCCACGTCGACGGGCGCCTCGAACCGCCGGCGGCGCCCGTCCGCGCTCGTCTCGGTCTCCTCGTAGCCCATCTCGGCCAGCAGCGCGGCGGTGTCTGTGCCGTCGGTCAGCGAGAGATCGACGCCAAAGAAGCCACGGATCGCGCGCTCGGCGGGGACGGGCCCGGCGGGCGGGTCGCCGGCGGGGGCGTCCGCGCGACCGACGAGTTCGAGCGCCAGCCCGTCGGGGTCGGCGAACGAGAGGACGGGATCGCCGAAGCGCTCGGTCCGCTCGACGGCCACGCCGGCGTCCGCGAGGCGGTCGGCCCAGTACCCGATCGCGTCGGCGGGCACCAGGAAGGCGACGGTGCTGGCCTGTCCCGTCCCGATCCGGCCGGGGCTCGCGTCGGGGGAGGGGAAGACGGTCATGCTCGTCCCCGGCGAGCCCGATCGGTCGCCGTAGAACAGGTGATAGACGGTGGCGTCGTCCTGGTTGACGCTGCGCTTGACCAGGCGCAGCCCGAGGGTGTCGGTGTAAAAGCGGAGGTTGGGGCCGGGGTCGCCACCGACGGCGGTCACGTGGTGGATGCCGGGCGTCTCGACGGACATGGGAGACGTAGGCGACCGGCCGACATAACGCTCGCGCCCCCGCCCGGCTCAGGCGCCCGTCCGCTCGCCCGCCATCCGGAGACAGGCGAGCGAGCCGGGCACGGCGTCGGCGCTGTCGTCGAGCGACGCGACCACCACCGCCACCTCCTCGAAGCGGGGTCCGCGCGCGACCCGGAGGGGCTCACGGCCCCACTCGACGAAGCCGGGATCGGCCAGCTTCGGCAGGTGGACGTGGACGAGTTCCACCCGCAGTCGCTCGGCCGCGCCATCGGGCGGTCGGCCGTCGACCGCCGCCTCGGGCGGGCGCGCCGCCGCCGGCAGCGCGAGCTCCGCCCCCGGCGGCGCGTCGAGCAGCGACGCCACCGTCCAGCGCCGTGGCTCGGCACTCAGCGCCCCGAACACCGCGTCCCACCGCCTGCTCGGATCGTTCCCCCCGCCGGACCGGCTCTCGGTCATACCGGGACAATTCAGTAATGCTACATAACAGTTGGGGCGGTCGCGGCGAACGCTCGTGTGACCCGGAGGGGGACGAGCCGACACGGCGGCCGACGAGACGGCGCCGCGGCCGGGCTGGGAGCCACCGGTCGCGGTCGAGTGCCTGCGCGAGGCGGGCGCGGTCCAGGCGACGGTCGACGGGCGGGCGATCGCGGGCCTCTGGCACCGGGGCGCGCCCCACGTGGCCGACGCCCGCCGTCCCCACGTGGGCACTCCGCCGGGGGACCGTCGAGGACGGCCTGCTGACCTGTCACCGGCACCACGCGCGCTTCGCACTGTCGTGTGGCGACACGCCCGACCCGTTCGCGGACGACCTGCGGGCCTCCCCCGCGACGGTCCACGAGGGGACGGTCGACGTCGATCCCGACGCCGATCCGGCCGAGCACCGGCGCGAGCGGCCCGAACACGGGCTGTGCGAGGGGATCGGCCTCGCCGCCGCGAGCGTCTACCTCGATCGCCTTCTCACCACCCTGCCGGCGCCTCTGCTCGACCTCGACCCCGCGACCGATCCCGCCCCGGCCGGCGGCCACGACCCCGGCGACCTGCTCGCGGCCTTGCGCGAGAGCTTCGAGGTCGAGCGCGACGCCGAGGTCGACCGCGCCGGCCGGCCGGTCGTCGCCTTCCCCGCCGTCGGCGGCGCGGGCGCGCTCGGCTGTCTGTTCGGCGGCCGCCTCGCCGCCGCCGGCCACGAGGTCCACCTCCTCCACCACCGCGCGGCGGCCGCCCGCGAACTGGACCGGAACGGGGTGACGATCGAGGGCCCGGAGCCGCTCTCGGCCGACGTGACCCCGACCACCGACGCCGCCGCGGTCGGGCCGGTCGACCTCGCGCTCGTCCTCGTCCGGGCCCACCAGACCCGGGCCGCCCTCGACGAGCACGCGGCCTGTCTCGGCCCCGACACGCTCCTGTGCTCGCTCCAGAACGGGCTCCGTACCCCCGCGCACGTCCGCGAGGCGGTCGACCCCGATCGCGCGCTGTTCGGGATCACCTACGAGGCGGCGGTCCACGGGGCGGGCGGGCGGGTGGGTTGCGCCTCGTCCGGCGAGACCGTCCTCGGGGGTGCGACGCCCGCGGCCCGCGAGCGGGTCCGAGCGGCCCTGACCGGGGCTGGCGCTCCGGTCCGGTTCACCGACCACCCGCGCCGGACCGTCCGGGAGAAGGGGCTGCTCGTCGCCGCCACGGCACCCGTGCTGACCCTGACCGGCCGGGCGGTCGCCGCGCTCGATTGCCCGCCGCTCGCGCCCGCCGTCGACGCCCTGCTGGCGGAGGGCGTGACGGTCGCGACCGCCCGCGGGGTCGACATCGACGGCGACGGGATCCGGGCGACGATCGCCGACCTGGCGACCAGCCACGGCGACCACGAGGTGAGCATGGCCCAGGACGTCGCCCGAGGCCGGCACACCGAGGTGGACGAACTCAACGGCGCGATCGTCGCCGACGGCGCCGAGAACGGGGTGGCGACGCCCGCGAACCGGACGGTGGCGGCGCTGATCCGGGGGCTGGCGGGCGGGGACGACGGCCGCGAGCGCGAGGAGTAGCGGTCGACACGGACGGCCCGAAAGGGAACCGGCCGGACCTCCCGGTGGGTCGGATCGGCGGCGCTCGCCGTGCGTGTCGGTCGGAGAGGCGAGAGTGCTCCGGCGGGGATTCGAACCCCGGTCATCGCCTCGAGAGGGCAATATGATTGGCCGGACTACACCACCGGAGCGCGCCTTCGGCTACTGGAGAGAGTAGTAAAACCGTTCCGCTTTGGCTCCGCCGGCGGCCGGTCAGGCGTCGTCGGACTCGTCGTTGCTCGTCTCGGGCGCGGGGACGAGCGCCGCGAGCTCGTCGGCGTCGAGGTGGCGGTAGCCGTCGGCGTCGACCACGGCGACCGCGAGGTCGGCCGCGGCGAGCTCCTCGTCGTGTTCGCGCAGCGCGGTGGCCGCGAGTGCGACCGCGTCGTCGACCGAGAGCGCCCCGTCGTACTCGGCCTCGAGACGCTCGCGCACCGGCTCGCTCCCCGCGCCGACGACCGCCGCGCGCCAGGTCTCGGGCACGCCCTCGGGGCCGAGCGCGAACAGGCTGGCCTCGCCGTCGAGGTAGCCCCCGACGAGCAGCGCCGCGCCGAACGGGCGGGTGCCGCCGGACTGGGTGTACTCCTGGATCTCGTCGGCGACGCCGGTGACGAGCGTCTCGGGGTCGATCGACTCGCCGTAGCGGACCCGCTCGACCTGTGCGGCCTGGCGGGCGGCGTCGACCAGCCGGCGGGCGTCGGCCGCGTGGCCGGCGGTCGCCGTGCCGATGTGGTCGTCGAGCCGGTGGAGCTTCTCGACGCTCTCCTCGACCTGGAGCGAGGAGCGGGCCTTCACCACCGCGGCCAGCACCACGCCCGCGTCGGTCCGGATGCCGACGGCCGGCGCACCCCGCGAGACCGCCTCGCGGGCGTACTCGACCTGGTAGATCCGGCCGTCCGGCGAGTAGAGCGACGTGCCCCGGTCGTAGGCCTGTCGGTCGTCGCCGTTCATCGGCGACCCTCCCGACGGTCCGGTCGCGGCTGCGTCATCACACGCGACGGTGGGGGGCCGCGCGGATAACGGTGTCCCTCTCGCCCCGTCGGGCCGGGGCGGCCGGGCCCGGGGCGGGGAAAACCTCAAAGCCGAGCCCGCCGACGGCCGTGTAGTGAACGCGCGATGAAACTGGCACTCGTGGGGGTCGGACAGGCGGGCGGGAAGGTGGTCGACGCGCTCGTCGCGTACAACGAGCGCACGCGAGGCTCGTTCGTCGCCGACGCCCTCGCGATCAACAGCGCCACGGCCGACCTGCTGGGGATCGAGCGCGTGCCGGTCGAGAAGCGGGTGCTGATCGGCCAGTCCCGGGTGAAAGGCCACGGCGTCGGCGCCGACAACG
>CAZMLQ010000012.1:6918-25853 GCA_964567195.1 uncultured Haloferacaceae archaeon | reverse complement strand
CGTCGCCGCGGCGGTCGACCTCCGGATCGAGGGTCCGGACGAGCGCACGCGGATCACCCTCGTCCTCCGGCCCGACGGCGACGGCCCGGAGCCGCCGGCACCGACGGGGTGAGCCGGGCCGGCCGGCCGAACCGCCGTCGGGTGTGGCGATCGGCGCACACGTCGGTCGGACTGTCGACCGATCGGACCGACACCACGGTCGTGACGTCGATCGATGCCCTACTCGGCTCGGTGCTCTGGACGGGGGTCGGGGCGGTCGTCGCGTGGAACGGGTGGCGATCGTACGGCGACCGGCGGGGCCGCGTGGCGGACGCGACCGAGGTCCGGGCGGAGATCACCGACGTCGGCGTCGCGGCGAAGCGCCGGGCGATCGACCACGACGACGGCGAGGGCGGAGCGGGAGCGACCAGGACGGAACGCCCCACAGGTGACCTTCGAGTACACGTTCGACGGGGAGCGCCACACCGCGTCGAACGTCGAGCCGCCGTCGGCGGGGGCGGAACAGACACACCGTTACCCCAGCGAGTCGGGGGCTCGGGCCCACTTCGACCACGAGGCCGGCGACACGGTGACCGCACACGTCGATCCGGCACGGCCCGGCGAGGGCTTCCTGGAGCCGGCGACCGGGACGACGAGAGACCTGGCCCTCCTGATCGGCGGGGGCGCGATGGTGGTGCTCGGGGTCACGTTCGCCGTCACGTCGGTCGTCGTCCTCCGAGGCGGCGGGCCGCCGTGGCGCGACGCCGGCGTGTCGCGGGACTCAAGACCGTCGAGGCCGGCCGTCCGCTTGATGTCGTGAGCGACCGAACCGCGACGGCCGATCTCGACGCGATTCGCGAGACCGCCCGGTCGTACTTCGACGACGCGAGGCCGGGCCACGACTGGCACCACGTCCGGCGGGTCGAGTCGCTCGCCGAGCGCCTCCTCGCCTCGTATCCCGACGCCGACGGCCCCACCGTCCGACTCGCCGTCCTGCTCCACGACGTCGGTCGGTCCCGCGAGGACGCGGGCGAGATCGACGACCACGCCGTCTGGGGGGCCCGCGAGGCCGAGTCGGTGCTCGCCGACCGGGGCCTCGCCCGGAGGCGGATGGAGGGGGTCTGTCACGCCGTCCGGGTCCACCGCTACTCGAGCGACCGGGAGCCAGAGCGCCTGGAGGCCGAGATCCTCTGTGACGCCGACAACCTCGACGCGCTCGGGGCGGTCGGTCTCGCCCGGTGTTTCGCCGTCGGCGGCGAGCGCGGCAAGCCGATCCACGACCCCGAGCGCCCCCCGAGCGGGGACGACACCGCCGCGGGGGCGACGAGCTACAACCACGTCCACCGGAAGCTCCTCGACCTCCCCGACCGGATGTACACCGAGGCCGGCGCCGAGGTCGCGGCCGATCGCGTGGCCTACGTCCGGCGGTTCCTCGAGCGGTTCGACCGGGAGGTCGCCGGCGAGCGATAGCCCGTCGGTCCGCGCCCGCCGGCGGAACCCGACCCCGGCCGTCGGGCACGAGGGCGGTCGTCACGGGCTCGTCGGGACCGGACCGACGCGGCCGGCGTCCCCGCGAACGGGGGCGGCCGCGACGGGGCCGTCGTCGGCCGGCCCCGTCGAGGAGCGCGCCGAGGATCAGCAGGACGCCGACGAACGCGAGCGCACCCCGGCCAGCCTGTGGTAGGTCCGTCCGGCGGGGCGAAGCCGTCCGGGGGACCGACAGAGCGGGCCGATCCGACAGGTGGCGTCGACCACCGCCTGCGGTCGCACCGCGGAGGGGCGGCCGGCGGTCGCCGCGACGAGACCCACGAGGAGGGCTCCGAGGCTCCTGCCCCGGCGTACGCGACGACGCCCAAAGATCGTTCGGGGAGCCCAGCCACGGTCCGCCCCCGGCGGTCCGGCGCGGCTACGCGTCGGGTGCCGGGTGGAGCGCGCTGACGCCGCCGGTCGAGGTCTGGACGACCACCTGGTCGCCGTGGTCGTTCAGGACCGGTCGGGTCGAGCCCAGACAGACCGTCCGGTGGTCGTCTGCGGGCGTGCCGGTGCCGGTGTAGACGGTCAGGTCCGCGCCGGGCTGGAGCGTCGTGTCCGGGATCTCGAAGCGCTGGCCCTCGTCGCCACAGTAGAGCGTGTAGCCGTGGAGGTCGAGCGCACCCCCGCCGGCGTGGTGGAGGCGGACGGCCTCGCCGTCGGTCTCGTCGTCGGGGCCGGGCTCGTAGCCCGGGTGGTCGTCGCCGCCGGCGTCGACGGCGGCGATCTCCAGCCCGTCGCGGGCCGGGCCGCTCGCGAGGTGGAGGAGATCGGCGAGACGGAAGCCGCCGTCGTCGGAGACGGTCGGGAGCGTCGGCGTCCAGTCGGGCTCGGCGACGAGGTAGCTCGTCCGGTCGGTGGCGACCAGCCCGTGGATCACCTCGCCGACGAGCCGGCTCCCGACGGCGCCGAGGCGCTCGCCGTCGTTCTGTGCGTCGGCCTCGCAGAGCACGTAGAGCCACAGCGGCGCCGCGTCGTCGAGCCCGCGGCCGGCGGCCGCGAGGTAGTCGGCGTAGGAGCGGTCCTCGCCCAGCGGGAGCGCCGCGTTGGCGAGGGGCTCGTGACCCATCGCCTCGGCGACGGCCTGGCCCGACGGGAGGCCGAACAGCCGGCCACGGAGCAGGTTCCGGGCGGCGAGCGACCGGACGCCGGACTCGTCGACGAACGGGAGCGCGAACAGCGACGCGGGCAGTTCGGCGTCGATGGCGCGGCCGGGCTGGAGGGCGTCGTCGAACGAGGCGGCGCCGACCGGCTCGGCGCCGAAAAAGTACGACCAGTCGACCGCGAACTCGGGCGGGACCGCGCCGAAGCCGGCGAGACTCGCCGGGCCGTCCGACTCCCCCCCGGTCGGGCGGTCGTGGGCCGTGGCGGGGGCCTCGACCCCGCCGTCGGCGTCGACATCGATCCCCGGAGGCGGCCCGCCCTCGCCGTCGGCGTCGATCCCGGGCGGTGGGCCACCCTCGCCTCGCTCCATCGCCTCGATCGCCTCCAGACCGACGTCGGCCGGGAGGTCGCCGTCCGCGGCCTCGGCCGCCATCGCGGCCGGATCGGGGAAGAATCGGACCCGACCGGACTCGTCGTTCACCTCGTAGCGGTCCCGGATCTGGCTGTGGCCGTAGCGGTAGGCCGCGACGGCGAACTCGGTAGGGATCGCGGCCTCGTCGGTCGGCCCGTCGGCGTCGGGCAGGTAGACCCGGCGGCCCTCGGCCCGGATCGCGTCGTAGACGGCGCCGTCGACGACCGAGGGGAGAAACTCCTCGACGACGATCCAGTGGTAGTGCCAGAGCACGAGCCGGCTCGCCGTCTCGAACGCGTTCTCGTCCTCGCGGACGAGGTCGGTGCCCGCGCCCGACCGGACGTGATCGAGCACCCGGTTGTGGAACCTGACGAACCCGAGCAGGAGCTGTGAGAGGATCAGGTTCTCGTCGTTGCGCGGGTCGCCGGTGAGCGCGGTCCCCTGGTCGGTCCGGAGGAGGTCGACCGCCCCGTAGCGCCGGGGCCGCGGGGTCGAGCCATCGGTGGCGTCCGCGGCGACGTCGAGGTCCGCGACGCGCTCGTCGCCCGCGGCGTCGAGGTCGTAGACCGTCGGCCCGGTCAGGAGCTTGTACTCGTCGGCGTCGTCGTAGAGAAACGGGGTCGCCTCGGGGCCGCCCTGGTAGAGCGAGTCGAGGTCGAGGCGCGGGGTCCGGAAGTTCCGGACCGCCGCAGGATCGGCCCGCCGGCCCAGCGTGGAGGTCGGATCGAAGGTGATCTCGTGGTCGACGAACTGGCCGAAGAAGGCGATGCCGGCCGGGACGGCCGCGTCGGCCTCGGTCCCCGGCTCCCCGACCATCGGCCCGGTCCCGTCGTCGTACGCGCCGAGTCGGCGCAGGAACCGCTCGGCCGGCCGGTAGGGGGCCAGGTTCGCGTAGCGGCTGTAGAATCGGTTGCTCCGAACCGGCCCCCGTGTGGTCATCGCCGCCTCGTTCATGCCCCGGTGGCCCGTCATGCCGTGGTGGCGCCGTGCCATGCGGAACGGTCACGAGTGACGTACATAAAGTTAGGCCAGCGTTTCGCGCCGGGGGGCGCGAGCCGGCGGACGACGCCTGCGTGACGGTTCGTGGCGCGTCCGCGACGGGTGAGTGCGGCCGTGGGCCGTCACGCCGGCGGTGGCGACGAGGGCGCGTCGGACTGTGCCGCGGTGGGGCGGGTGGGCTAGTCCGACTCGCCGTCGACCCGGGCCTCGCTCTCGTCCCCGTGCCCGCGCCCGTCGGCGGTCTCGACCCCGACCTCCTCCTCGGCGGCCACGTCGAAGCCCGCGAACGGGCTGGCCTCGTCCGAGCGCAGCAGTTCCTCCTCGAGGACGGTCAGGCCGAGATCGTTCAGCCGGGTGGCGATGCGGGTGAGGTCGTCGCCGTCGGCGCCGACGACGGTAACGATCACGTTGCGCTCGCCGGTCGCGAGCGCGCGGACGCCGACGACGCCGGGCACGCCGAGCGCGTCGGCCGCGAGCGTGTCGCGCTCGGCCACGGGCGCGGTGCAGGCGATCTGGACGTGGAGCTGGTAGCCCGCGCGCTCGTAGTCGACGGTCGCCCGGTAGCCGGTGACGATCCCCTCGTCCTCGAGTCGGGCGATCCGTTTGCGGACGGTGCTGGCGGAGACCCCGGCCCGGCGCGCGAGGTCGCCCGAGGAGGCCCCCCGGGCGTCGGTCTGGAGCGCGTGGAGGATCCGTCGGTCGAGATCGTCGATGCCCTCGAGTGTCACGGTGGGTTCCGTGGCGCCGGCCACCTGTGGCTGTCGGTCGCGGGCACGGCGGGACGGGGGCCGGTCGGCGCCGTCACCCTCCGGTCACCTCCTCGCTCCCGGGGTAGAGCGCGGCGAGACAGGCGTCGGGAAACGCGGGGAGCGAGACCTCGTTGCCGGTCGCGATCTTGACGATCACGCCCTCGCGGTCCGAGAGGTAGAGATGTACCGCGGTCGCGCGCTCGTGTTCGAGCACGAGACAGCGCGCGGGGCCGAGGTGGGTGTACACCTCCTCGACGTAGGGCCGACGGAAGAGCGCGATCGAGCGGTGGACGACCACGTCGAACTCGTGTTCGGACAGTTCGGTCCGCAGGTCCGGCCGGAGGTACTGCATCCGGTAGTCGTAGGACCGGGCGTCGAAGGAGGCGACCCAGCGGAGGTCGTCGCCGTAGCGGTCGCGCAGGTACGCGACGAGGCTGTCGTGGTCTGGCGTCGTGTCGGACGGTGGGGTGGTGAGCATGGATTTCGGTGTGGGTGGTGTGGTGTGTTCTCACAGCAGTGCGCCGACCAGCGCCAGCGCGGTCGTCGCCGCCAGCGCGAGCAGCGCGCGGTCGACGTTCGGTGTGGCTCCGTCGGGGGCGCGGTCCGTCACGCCCGCGAGGCGGACGCCGAGGCGGTCGCCGGTCCGGGCCGCGAGCGCGCCGACGGCGACGGCCGCCCGCGCCACGCCGGCGACCGTCCGCGCGGCAACCGGGTGGAGCGCGTCGACGTCGACCGGGCGGATCCGGCCGAGCGGGCCGCGCAGGGCGACGAACGCGACCAGCCCGACCGCGAGCGTGGCGGTCGCCTTCGCGAGTTCGGTCGGCGCGTAGGCCTCGAAGCCGGCGGGATCGCCGGGCATGGCCCCGAGGAAGGCCCCCGGCGCGAGGCCGAACCAGACGACCGGGACGGCCACGAGGACCAGCACGGCGGACAACGGCGGCGCGGCGGGGGCGACGGTCGGCTCGACCCCGTCGGGCGCGGGCCGGACGAAGGCGTAGTAGCCGAACTTGGCGAACGAGAGCGCGGTGCCGACGCTCCCGGCGACGAGCGCCCACCAGAGCGGGCTCGCCCCGCCGGCGGTCGACTCGACGGCCTTGAGGACGAGACCCTTGCTGACGAACCCGGAGAAGCCGGGCGCGCCGGCGATGGCCAGCGAGGCCACCAGGAAGGCGGCGAACGTCAACGGCATCGTCCGCGCGAGCCCGCCGAGTCGGGACAGCGAGGCCTCGCCGACCCGGACGACGATCGCGCCCGCGATCATGAACAACAGCCCCTTGTAGAGGACGTGGGCGATCAGGTGGGCGCTCGCGCCCGCCAGCCCCGCGGCCGTCCCGAGGCCGACCGCGACGACCATGTAGCCCACCTGCGAGACGATGTGATACGAGAGCAGCCGTCGGACGTCCGTCTGGAGGACGGCCTGTCCGACGCCGAACAGCACCATCGCGGCGCCCAGCCAGACGACCAGCCCGTCGCCGCCGGTCCAGACGATCGACCCGCCGCCGGGAGGGACGGCCGCCCCGTCGCCGCCGGGCAGGACCCGCGCGAGGGCGTAGACCGCGACCTTGGTGGTGAAGCCGGCGAGGACGACGCTGGCGGCGACGTGTGGCGCGGCGTAGGTCTCGGGGAGCCAGGCGTGGAGCCCGACGAACCCGAGGTTGACGCCGACGCCGACCACCGCCAACGCGGTCGCGAGCGGGGTCGCGAGGCCGGCCCCGTCCGCGAGGAGGAACGAGCCCGTCGCGGCGTACTGGAGCGCCACCGCGGCGACCAGGAACGCTCCGCCGATCAGGTGGTAGACGGCGTACCGGAAGGCCGGCCGGACGGCGTCGCCGCCGTGTGACCAGACGAGCACCGTCGAGGCGACCGCCATCAGCTCCCAGGCGACCAGCAGCGTCAGCCAGTCGCCCGCGGCGACCGCGGCGACGCCCGCGCCCATGTACGCCAGCGCGCAGGCCGTCTGGCGTTGGCTCGCGCCCGTCGCGCCGGCGTAGAGCACGTTCGCCGCGGCGACGAAGCCGAACAGGGCGACGACGACCCGCGAGAGCGGATCGACGCGGACCAGCACCTGCTCGAAGCCGACGGGCGCGAGCGCGAGGCCGGTCCCGGCCGGGACCAGCGCCGCCCAGCCGACCGCGAGCGCGGGCAGCGCGGCCCCGACGGCGACCCCCGCGCGCCGGGGCAGCGCGAGGACGAGCACGGCCGCGACGAGAAAGCCGAGCCACGGCGGGACCGACAGGAGGTCGATCCCGGCGAGAGCCGGGCTCACGGCGCGAACACCTCCGCGGCCGCGGCCGTCGCCAGGTCCCAGACGGGGGTCGCCGTCGGGGCCACCCCGAGCGCGACCGCCACGAGCGCGGTGAAAAGCACCGGGCCGAGCAGGAGCGGCGACGCCTCACGCCCGAGCGGGCGCCGTCCCCAGCCGGCAACGTCGGGGGCGGGCTCGTCGCGGTCGCGGTCGCGGCCGGGCGCGACGAGGTCGGCGAGCCCGCCGTCGCCACGGACGGCGGCGTGTGGGGGCGCGAACGGGTGGCGGCTCCGTGGCTCGGCCCCGTCGCGGTCGCCGAAGAAGGCGGCGTAGACGATCGGCCAGAAGTACAACAGCTTCAACAGCCCCGCGAGCAGGAACGCAAGGACGAACGCCGGCCGGGGACCGGCACCGCCGGCGGCCCCGACGACGAGGGTGAACTTGCTGACGAAGCCGGCGACGAGCGGGAAGCCGACCAGCCCGGCGGCGGCGACGGCGAACGCGGCCATCGTCAGCGGGAGCCGGCGGCCCACGCCCGCCACGTCGGAGACGTACTTCTCGCCCGTCTCGACGGCGATCACGCCCGCGGCGTAGAACAGCGTGATCTTCATGAACGCGTGGGTGACGACGTGGAGCAGGGCGCCAAGCACCGTCAGCGGCGTGGCGAGCGCGAACCCGAGCGCGACGTACGAGAGGTGACTCACCGTCGAGTAGGCGAGCCCGCGCTTGATGCTGTCCTGCCGGAGGCCGACGACGCCCGCCAGCACCATCGTCACCGCGGCCGCGACCGCGAGCGCCGGCCCGACGCCCAGGTCCCAGGTCAGCTCGGGGCCGAACGTGTAGCCGACCGTCCGTCCGAGCCCGAAGACGCCGCTTTTGACGACCGCGACGGCGTGGAGCAGTCCGGAGACGGGCGTGGGCGCGACCATCGCGGTCGGCAGCCAGCCGTGTAGCGGCATCACGGCGGTCTTGACGCCGAACCCGACCGCGAGCAGGGCGAACGCGACCCGCGCGAGCGCGGGGTCGGCCGCCGCCAGCGCGGCGATCCCGCCGGCGTCGAACGCCTCGGTCCCGGCGAGGACGGCCACCAGCGCCACGCCACCCAGCAGCAGGACGCCCCCGCCGAGGGTGTACGCGAGATAGCTCCGGCCGGCGGCGCGGGCCTCGCGCGTGCCGTCGTGGACGACCAGCGGGTAGGTCGCGAGCGTCAGGAGCTCGTAGAAGACGAACAGCGCGAACAGCCCGGAGGCGAACGCGACACCCATCGTCGCGGCGATGCTGGCGGCGAAGGCGGCGAAGTAGGTGGTGTGGCCGCCGGCGTCGAGGCCGCGGAGGTAGCCGAGGCTGTAGACGCTGGTGGCGAGCCACAGCGTCGCCGCCAGCAGGCCGAACAGCAGCCCCGCGGGATCGGCCCGGAGCCCGAGCGGGACGCCCGCGACCGAGCCGAGCGGCGTTGTCGGCGTCCCGGGCGCCCGGACCGCCAGCCAGACGACCGCGAGGGTGACGACGGCCGCGACCAGCGTGACCGCCTCGCGGACGGCCGGCCGCGAGCGGGCGAGATAGATCAGCGGGACCGCGAGCGCGGGGACCGCGACGGCCGCGAGCGGGAGGACGGAGCTCACAGCCAGCCCTCCACGACCGGGGCGATCCAGTCGGCGAGCGCCGACGATCCCAGCCCGAGCAACACGGTCGCGGCGGCGGCCGCGAGCGCGACGGCGGCCGCCCGGCGCGAGAGCGAGCGCACGGGCGGGGCGGCCGGGCCCCGCGACCGCGAGCGGCCGCCGTCGGTCGCCGGCGCCGTGGCCGGTCCGGGGGCGGACACGTCGCCGGCGGGTGTGAGGTAGAGCCGCTCGACGACGCGGCCGGCGTAGCCAAGCGTCAACAGCGTGCTGACGAGCACGACCGCGGCGGCGAGGGGCGCGCCGGTCTCGACGGCCGCCCGGACGATCAGCCACTTGCCCGCGAAGCCGGCCGAGGGCGGCAGGCCGACCAGCGAGGCGACGGTGACGGCGACGGCGAGCGCCGTGGCGGGGGCGACGGCCGCGCGGCCGGCGTAGCCGTCGACGGTGGTGGCGTCGAAGCCGCGCTCGATGGCGCCGGCGGCGGCGTAGAGCCCGCCCTTCGCGAGCCCGTTCGCGACCAGGACGACCACGGCGCCGGTGACCGCGGCGGGGGTCGCGAGCGCCAGTCCGACCGTGACGACGCCGTACTGCAACACCGAGGAGTAGGCGAACAGCCGGCGGACGTTGGACTGACCGAGCGTGAGGAGCGCGCCCGCGAGCACGCCGACCAGCCCGGCGACGAGCAGCCCGGTCCGGAGCGCGGGGAGCGCGACGAGCAGGTCGACGGTGTAGACGCCGAACAGCAGACGGACGAGCGCGTAGCCGGCGACCGTCGAGCCCAGCGCGGCGAGCAGCGCCGCCACGTCGGCCGGGGCGGCGGTGTAGGCGTCGGGCTTCCAGGCGTGGAGCGGAAAGAGCGCGAGCTTCACGCCGAGGCCGACGACCACGAGCACGACCGAGGCGACCACCAGCGGAGAGTCGTAGCCGGCGGCCGCGAGCGCGACCCGGAGGTCGGCCATGGCGAGCGTCCCGGTCGCGAGGTAGGCGTAGACGACCCCCAGCAGGTACAGCGTCGCGCCGACGGTGCCGACCAGCAGGTAGGTGAGCGCCGCGAGCGCGGCCTCCCCGCCGCGGCCACTCGCCACCAGCGCGTAGGCGGCCAGCCCCGAGATTTCGAGGAAGACGTAGAGGTTGAACACGTCGGCGGTGACACAGACGCCGGTCAGCCCGCCGACCAGCAACAGCCAGAGCGCGTCTGTCGGGCCGGTCGCGTCGGTCCGGACGGCGTAGAGGCCGGTCCCCGCCAGCGCGACGAGCGCGACGAAGACGGCCGACAGCTCGTCGACGAGCAGGCCGATCCCGACCGCGGCGGGCAGGCCGCCGACGACGAACCGGACCGGACCGGTCGCGACGACGCCCGCGACGACGGCGGCGACGAGCGCGGCGTGGGCGAACAAGATTGCGAGCGTGGCCGCGCGCGCGAGCGTCGGCCGGCGGGCGCCGAGCGCGAGCGGGGCGAGCGCGCCCACCAGCGGGACGGCGACGAGCAGGGGGAGCAGCCCGGCGGTCGTCACCGGCGGGCCTCCCGGTCCGCGTCGCGGGTCCGGCGCCGGATCGTCGGCTCGTCGAACGTGCCGTGGGCGTCGTGGAGGCGCGCGACCAGCGCCAGCGCGACGGCGGTGACGCTCACCCCGACGACGATGGCGGTGAGCACGAGCACGTGGGGCAGCGGGTTGACGAACGGCCCCCCGACCGACAGCAGGGGCGCCCGGCCGCCGGTCCGGAACGCGCCGGCGACCAGCACCAGGAAGACGCCGGTCTGGAAGACGTTGAGCCCGACCACCCGGCGGACGAGGTTCCGGTCGCCCAGCAGGACGGCGAGGCCGACGCCGACGAGCACGAGCGCGGCGACGTAGGTGCCCCGCGTCGCGAGGAGGCCGAGGGGATCGACCGCCGTCACCGGGGCTCGCCCCCCTCGTCCTCGTCCCCGGCCGGCGCGTCGCCCGCGGGCGCCGTCCCGGGGTCGGGGTCGGCGCCGAGGCCGGCGAACAGCGCGATCACGACGCCGGCGACGGTCGCACCGATCCCGAGTTCGATCGCCTCGGTGGCGTAGACCGACGGCTTCGGGATCGGCAGCGTCTCGAAGCCGAGAAAGCCCCCGCCGGTGAGCGCGCCCGCGGCGGCGACGGTCCCGAACGCGACCGGGCCGGCGGCGACCAGCGCCAGCAGCGGGCCGGCCCGCACCCACCGGGCCACGGGCCGAACGCCGAACGCGAACGCCAGCGTCACCACGACCGCGGCGGCGACCACACCGCCCTGGAACCCGCCGCCGACCGACGAGGTGCCGTGAAAGAGGGTGAACAGCGCGAACGTCAGCACGAACGGCGACAGCAGCCGGACCGTCGTGACGACGACGGGGCTGTCGGGGGTCGGTCGGCCGTCGACGGGCGCGCTCACGCGATCCCCTCCCGGCCGAACGTCGCGAGCACGGCGACCGCGGCCGCGAGCACGACGACAATCTCGCCGAACGTGTCGAACCCGCGGTAGACGACCAGCACGGCCGTCACGGCGTTGTCGATCCCGCGCGCGGTCGGATCGGTCAGGTAGAACTCGGTGACGGGGCCGAACGCGGGCGCGTCGGGCGCGCCGACCGCGGGCAGGGCCGGCACGGTGAGCAACAGGCCCGCCGTGACCAGACCGGCGACGGCGACCGCCCGCGACCGGAGGCCGGCCAGCGGAACGGTGGGCGCGTCGTCGGCCCCGTCCGGGGCCGTCGCCGGCGGCGTCGGTGCCGCGCCGGACAGCCCGTCGGCGGCTCGGCTCGCCCGTCGCACGAGCAGGAGAAAGAGCGCGGTGGTGGCGCCCGCGCCGACGGCGGCCTCGGTGAGCGCCACGTCGGGCGCGCGGAGCACGACCCACACCATCGCGAGCCCCAGGCTGTAGGCGGCGAAGGCCAGGAGCGTGGTGACCAGCCCTTGCGCGAGCGCGACGACCAGCGCCGTCGCGACGACGAGCACGAGCAGCGCCGCCAGCACGGCGGCGGTGCTCACCGGCCACCCCCGGCTCCGGTCCCGCCCCCGGCGGTGCCGTCCGTCTCGGCGCTCGTGTCCCCGCCGGCGTCGGGAGAGCCGGCCCCGTCGCCCCGGGCCCGGGGCGTCCGGCCGGCGAGCGTGGCCGCCCGGACGACGGCGTGGGCGGCCGTCGGCCCGGTCGCGAGGACGAAGACCGCGAGCATGGCGAGTTTGATCGTCTCGGGGCCGGGGCCGAACGCGACGGCGGCGGCACCGAGCCCGGCGAGCGCGCCGAGGGTCTCGCTCTTTGAGGCGGCGTGGGCGCGGGCGAAGACGTCGGGCAGCCGGGCAAAGCCGACGACGGCCACCAGCGAGAACAGCACGCTCGTGGCGACCAGCGCCAGCGCGAGCACGGCGACCGCGGTCGTCACAGCAGCCCCCCACGCTCGACGGAGATCCGGGCGAGTCCGAGCGAGAGCAGGAAGTTCAGGAGGGCGTAGACCAGCGCCACGTCGAGGAAGCCGGGCTCGTCGAGCGCGGCGCTCAGGAGCGCGACCACCACGACCGCGCCGGTCCCGACGACGTTGACCGCGACGGCCCGGTCGGCGGTCGTGGGGCCGACGACGATCCGTCCGACCAGAAGCGTCGCGAGAACGACGAGCGCGGCCGCCCCCGCGAGCAGGCCGGCCGAGACGAGCGGATCGGTCACCGGGGCTCACCCTCCGGGGTGCGCTCGTCGCCGGAGCCCCGACAGACGCCCGCCACGGCCCGCTGGAGCGAGCCCTCGGCCAGCCCCGCTCGGCTCCCGGCGGTCAGGGTGTGGACGACGACCGCGTCGTCGGTCACGTCGACGGTCAGGGTGCCCGGCGTCAGGGTGACGCTGTTGGCCAGCAGCGCGCGCTCGACCGCGCCCTCCGGCGCCGGGAGCCGGACCACCGCGGGATCGATCGGGAGCCGTGGGTCGAGGACGACGGCCGCCAGCGACAGGTTCGCCCGGACCACCGCCACCAGCAGTCGGGGCAGAAACGCCGCCGCGCGCGCGATGGTCACGAGCGTCCAGGCCGAGGGCGAGCGCTCGAAGGTCACCCGGCCGAGGACGCCGGCGACGACGGCCGCGCTCACCAGCCCCGTCGCCAGGTCGAACGGGTCGGTCGGATCGCCCAGCGCGAGGTAGAACGCGAGCGCGACGGCACCCGTCGCGACGGCCCGCGCGAGCGCCCCGCGGCGGCTCTCGGCCGGCGTCGCGACCCGCGTCACCGTCGCCCTCCTCGGCGGCCGCGCGCCGGATCTGCGCTCATTTCCTGTTGTTTGTTCACGGAACCGTAATTAGTGTGTATAGATTTAGCCGTATCGGTCGCCTCGTGCGGGCAATTTATATCGGCCGGGTGCCCAGAGCCCACATGACCGGCCACACCGACGGGCGCGGGAGCGTCGACGAGCTCGGCGAGCGCGGAGCGGGCGGATGACCGGGGACGACGGCGGACGGGCGGGCCCGTCGGTCCGGGTGCTGCTCGCGGGCGTGCTGGTGGTGACGGCGCCCGCGGTGACACTCGTCGCGCTCTACGCGGTGGCGACCGCGGGCGGGACCGGGGTGGCTCCGGCGCCGACGCCCGGCGCGCTGGTCGGGCTCTACCTGGTCGAACTGGCCGCGTTCGCGGTCTTCGCGCTCTTGCTCTACCGGCTCACGCTCGCCGGCGTCAGGCTGGCGGGCGCCGACGGACCGACCGACGGCGACGGCGGCGCGGACCGGCCGGACGCGGAGCCGCCGGAGGGCGGCTGAGCGGCCGAGACGGGGGCGCGCGCCGGCGTGGCGTCGCGGCGCGAGGCGGAGCGGGCGACGGCGGGCGTCGCGGTCGCGTTCCCCGGCGGGTACCAGGCCGGCGGCCGGACCGTCGTCGCGTCGAGGCCGTCGTAGTCGAACGAGAGCGTGACGATCCGGCGGGTGTCGGGCCGGACGTAGCTGACCCGCAGGGCGTGGACGAGCCCCGAGGGCGCGACCAGCGCGGTGGCGTTGTACCGCTCGACGCCCGCGCGGGCGCTCCCGCGGGCGACGATCCGGTAGGCGGGGCGGCCATCGTGACGGACGCGCGCGACCACGTCGGTGCGCTCGGCCGCCAGCGCCCGCCGGACGTGACCGGCGGCCCGGCGGGCGAAGCGATCGCGCGGGCCGACCGGCGTCCGCTCGATCCGGGGGGTGCCGTTCGCGTCGAGACGGCGGACGTGGCGGTGCTCGCCGTCGGCGTAGGCCACCCGCGTCCGCTCGGGGAGCCGCCGGTCGGCGACCGAGCCCCAGCCGCCGACGGTCGAGCGGTAGGTCCGGGGGCCGGCGGCCCGGACGGTCCGGACCCGCGCGGCGGGCACGTAGAACCGGTCGCCCGCGGTGTACTCCCGGTAGCTCAGCTCCCAGCGGTAGGGCCGCCCGCCGACGGCCGCGGCGTGGGCGCTGGCGAGCGCCCGTCGGTCGATCACGCCGTCGGCCGACAGCCCCGGCGGGGGGCGCTCGAGTCGCGCCACCCGGTCGGTCGCGTCCACGCCGAGGCCAAAGCCCGCGCGACCGGTCGCGTTCGCCGCCGTCGCGGTCGGAGCCGGCGGGGCCGTCCGCGGAGCCGCGGTCGCGGCGCCGCCGTCCACGTCGCTTTCGGGGGCCAGCGCCGCCCCCACCCCGGCGGGACCGTCGAGGGCGCCGCCGATCCCCGCCGCGACGAGGACGGCGGCGAGCACGAGCGCGCCGGCCCGGAGACGCGGGCCCACGCGGGGCCCGACCGGCGCGTCGAGGGGGCGCCCGAGGTGGCGCCGACAGAGCGCGTCCGCGGTCGTCCGGTCACAGTCGTAGAGCAGCGCCGTTCGGACCGTCTCGGGGCCGACCACGTCGTGGCCCCGCTCGCGCAGCCGGGCCGCGACCCCCGGGTCGGTCGTGGCGACGGCGTCGGCGCGGTCGGGGGCGAGCCGGCGGGTCGCGAGCGCCGCCGGCAGCCCCCGCGGCGGGGCGTGGACGAGGATCGTCGGCCCGCCGGCCACCTCGACGCGCCCGCGGTCCGGGGCGGCGGTCGCCGGGCGACCGCGGGCCCGCCAGAGCGCGGCCAGCAGGCGGGCGAAGCGTTCGCGCCCGACGCCGGCGAGCAGGCGGACGAAGGCCCGCTCGGTCGGCGGCCCGTGGTCGGGGACGGGGCCGGACCGCGAGGGTGCCATCGCCGGTCGGTACGGATCGGCGACCGAAACCGTTTCGCGCTACGACGGCTCGCCGGCCGCGTCGGCGCCGTGGCCGTGGACCGCCAGGCCCGCCTCGAGTCGGACCTCGCCGACGACCGCCACGTCGGCACCGCGGCGCTCGAACACCTCGCCACAGGGCAGGTCCTGCCGGCCGCCGGCGAGGGCGGCGAGGCGGGCGCCGGGCACGCTGTAGACGACGGCGCCGAGCCCGGCGATGGCGATCCCGCCGGCACACATCGGGCAGGGCTCCGTGCTGGTGTACATGACCGTCCGGGCGCGCTCGGCGGGGTCGGACTCGGCGGCCGCCCGGCGTGCGAGCGTCAGTTCGGGGTGTTCGGCGATGTCGCTCTCGGTCCGCACGCGGTTGCGGGCCTCGGCGACGACCGCGCCGTCGCGCACGAGCACGGAGCCGAAGGGCTCGTCGCCGGCCGTGTCGGCCTCGCGGGCGAGGTCGATCGCGCGCCGGACGAACCGGTCGTGATCGAGCGCGTCCAGATCGAGATCCGGATCGGAGGTGGCGTCGTCTGACATCGTCGACCCGACGGGCGCGGGGGTCCTAAGCGGTCGGGCCGGCCCGAAACCGATAGGACCGACGCCGCCGTACCACGGGTATGGCCTACGACGCGGTCGTGCTCGACAACGACGGGGTGTTGGTCGAGCTGACCGACCGGGCGACGATCGTCGACGCCCTCGACCGGACCTACCGGGAGTTCGGGGTGGAGCCGACCGCGACCGACCGCGACGCGCTGTGGGTCGGCACCAGCCCCGAGCGGGTGCGCGAGCGCTGTGCCCACCACGGGCTCGATCCGGAGCGGGTCTGGACGACCCGCGACCGGACGGTGTCGGCGGCCGAGCGCGGCGCCATCGAACGCGGGGCCAAGGGCACCTACGCCGACGTGGAGGCGCTCGCGGAGCTTGGCGTCCCGCTGGGGGTGGCGAGCAACAACGTCGACCGGACGGTCTCGTTCGTGGTCGACCTGCTCGACGCCCCCGTCGGGACGGTCCGGGCACGAGCCCCGGAGCTGTCGAGCCTGCGCCGGCGCAAGCCCGCGCCCCACCTCGTCGAGCGGGCGTGTGCCGACCTGGGCGTCGAGCCGGCGGCGACGCTGTTCGTCGGCGACAGCGCGAGCGACGTGATCGCGGCCCGGCGGGCTGGCGCCGACGCCGCCCTCCTCGCGCGCCCGGGCCACGATCCGGTCGACGAGACCGACCTCGGGACGCCCCCGACCCACCGGCTCTCGACGCTCGCGGCCCTGCCGTCACTCGTCGGCTGACCCCCGGTATCACGGCCGGGGTCGTTCCCGGCGGCTGGGAACGCTTCGGTGGGGCTTTGTTCTCGACGCCGCGACGAGGAGAGGATGACGGGTGTGCGCGCCGAACTGGAGATCGAGTCGCCGAGCGACTGCCCGGTCGCCGCCGTCTCGGCCGGCGCCGGGAGCGAGGTCACCGACGTGTCGCGGGCGGGCGCCGCCGACGGGCTGGTCGAGGAGTTCCGGGTCGACGCCCCGGACGCCGACGAGCACGCCGACGTCGAGCCGGTCTTCGAGTACGGCTCCGAGCAGGTCTACCGGCTGGAGCGCACGGCCGACGAGCCCTGCGTCTGCGAGGCGGTCGAGGCGCTCGACTGCCCGGTCGCCGACGTTCGCGCCGAGCGGGGCTCGCTCTTTCTCACCCTCCATCTCGCGGACGCCGACCGCTTTCGCGACGTGATCGCGACCCTGCGCGACCGGGGCGAGAGCGTCGCGGTGCGCTACCTGGTCCGGACGGCCGACGGCCGCAACGAAAGCGGCGACTCGGTGGTCGTCGACCGCGACCGCCTGACCGAGCGCCAGGCCGAGGTGGTCGAGACCGCCCACGAGATGGGCTACTTCGAGTACCCGCGCGAGTCGAACGCGACCGAGGTGTCGGCGGCGCTCGGCATCGAGCCCTCGACGTTCGCCGAGCATCTTGCGGCCGCGCAGTCGAAGCTGTTGAGCCAGCTACTCGACTAGAACCGGCGGTCGATCTCTCGCTCGGCCGCCTCGATCACCTGCCCCTCGGCGACCCGCATCGAGCGGACGGCCTCGTCGGTGTACTCGACGGTGATCGTCGGCCCGATCGGCAGCGAGAGGAGATCGCCCGTGTCGATCCGGGTGGTGAACGCGAACGCGTCGCGGTCGGCGACCACGGGCTCGGTGAACCGGAACTGCTCGCCCACCAGCGCCTCGGCCGTCGGGCGGTCGAGCGCGCCCACGACGGCCGGCCAGAACTCGTCGGCCGGATGCTCGAGCAGGGGGACGGTCGCCTCGGCCAGCCGGTGCTGGCGCGCGAGCAGGCGGTCGCAAACGCGCTCGCGCCGGGCCGGCGCGAGGTCCGACCGGAGCGCGTCGGTGAAGGGGTCACTCGCCAGGAGCGCCTCGCGGTGGTCCGGGTCCGCGCCCGTCGCGATCGCCTCGGCGTGGTCCAGGGTGGCGTCGAACTGGTCGAGGATCGACCGCCGGTACGACCGGAGCTCGGGCCGGACGACCCGACGGTCGAGCGCGTCCGAGCGGTCGAGCAGCCGGTCGACCGGACCGGAGGCCCCCGCCAGCGCCCGGGAGAGCGAGAACTCGTCGGCGGTCGCCGCGATGGCGTCGTCGACGAACGACTCGAAGCCGGCGGCGACGGCGCGTCGGGTCACGGCTCGGTCGGCGTGGCCGTCGCGTCGGTCGTGGCTTCGATGCTCGGCGCGGGCGTGGCCGTCGCGTTCGCGCCCGCCCCGCTCGTCGCCGTCGCGGTCGCGCCCGCCGCGTACCACGGCGGGGACGGCGCGGTCGCGGTCCCGAGCCGGTCGTACTCGGACTCGATCACCACCACGACCCCGGGATCCTCGTCGGGGACGTAGCTCACCCGGAGCGAGCGGACGAACCCCGTGGACGAGACCAGCGCGCTCAGGCTGTAGCCGTCGGTCACGGTGAAGCCCTCGCCGCGCCCGACCAGGCGGTGGTAGGTCGTCCCGTCGCGCTCGACGCTCCCCCGGACCCGCGTCTCGCCCGCGTCCACGAACCACCGGACGTACTGGGCGGCCTGGCGCGCGTACCGCCGGGCCGGGACCGCGCCGAGCGCCGAGCGCGTGACCGTCGCCGTCCCGTTCGATCCCTGCCGGCGGACGTAGCGGTGCTCGCCGTCGGCGTAGGCCGCCCGGCGGCTGTCCGACAGCGGCGAGGCGGCCGGCTCGCCCCAGCCGATCACCCGCGCGTGGATCCGGTCGTTCTCACCCACCCGCACGACCGTCGTTCGGGCGGCGGGGAGGAAAAAGCGATCGTCGCGGTCGTGCTCGCGGTAGCGCACCCGCCAGCGGTAGCGCCGGTCCCGGACCGACTCGGCGTGGGCGCTCGCCAGCGCCGTGTCGTCGTCCACCCCGCTCGTGGTCAGCCCCGGCGCGAGCCGGTCGCCCGACACCGGATCGGCCGACGGCTCGTCGTTCGAGGGGGCGGAGGCCGCCGGCGGGGCCGCGGCGGGGACGTCCCCCGCGGGCGCGCCCGCCGTCGCCACCAGCGCCACGAGCACCAGCGCGACGACCACGGCCCCCGGCGTTCCGATCCGGCCGGCGACCGCGCGGGCCCGGCTCGCGGCCGACGGCGTCACCGGCGCGTCGAGGGATCTCCCGAGGTGGGTCCGACAGAGCGTGTCGGCGGTCGTCCGGTCGACGTCGTACAGCAGCGCCTCCCGGAGCGTCGCCGGGGCGACGACCGAGAGCCCACGCTCGCGCAGGCGGGTCGCGACCCGCGGCGCGGTCGTGGCGACGGCGTCGACGCCGTCGGCGCCGGCGGGGCCGGCGATCCGGCGGGCGGCGAGCGCCGCCGGCAGCCCCCGCGGCGGGGTGTGGACGAGGATCGTCGGCCCGTCTGTCACCTCGACGCGGCCGGTCGCGACGCGGGCCGACCGCCCCCGGGCACGCCAGACCGCGGCCAGCAGCCGGGCGAATCGTTCGCGCCCGACGCCGGCCAGCAGCCGGGCGAACTCCCGCTCCGTGGGCGGTGCCATCGTCACACACGTCGGGGGCGTCGTCCGAGTAGCTTTCGCCCGGCACGGGCCCCGCGCGGCCGCGGGCGCTCGACCCGCCCACGAGTCGCCGCCGACCGCGGACGCTCGACCCAGCCGTGAGTCGCCGCC
>CAZMLQ010000012.1:0-6818 GCA_964567195.1 uncultured Haloferacaceae archaeon | reverse complement strand
GAGTCGCCGCCGGCCACGCGCGGGGCGACCACAACTGGCTTTCCCATCCGCGGCGTAGAGATGGCGTGGTCGGATCGCGCACGCTGACGGCGGGGGTCGTGGGTCTGGCCTCGCTGGCGGTCAGCGCCGCGGTCTGGTACTACACCGGGGTCGCGGTACTCCTGCTCGTCGTCCCGTTCGTCCCGCTGCTCGTCCGGTGGGCCGGCGGGGACGAGACGGACGAGCCCCAGCCGGTTCGGTCGTGTCCGGTCTGTGGCTTCCGGAGCCACGACCCGTCGGTGGCGTTCTGCCCGCGCGACGGGACCGAACTCGAGGAGCGGTAGGCGTGGCGAGACGGGCTACGCCTCGGCGGCGAGGTCGGCACGGGCGTCGGCGAGCAGCCGCTCCCAGAGCCCGAACAGCGCGCTGTCGAGACCGTAGGCCGCGTCGATCCGGCGGACCCAGTCGGCGTCGCCGAAGAGGTGATACTGGAAGCGCGCAACGTCGGCCGGCAGCGCCGCCTGCCGGCCGGCGTAGTACGCGAGGCTCGCGTTCCGGGTGCGCGCGACCAGCGACTCGGGGACGGTCACGCCGGCCTCGCGGGCGACGTGGACGTACCACTCGAGGTGGAGGACGGCGTCGGCAAGGACGAACCGGTCGCGAAAGCCGTCGACGGCGGCGATCGCCGGCCGGCCGTCGAGCAGGTGATCGCGGGGACGGGAGAACCGGGGGACCGGAACGTGGTCGAGGCGGGCGGCGTAGGGCCGGGCGACCCGCCGGAGCCGCCGGCTCGCCAGCGCGTTCGGGCCGGCGAGCGCGAGCTCGTACCACGTCGGCGTCCACTCGCAGAAGGGACCGGCGAAGGCGGCGTCGGCCAGCAGGTCGGCCGCGACCAGCCGCGCCACCGCCGGGCGGACCGCGGTCCGGCCGGCCCGGGTGGCGGCGGTCGCGTCGGCCAGCCGGCGGTCGAGCCCCGGGGCGCGAAAGCCCATCGCCTCGGTCACGTCGCGGACGTACTCGCCGCCCAGCCGGATCCAGTCGGCGAAGTCGGCCGCGTCCCGCAGCGCGAGCAGGCGCCAGATCACGCCCCGACTCCACCGCGTCGACTCATGACGGTTCCGTTCCGCGCCGGCCACCGGCCGCCGGTTCCCGATCAGTCCCGCCCCGTGGCGTCGGGATCGAGCGGGCCGTCGGCCTCCGGTCCCGGCTCGGGCTCCGGCTCCGGTCGCGCGTCGGCGTCGGCGGCGAGCTGGTCGGTCAGCCCCCACTCGGCGGCGCGACTCCGGGCCTCGGCGCGGGCCTCCTCGCGGACGGCCGCGACCCGCTCCTCGTCGGCGAGGAAGGCCTCGAGTCCGCCGGCGTCCGGACCGGGTCCGTCGGGCTCGTCGGCGAGGCGGGCGTCGGGGGCGGCCTCGCGGGTCCGGTCGACGAGCGCCGGATCGCCCGCGAGGCGGTCGGCAGGCGCGGCGGGCGGGACCGCGAGCCCGGGGTCGGGCTCGTCGTGGGCGTCGGCCATCGCGTCGGGCGCGACGGCGTGGAGCTCGGCGCGGTAGGGACCAGGGGCGGCGACGGCGTCGAGCGCCGCCCGGCCGCCGCGGTCGGTGGCGGCCTCGTAGGCGAGCACGGGCACGCCCTCGGCGACGGTGATCACGCCGGTCGTCTCGTCGTCGAGCAGGACGGTGTCGCCCGGCTCGAGCCGGAGATAGCCCGTCAACCCGCGATCGAGGGCGTCGCGGAGCGGCTCGGCCGCGGAGCCGACCACGCGCGAGCGGACGAGCTCGCCGCGCGGGATCCTCATACCTCCTCGGGGACGACGGCGCTGCGAAAGCGGTCGGCGACGCCGTCGGCGGGTCGGTCACGGACCGCGAGCGCGTCGGCCGCCCGGCGGAAGGCCGCGGCGGCGTCGCTCTCGGGGGCGTGGGCGAGCAGGGGCTCGCCGGCCCGGCGGGCCCCGCGGGCGGCGTCGCTCTCGGGGACGGCCGCGAGCGTCGGCCCGCCGAAGTACCGGTCGGCCCGCTCGCGCACCCGCTCGACGGCCGCGCGGTCGCCCTCTCGCACCCGGTTGAACAGCACGCCCGCGGTGTCGGTGCCGTACGACCGGGCGTACTCCTGGACCTTCAGCCCGTCCGAGAGCGAGGGGACCGTCGGCTGGAGCACCACCACGGCGCGGTCGGCGAGCACGACCGGCAGGACCGCGCTCTTCGAGTCGAGCGCGGCCGGCGAGTCGAGCAAGAGCACGTCCGTCTCGGCCGCGAGCTCGGCCACCACGCCCCGCAGGCGTTCGGGGTCGGCCGCACGGAAGCCCGCGAGGCTCGTCCCGCAGGGCACCACCCGCATCCCGAAGCGCTCGTAGACGGCGTCCGCGACCGAGACGTTCGCGTCGTCGGCCACCAGCAGATCGTGGAGGGTCACGTCGGCGTCGGAGAGCCCGGCGTGAAAGAGCAGGTTCGCCATCCCCGTGTCGGCGTCGACGACCGTCACCTCGTGGTCGGCCGCGAGCGCCATCCCCAGCGCGAGCGTGGCGGTGGTCTTGCCGGTCCCACCCTTCCCGCTCGCCACCGCGAACGCCTCGACCATGTCCGAGACCCGCCCGCGTGGGTCAAAAGCCCTCCCCCTCGCGCCCCGCTCGCCACCGAACTCTAGACGGAGTTCGCCCCGACTCCGGGAAACCGTTTACCCGTGGCCGGCTCCCCGGGCAGGTATGAGCGATCCGGACGCGCGCCCGGTGGTGGGGCCGCGATGAACGGGGACGAGACCGAGACCGCGAGCGCGGACCCGGGTCCGGACGACGACACCGACACGGACGGGACGCGGACGCCCGAGCGGACCGTCGGCGGAGGGGGGCGACTCGCCCGGTTGCGGGCGCTCGCCCCGGGGGCGCTGACCGCGCTCGCGGCCGGCGGCGCGGGGGTCGCGGGCTCGTTCGCCGTCGCGGGCGCGACGCCGGGGTTCGTCGGCGCACCGATCGCGGGGCTGCTCGCCCGGTCGATGCCCGGGATCGTCGTCACGCTCGCGATCACGCTGCTGGGCGACCTCGGCCAGGCGCTGAACCTCGCGACGGCGGTCGGACTGGCGGCCGTCGGGCTGGCGCTCCCGGTCGCCGGGGCGCGGACCCTCGCCGCCCGTACCGGGCTGCCGGGCGTGCTCGAGGCCGCGCTCGGCGGGGTCGGGGTGGCCGCGCTCGCGGCGCTGGTCGCGGGGCCGACGGCGGCCGCGGCGGGCGCCGGCCTCGCCGCGGCGGCGGTCGCGGCGCTGCCCCACGCCCCCGGCGTCCGGCGCCCCGGGCGCGCGGCGGACGGCCGGCGGCGGGCGCTCACGGGGCTCGCGGGGCTGCTCGGGGTCGGCGTGATCGGCTACGCCACGGGCGCCGGGCGCACGGGCGGAGAGCGCGGGACGGACGAGGAGGCGGCGCTCGACCCGGCCGTCACCGAGAAGCTCGAGCTGGCGAGCGAGCGGTCGCTCGGGATCGAGGGGATCGAGCCGCTGGTGAGCCGGGAGTTCTACAACGTCGACATCAACTCGGTCGATCCGACCCTCGAGACCGACGGCTGGTCGCTCTCGGTGACGGGCGCGGTCGAGGAGCCGTACTCGATCGACTACGAGACGCTGACGAGCCGCGAGTCGCGCGAGGAGTTCGTCAGCCTGCGCTGTGTCGGCGAGGGGATCAACGGGAAGAAGCTGGACAACGCGCTCTGGACGGTCGTCGACGCGATGCCGATCCTGGAGGCCGCGGGGCTGCCCGACGAGTGCTGTGTGATGGCGCGGGCGGCCGACGACTTCTACGAGGAGTTCCCGCTCGCGGCGATGGAGGACGCGATGCTGGCCTACCGGATGAACGGCCGGCCGCTCCCGCGCGCCCACGGGCGGCCGGTGCGGCTGCTCGTCCCCGGCCACTGGGGCGAGATCAACGTCAAGTGGATCGACGAGATCGAGATCCTGAACGAGCCCGCGGAGGGCTACTGGGAGGAGCGGGGCTGGCACGGCACCGGCCCGGTGAACACGGTGGCGAAACTCCACGCCACGAACGTCCGCGACGACGGGACGATCGAGGTAGGGGGCCACGCCTACGCCGGCGTCCGGGGGATCGAGCGCGTCGAGGTCTCGACCGACGGCGGCGAGAGCTGGACCGACGCGGCGCTCTCGGAGCGGCTGCCGGGGATCGACGTCTGGCGCCAGTGGCGCCACGTCTACGAGGCCGACGGCGAGCACGAGGTGGTCGTCCGGGCGACCGACGGCGAGGGAACTCTCCAGCCCGAGAAGCGCCAGCAGGCCTACCCGAGCGGGGCGACAGGGTGGGTCTCGGAGACGGTGGGGCCGTGAGCGAGCGCGGGGGTAACGTTTTGCGCGCGGCCGGCGTGGTCGGGGTGAGCCCGGCATGGAGAAGGCGCTCTGGTACCTGTTGGCCGGGACGCGGGGCGCGGAGAACCGGGTGCGGATCGTGAGACGGCTGAGCGAGCGCCCCCGCAACGCCAACCAGCTCGCGCGGGGGCTCGACCTCGACTACAACACCGTCCGCCACCACCTCGACGCCCTAATCGAACACGACATCGTCGAGCCCGGCGGCGACGAGTACGGCAAGCTCTACTTTCTCACCGACCGCTTCGAGCGCCACCGCGAGACGTTCGAGCGCATCGCCGGCGCGACCGGCTCCGGATCGGGCTCGGGCTCCGGATCGGGCGCACCAGACGACGGCGGGGGTGAGGGCTGATAGCCTCGATGGGCCCCTGGATCGCGGTCGCCAGCGCCCTCGCCGCGGTCAACGTGGTGCTTCTCGCCGTGCTCACCGGCGTCTGGGTCCGCAACTACCGCCAGTTCCGAACCCGGATGGTCGCCGGCCTCGTCGCGTTCGGCGCGGTCATGCTCGCGGAGAACGCCGTCGCCATCTACTTCTTTTTCAGCACCGCGATGCTGTACGCCGGCGCCACCGGCGTCCAGCAGTCGGTCGCGGTGTTGCGTGGGCTCCAGGCGGTCGCGCTCGTCTTTCTCACCGTCGTCACGGTTCGGTAGGCGGGCCGTCGCCGGTCGGGAGCCCGAGCCCCGCCGCGAGGGGCTCAACGAGGTCGGCCGCGGCGTCGGCCGGGCTCGCGCCGGTCGCGGCCGGCGGGCGCTCGCGCCCCGCGGCCGCGTAGCAGGCGTCGACGAACGCCGTCCGGGCCGCCGGGTTCTCGAACAGCCCGTGGAGGTAGGTGCCAAGCACCGGTCCGGCGGCCGTCCCGAGGTCGGCCCCGTCGCGGCCGTCGGGCGCGGCGAACGGCGTGGCGGGGTCGGCACCCGGAACCGCCCGGCTCTCGCCCGCGTGGATCTCGTAGCCCGAGAGCCGGCCGTCGACGCCGGCGAGCGGGCCGACGCCCCGACAGCGAAGCTCGACCCGCGCGACGCGCTTGTCGGCGTCGAAGCGGGTCTCGACCGGCAACAGTCCGACGCCCGGGACCGTCTCGCGGTCGCCGAGCCCCTCGACCGCCGCGCCGGTCAGCCGGCGACCGAGGAGCTGGTAGCCGCCACAGAGCCCGACGACGGGGCCGTCGAACGCCCGGAGGCGGTCGTCCAGCCCCGCCTCGCGGACCGCCAGCAGATCGTCGACGGTGTTTTTCGAGCCGGGGAGCACGACCGCGTCGGCGTCGAGCGGGGCGTCGAGTGGGGTCCACGCGACCCGGACGCCCGGGACGGCCGCGAGCGGGCCGAGGTCGGTGGCGTTCGAGGCACGGGGGAGCCGGGGGACCGCGACGGTCACCGTCCGGTCGGTGGAGACGCCGTCGTCGGCCCCCCGGAGCCCGCGCTCGTCGCGGGCGGGCAGCGAGACGCTGTCCTCGGCCGGCAGCCCCGGATCGTCGTGGGGGAGCACGGCGAGGACGGGGACGCCCGTCCGGGCCTCGAACGCCTCGAGCCCGGGCGCGAGCAGCGAGCGGTCGCCCCGGAACTTGGTGATCGCGGCCCCGACCACCCGCTCGCGGAGGTCGTCGGGGACGAGCTCGAACGCACCGACCAACGAGGCGAAGACGCCGCCGCGCTCGATGTCGCCCACCACCAGGAGCTCGGCGTCGGCGAACCGGGCGGTCTCGACGTTCGCCAGGTCGCGGTCGTGGAGGTTGAGCTCCGCCACCGAGCCCGCCCCCTCGGCGATCACCACGTCGTGGGCGCTCGCCAGCCGGGCGTGGGCGCGGCGGGCGGCCCGCCGGGCACGGTCCCAGGCGTCGTCGTAGTACCCGCGTGCGGGGTAGGAGCCGACGGCCTCGCCGTCGATCACCAGCTGTGACTCGCCGCCGCCGCGTGGCTTCAGCAGGACCGGGTTGTGGTCGGTGGTCGGCCGGATCCGGGCCGCCCGCGCCTGGACGTAGCTCGAGACGCCGACCTCGCCGAAGCCGTCGGCGGTCGCCCGGGGCACCGCGCGGGCGTTGTTCGACATGTTCTGGGCCTTGAACGGCGCGACATCGACCCCGCGGTCGGCGAGCAGACGACAGAGCCCCGCGGCCACCGTCGACTTGCCGACGTGGCTCGCGGTGCCGGCGACGAGGACGGTCCGGGCGGTCACGGCCGGTACCGCGAGCGCGTCCGGCATAGGGGTTGCGCGGACGGGGCCGGATCGACGCCGCCGGGCTAGTACTCGGTCCCCTTGCGCGCGCGCTGGCCGGCGTCCATCGGGTGGACCCGCTTTCGCACCTCGCTCACCAGGTCGGCGCGCTCGGTCGCGTAGGTCGGCTCCTCGTGGCCGCCGGTGAGTACCAGCTCCAGGCCGTCCGGCGCGCGCTCGATCAGGTCGACCACGTCGGCGGGCTCGATCAGCCCCCGGTTGGCGGCGTACAGCACCTCGTCGAGGACGAGCATGTGGACGCCGTCCTCGG
>CAZMLQ010000011.1:8241-26247 GCA_964567195.1 uncultured Haloferacaceae archaeon | reverse complement strand
CCCCTTAAAAAGGCATAGCGCCAGCACCGGCGCGCACCAGGAGGGTGTGTCCGCGTGAGCGGGCGCCGATACAGCGGGCCCGCGCTGGATGGTCGGGATCAGTACATTACTGAGCGTCCGGCTCAGCCCGGGCGCGAAAACGGCGAAACCGTCGCCGTCACCGACGACCCTGACGGCGAAGTCTCGGTCGAGAACGTCCCGACGCCTGTCGAGGTAGCCGATGGTCCCGACGAGCCCGGACAGTCGACGCTCGACGATTGGGGGTGGTCGGTGTGACCGACTGCCCGATCTGCGAACTCGTCGACGGGCCAGGGCACGCGATCTCGGTCGTCGCCGACGAGATTAAGACGACCCCAGAGAGTGAGCAGGTCAATTTCGTTGCTGCGAAGCGTGCGCTCGAGGACGAGTTCGACGCCGGCCTCTCTGTCCTCACGATAAAGAAACATCTCATCCGGATGGCGAGCCGCGTCCTGGTTACCGACGACGGGGGGACCGGCCGGTGAGCGTCCACGAACGGATCGGCACGCTTCAAGAGCGGCTTACCGACCGGCTTGGTCGGGCATTCGGACACTGCGCAGTCTGTAACAAGCCCACCCGATCGCACCGGGTTGGGTCTCGAGTCCAGTGTCACAGCTGCCACGAGGCCGACCGATTCCCCGTCGCGACCGACGGTGGTCGCGATCCGGACGAGCTTCGCGAGCGCGTCGAGCGCTTCGCTGCTGCCAACCCCGAAACCGACCCGATCGTCGCCCTCGGTCGGCTGGGCCTCGGGCCCGAGCACCTAGATCTCGTTGAGGACATCCTCGAGGACGACGGTCGCGGCGATGATATCGAGGTCAGTACCAGCCCCGCGCCTAGGCCCGCATCGCGCTGGGACGTTCCGACCGACGAGCAGTGCGCGATCCCGGGCTGTCACGAGCAGCGTCGCCACCCCCACGACCACAGTCTGTGCGACGACTGTCACCCAGGCGGAGGCAGGACCGCCGACCAGGCCGCCGTCGACGATGCGGGTCCCGAGACACAGAGTCGGCCAGCTGAAGAGGCCGGCCCGGCTGCTGCGCCGGACCGTGACGAGGAGGACGCGGACACCGACGACGCCGGTGTCGAGTCCATCGTCGACGCGATGGGGCCGACCGACGGCCTTCCCTCGCCGAGCGAGCAGTCCACACCGTCGACGCCGATCTCAGCGTCATCACCATCAGGGTCGGCGGGCGGTGGCGGTGGCAATATCGGGATGCCGACTGGTGCACTCCCACTCGGCCAGCTCGACGCGCTCTCGCCCACCGACCGCCGGCGGGCCGCCCGCAAGCGCGGGCTCAGATGGCCCACGACCGACGAGGCCCGCGATCGGCTCTTCGACACGATCGCCGAGGTCGTACGCGAGGCAGACCACCGGGTGATCGACGCGCCGACCGCGCTGGGCAAGACCCACACCGTCGCCGCGACGCGGTGGGCCGCGCGCGATGATATTACGGGCGACCGCCCGGTCGTTCACCTACTCGAGACCCAGGACGCGCGCGACGAGGCCGCCGCGATCGCCGATCAGGAGGGTGGCGAGCACATCGTGATGCTCTCGCGATCCGAGGCGTGTCCGGTCGCCGGCGGCGACTTTGACCCGGAGGCCGTCGCGGACGATCCCGACCGCGAGCCGATCACAGTCGAGGGTGTGCCTGCTTCGGAGTGGATCAAGGAGCGCTGCGAAGGGCGGGGCATCCACTTCTCGGCCGTGCATCGCGAACTCGAGCAGCGCAACGACCAGAGCCGTGAGCTGCCCTGTTGTACCGATGGGGAGTGCCGCGGACTCGAACAGTGGGCGGACTTTCGCGAGGGGAACTACTCGCTGGTAATTGCGACCCACAACTTCGCGTTCGCGCCCGGACTCCGGATGGAGAACAACGTCGTGCTCGACGAGGAGCCTGACTACGTCCAAGATCTCACCACCGACCGCGTGCGGCGGGCCGTGACCGCGTACCTCCGTGAGATCGACGCGGCCGTCGACTCGTGGGAACAGCTCGTGACCGTCGCGACCGGCGCCGGCGACCTCCAGGACGAAGCCCGCGGCCACGGACTCGTTGAGAGCGAGTACCGCGAAGGGCTCGTCGACGACCTGCGCGACGACCTCGAGGTCGAACCCGACCGCGACTGGTACTTCAGCGATCCGAACGCCCACACACTCGCCCCAGCATTAGCCCGCGCGGTTCTCCACGCTGAGGAGCGGCCGAACGGACGTCGTCACGGGAAGACGCCGTACGAGCCCCCGCGGCTCGACGGCGGCGCGCGTGAGGACGACGGCTGGAATCGGGAGTGGGTGTCGATCGTGCTGGACGATGCCCACGAAGTCCAAACCGTTCGGGCCGTGCCCGATTTCGGTGCCGCCCGTAGCGTGGTCGGGCTGGACGCCCATCCCGCGCTTCCGGTCTGGCAGGCGAACACGGTCCCCTGGATCGAGCGTCGGCGCGTACTCGAGTCCGATGAGCGGCGGCTCTGGCGCCGATACGAGCGTGGACTCCGTGTTGTCCAGGTGGGTGACGCGACGCGCCCACTAGCAAGTGGTGAGTACTTCGACTCACAGGGCTCGCGGGCGATCGTCGAGCAGCTGCGCGAAACGTACGGCGCTGACTTTCGGACCGCGGTCACAGCCGCGAGCGTCGAGGACCGACTCGAGTCAATGCTGGAGCGCGCCGGTGTAGCCGCCCCGGAGACGATGCACTACGGCGAAGAGAAATCGCGCAACGATTTCGCGAGCGAATCAGTCGGGCTCGTCGAAGGATCGATCGATCCCGGCGACGACTACGTGCTGAACCTGCTCGTGGAGCTTGATCTCGACGCCATACCGGAGCGCTCGGAGGGCGAGTGCGAGCGCTGCGAGGGTGAGGGCTGTGATACGTGTGCCGGGACGGGCCACCGGCGTGCTCACGGTCGGGGCTTCGAGGGCGACGACGCCGAGACCGCGTCGGCGATCCTCGCCTCGGTGCGCGAGGCCCACGTCGCTCAGGCTGCCGGCCGCTACGCTCGCAAGCCCGAGGATCCCACGAGCACGGCGACCGTGTTCGTCCGGACTGACGCTCTCCCGCCAGGCTTCGCCGACGTCCAGACCCCAGGCGTCGTCTGGAGCTACGGCGAGAAGCAGGACCGCATAGTCGAGATGCTACGCGAGGCGAGCGACCCCAAGTCTGCACGAGAGCTCGCCGACGCGGCCGACTGCAGGAAGGAACACGTCCGCCAGACGCTGCGTCGTCTCGAGCACGACGATCGCGTCGATGACGTCCAGGCGCTCGAGGGCGCCGGCGATCACGGCGCAACGCTGTACGCGACGGACGGTGTCCCAACCAGCGGCGTCGTCGACCTCGACGCCGGGATCGCCAACTCCCCCGTATGGGACTCCTATACGTGGCAGTTGGCGGTCCGTGACCCAGACGAGGCCGCTGCGAGCACAGACAGGGCTGCGTGTGGGAACTCTGCCCCGTCACCTCGAGCTGAGGCCGACGACAGCGGACCACCCCCCGGCTAACGGCGACTACGATCCGGCTGTCAGCGACCGGCGGCCAGCCATGGCCCTGCGAGCCCGACAGTCCTGCGAGCAGGGACGACGATCTTCGTCGCCTACGTACTGCGCCGAGCCGCCAGCAGTGCGAATGCAATCAACGTGACAATCGCGACGATAGCACCGAAGCCTGGCCCTCCACCTTCTGTCGGTGTCTGCGTCTCTGGCGCCGTTTCGGTTGGTGTCGATTCGGCTGTCGGCGTGTCCGTTGGTGGCTCAGGCGCCGTTTGGGTCGCCGTTGCTGTCGGCTCAGGTGTTGCTGTTGCCGTCTGGGCAGCTGTCACAGTCCCCTGCTCAGCCACTGTAATTCCAAACACCGAGAAACCAGGTGTGTCGGCTGAAACAGTGACCGTCTGGTCATCCCTTCCCGCCACGTCGGTCGTTAGTGTCTCGATCTCACCACTATTCTGGTTGTATCGCACGATCTGAAGCTCAGAGGGGTCAGCTCCGGCATCAGTCACAGCAGTACGTGAGACCGTGAGTTCTACAGTTCCCGGTGCGTTCGCGGCATCCCGCGGGGGCGAGATATCGACCCTCGCCAGCACCTGCTGGTCAATAGCGGGCGCGCCGGCCGGGAAGTCATCAACAGCCTTGATCTCGACTGTCCCACTCGTTGCTTCCTCAAAGTTGACCGTCACCTGCTGAACTGGCCCCGTGCCGAGGCGCTCTGTAACCGATGTGTCGTCAATAGCGAGTACACCACTGGTACCGCCACCACCGCCACCACCGGCGGTCGCACCAACCGCAAACGGTGATAGGCTCGTGGCCGTTGCGCTGAGCGTGACCGTTCCGCCGCTGACGGACGAAGTCGTCTCGAGCTCCGTCCACGCACCATCGACGTAGTGGAGAATCACGGCGTCTTCAGTCGCAATCCCGGCATTGCTGAGCGTCGATGTCTTGACTATCACCGAGATGTCGACCGACTCATCGACCGTTTGATCGGCACTTATGTCGAAGTACGTTGCTACATCGTTCTCCGGTTCCGTACCCTGCGCGTTGCCGGATGGGCTGGACGCCTCGCCGACCGTCACTGAACGTGCACCACTTCCGGAGGGGAGCGTGACAGTTGTGGACTGGATGTCCTTACCGCTGACCGTAACGGTCGCCGACCTGTCACCGCCAACGCTGGCCTGCGAAGCGTTCTGTACGGACGGATCGCTCACCTTGACCCGTAGTGTCTGTCTTGTAGCATCGGTGTAGAACGGTTCGAAATCGACGTTCGCATCTACCGCACTACCCGAGCCGTCCCCCTGACCGCTCGGCCCGCTCGGTGCTCCCCACCAGTTTCTGGTGGCGTTTACTGTCCCGGCAATATCATTCTCAGAGACGCCGGTTCCGACGTCCGATTCAATATTATTCTCGTTAATTTTGATTTTGCTGTTTGCGTTACCAGCGAATACGAGAACACCGGTACGACTCGACTCAATCGTATTGTTTGTCACATTGGCGTCCAGCCCTGCATCCTTGTTATTTAGTACGACAGCCCCGAACTGTGTGATGTCGGTAAACGCGTTGTCTTTGACAACTAGTGTCCCAGCTACGGGACCCTGGTCACCGACATTCACACCGGTGTCGACACTGCTGAAGTTGTTATTCGCGATTGTCGTACCACGGGGATCAGTCACCACAACGCCATCGGCATTGTCGCCGCCAGTGCCGTCGCTCGACACAATATTGGCAAAGAGGTTATTGCGGACATCAGTACCGGGGGAGCCGCCACCGACACGGACCGCGTACTGGTTACTTGTGCTTCCAGTCAGCTCAAACCTGTTATTGATTATCAAATTATCGTTACCAGATTTTGATTGAATGGCACTCTTGTCGAATTCGAAATTGAACCCATTGATTTCGACGTTCGATGCATCGATAACCAGCCGTCCATTCTTATCGGTGACTGTGGCTTCGTTACTACGACTGGCGCCATATCCAGCAACCCCAGTGTTTGGACCCTGAAGCGACACATCAGCCGTACTGATAGTCACGCTCTCGTTGTACGTGCCTGCTGCGACATCGATTGTCGCCCCTGTCCCGGCAACATCAACGGCACCCTGTATGGTACCCGCAATTACGCCCTCAACACTGAAGCTGCCGACAGTCGCATCATCGCTAACCGTGTCCGGGACGGCTGCTCCGCCCACAAAGTCGTTGTTCCCGAACGTGGCGACGGTATCGATGGCATCTGTCTCACCCGTGCCGAGCTCGTAAACGTGTGTGCCGTCGCCGTTCGACACGAAGGTCACACCACTCGCGGTGACAGCCCCAGCCGCGAAACTGGCGCTACCAGTATCGGCGACGAGCAGTCCGGTCTGCGTCGAGTCGCTGGTGATGACCTCTCCTCCGCTAATCGTGACACTCGCGATCTCTCCAGTGAACGATGGGTTACCGGCAGCACCCGAAGAGTCGGTCAAGACACCGACAGCCGCATCGTTAGGGCCGGTAACGTTGAAGATGTTTGAACCTAGTACAGTGTTGTTGCCGGCGACCCGAACCGCCTGCGCAACCGTACTCGCGGATCCAGACCGGTTGATAACGAATCCTTCAATTGTGATGTCGTCCTGATCAACAGCGATGGTCGGCTCACCATTGTCTGCACTGTGGACGATCGTCGGTTTTGATCCAGCACCGGCTGCTTTTTGAATCGTCAGTCCGGACGGATCAGCGTCGCGGCTGATAACAACGCTCTCGTCATACGTACCGCCTGCAACGTCAATTGTTGCATCCGCTCCAGCAACATCAATCGCATCTTGGACTGTGCTCGTAATCACATCCTCCAGACTAAAGCCACCAACTGTCTCACCGGAGCCGATCGTATCGGGAACGGCTGCGCCACCATTGAAATCATTATTTTCAAAGGTTGCAGTTGCACTGATAGCATCTGTATCACCGGTACCGAGTTCATAGAGGTGGACACCACCGCTCTTTGCTGTGAACGTTACGTCAGTTACAGTTACAGCGCCGGTTTTGAATCCGGGCATACTGTTGTTCGCAACGAGTAGTCCGGTCTGGCTAGTGTCGTCTGTGATAATCTCACCACCTTCGATTGAAATTCCTGAAATCGCTGATGTGGGATTTGATGCCCCGCTGGCGCCCGACGCGTCCGTCAAGACATTAATACCGGCATCATTTGCACCACCCGTCAGCTCATACGTGTTGTCGATGAGTGTTACGTTGCTAGCGGCGACCCGAACTGTCTCCGCAACCGTACTCGTGGATCCAGACCGCTCAATAGCGAACCCCTCAATAGTGATATTATTCTGATCGACAGCGACTGTCGGTTCTCCATTGGATGCGGTAGAGCTGATTGTCGGCGTGCTACCATCCGCAGCTCTAATCGTCAGGTTGGATGGGTTCGAATCTCGACTGATGACAATCGGACCATATCCGGTTGATTTGTTCACGACGATCGTATCGCCTGAATTTGCATTGTTAATCGCCTCTTGAATATTAGTATAATCACCTGTCCCATCACCATCAACAACGATGGTGCTTTGAGCGGTTACTACCGACGCACTGAATGGTACCCCGATTATAATTGTGGAAAGTGTTACAATTGCGGCGAGAGTGATAGCGCTGAAAACTTTACTTTGACCTGTCATGATTAGACACCATTACCAGACGGCGATACTAAAACCCTTCGGAAATCGGAAATGGTATGATACTTATAATAAATGCAAAATTGTCAGCGGCCGGCAACCAGCCGCGCTGCCCGCAAGCACAGGAATGTGGCGAGCATGGCGACCATTCACCAGGACAGACGGCATCTTGAGCATGTCGGAGAACGGGAACGCCCGCGTCGTCTACAACTCGACGAAGGCGGGCGACAACGGCGGTCAGCCGACGATGCGTGTCCTCGCGGACGACGTGACCGTCCGGGGGCTGGAGCTGGTGAAAGCCGGCGTTCCCGGATCGGGTCTGTTCGGACAGAGTCTAAAGGTCGGTGACGTGACCGGCGCGGTCGTCGAGGACAGCCGTCTGACGACAAAAAACCGGAGTGCTCACGCAACCCCGGGCGCTCTGGGCGGACTCGCCGTGGAGAGCGGTAACGCGACGCTTCGAAACAACGTCGTCGACGAGTCCGGACAGGGAATATACGTGTACAGGGGTGCGAACGTGACCCTCTCCGGTAACACCGTCGAGACGGTGTCGGACACGACCAGCAACGCCGACCCGAACAACTCCGAGGTGCTCGTCGATCCTCTCGGCTCCGGATCGACCGTCGACGGTAACTCGGAACCCAACGCGATCCGCGAGGCGGTCCTGAGTGGGAACACGGTCGACTCGGTACGGATCGGTACCGTGAGCGAGGCGGTCTCCGAGTCGACCGACGACGTGACCGACGCACGCGCGACGGTCAACGTCTCGGTCGGCGATCCGGTCGGCGTCGACGAGGACAGCATCGACGTGCGGGCGCTGAGCGCCGGGACGGACGTACAGGTCGTCGAGGACGGATCGGTGGTGAACGGATCGGCGACGGGGGCGAGCACGCTCGACGGGGGCGACGACGCCGTCGAGTCGGTCAACGTCAGCGTCGCACTCCCGGCGGAGAGCTACGAGTTCAGGGTCGACGCGAACGACACGAACGGCGACACCATCGTCGACGGGGCGGTGCCCGGCGGTGACGACGACGCGTTCACCGTCACCGCGAACGGTCCCGCGAACCTCGTCGTCCGACAGGTCACGTCGAACGGTCCCGTGACGGTCGGCGACGACCTCGACGTGACCGCGACCGTCGAGAACACGGCCTTCGTCGAGTCGACCCAGCAGCTCACCCTCTCGGCGAACGGGAGCCAGCAGAGCGCCACCTCGATCACGGTCGGTGCTCGAGAGTCGGTAACCCGGACGCTCTCGTGGTCGACCGACGGTGCGGACCCCGACAGCTACACCCTCACCGTCGCCACCCAGAACGACACCAACAGCTCGGTGTCGGCGTCGGTCTCGGAGGGCGAGACCGTCTCCCGGGCCGGCGTGGGTGGTGACGGATCGGCGACCGTCGCGGTCGGCGGCGACGACGTTCGGTCCGCCACCGTCACCCTCCCCTCGGGGAGCGGTGCGGGATCGGTGACGGTCGCGGAGGCGTCGGCTCCGACCGACGACGCACCGGCGCCCGAGACCGACGTGGCGACCTACCTCGACATCGCCGCCGATCGGAGCGTCTCCGACACGGTCGACATCTCGGTGACGGTCCCGTCGTCGGCACTCGAGGACGCCGGGATCGAGCCGGGAGACGCCACGATCCTCCACTTCGTCGGTGGCTCGTGGACGGAACTCGACACTCGCGTGTCCACCGGTGGCGGGACGGTCACGCTCACCGCCACCGCCAGTCGCCTGTCACCGTTCGCGGTCGGTGCGGCCGCGGCGGGAGCCGCGGGTGGCGGCGGCGGTGGGGTCGACGGCGCCGTCGTCTACGCGGAGACACGCGTGAGCGAGGAGACGCTCGGTGGGGTCGTCGAGCGGGCGGTCGTCGAGTTCGACGAGCCCGTGACGGGCACGGTCACGATCCGCTCGATCGACAGCCTCCCGGCCGGCGTCTCGCGTCCCGAGGGGGAGACGCTCGCGGCGGTCGAGATCGGCCCGCCCGAGTCGGCCGACGATCGGGCGTCGACGGTCGAGATCACGCTCGCCCGTGACGCGATCGGTGCGACCGCGACCCCCGAGGACCTCCGACTCGTCCGACTGAGCGAGTCCGACGAGCCACGACGGCTCGATACCGAGGTCGTGACGAGCGACGGATCGACGGCTACGCTGGCGGCCGAAACGTCCGGGGTCTCGGTGTTCGCGGTCGTTCGGCCGACGGCGACGGCAACGGCGACGGCCACCGCGACGCCGACGGCTCGTCGTACCCCGACGGCGACGGCGACGGCGACGGCGACGGCGACGCCGACGGCGGCGACCGCCGCCACCCCGACGCCGACCGAGACCGACGGACCCGGCTTCGGTCCGGTCGTCGCGGTGGTCGCGCTGGCAGCGGCGGCTCTGCTGGTCGCGAGACGCGGCTGAGGGGACGGACGGTCGAATCGCTCACCGGGGGCCAACGGGTGAGGTCAGAATCGGCCCCGCGGCCGGCCGTCTCACTCCGCCAGCCGCCGGCTACACGCCTCGACGAACTCGGTCAGGTCGGCGCCGGCCTCGCGCTCCAGCGAGAGGAGCGTCCCCCGGCGCTCGCCCTCGACGATGTGGACGAGCAGCCCCTCCTCGTGGAGCTCCACGGTGGCCTCGACCGGGCCGAGCGGCTCGTACTCCGAGGCCTCGACGAGCCCGCGCGAGTCGGCCAGCGAGTCGTGGAGCCGGGGGAGCACGTCCCGCACCGCCTCGCGCGAGAGGTCCTCGCGCAGGGCGAGTACCTCGCAGTCGTCGGCCGTGTAGTAAAGCGCCGCCCGGAGCCGCGCCCCGGCGCGCCCGCGAACGAACTCGACCAGCCGACGGTGTCTCTCCACCGCGGTCGTCCGGCTCATGCTCGTGGTCGGCGGCGTTTCGACGGGTGACGTTTGAGTCCTTGCCCGACGTTATCGGTTCCGATAATTGGAGCGGCGACGGCCGGGTGGTCGGACCGCTACGCGGCCCGGGTCACGCCTCGCCGTCGAGGGCGGCGCGGGTCGCGCGCCCGAGCGCCGCGATCGCCTCGCGAAGCTCCGCGGGCGAGGCGTGGCTGAACGAGAGGCGGGCCTGGTCCTCGCCGCCGCCGTTCGGGTAAAAGAGCGTGCCGGGGAGGTAGGTGACGCCCTCCTCGGCCGCCCGCTCGAGCAGGGCTGCGGCGTCGATCCCGTCGGGGAAGGTGAGCCAGATGAAAAAGCCCCCGTCGGGCTCGGTCCAGTCGGTTCCGGCGGGCATCTCGCTCGCGAGCGCGTCGAGCATCCGATCGCGCCGGTGCTCGTAGGCGCGCCGGAGCCGGGGGACGTTCTCGTCGAGGTGGCCCTCGGCGCAGTAGCGCCCGAGCACGCCCCGGGTGAAGGTGTTCTCGCCGCCGGCGGCCGAGCCCTGCAGGCGCTCGGCCACCTCCTCGTGGGCGATCGCCCAGCCGGTGCGCACGCCCGGCGCGATCGTCTTCGAGAACGTGCCCACGTGGACGACCCGGCCGGCGTCGTCGAGCGCGGCCAGCGGGGCCACGGGGTCGCCGTCGAACCGGAGGTCGCCGTAGGCGTCGTCCTCGAGGATCACGAAGTCGTGCTCGGCCGCCAGGTCGAGCAGGCGCTCGCGGTCGGCGCGGGGCAGCGTCGTCCCCGTCGGGTTCTGGAAGGTGGGGATGGTGTAGACGAGCGTCGGCGCGGGCTCGCCGCGTCGCTCGCGGTCGGCCAGCGTCTCGGCGAGCGCGTCGACGTCGAGGCCGGTCTCGCGGATCGGACAGCCGACGATCTCGGGACCGTAGTTGCGAAAGACCGTCAGCGCGCCCATGAACGTCGGCGCCTCGACCACCATCGCGTCGCCGGGGTCGAGGAAGGTCTGGCTCACCACGTCGATGGCGTGGGTCGCGCCGTTGGTCACGAGCACCTGCGACCCGTCGGCGTCGATCCCCCGGCGGGCGGCCCGGTCGAGCACCGCGTCGGTCAGCGCGTCGGCGTACTCGCCGCCGCCGTACTGGAGCGCGCGGTCGCCCTCGGCGTCGAACAGCGCGGACGCGGCCGCCACGAGCTCGTCGTTGGGGAACGAGTCCGGGAACGGGAAGCCGTAGCTCAGCGAGACGGCGTCGGGGGCGTCGTAGGAGCGCCACGAGCCGTAGCCGGCGTCGTCGATCCGGTCCCGGATCGGCTCGCTGAACAGGTGATCGAACCGCCCCTCGCGCTCGGTTCCCCGGCTCATCGGTCCCCCACCGGCACCTCGATCACCGTCGGACGGTCGCGGTCGAACGCTCCCGCCAGCGCCGCGGGCAGCTCCGTCTCGACCGCCTCGATGTCGACGCGCTCGGTCGCGGCGCCGAAGCTCTCGGCCAGCGCCACGAACTCCGGGTTCGCGATGTCGGTGCCCGTGCTCCGGCCGTAGCTCTCGACCATGGCGTCGCGGACGACCTCGTAGGACTCGTCGTTGACGAGCACGACCGGCACGCCGATCTCGTACTTGACCGCGGTCGCGAGATCCTGGACGGTGAACATGAAGCCGCCGTCGCCGACGACCGCGGCGACCTGCCGGTCCGGGAGTGCGAGCCCCGCGCCGTAGGCCGCCGGAGGGCTGAACCCGAGCGTGCCGAACCCGCGGGGGAACTGGAAGCTCCGGGGGGTGTAGCTCGGGAACGCGCCCAGCGCCGCGTAGCTCACCTTGGTCATGTCGTTGACCAGGATCGCGTCGTCGTCGAGGCCCTCGCGCAGCGCCGCCAGGATCCGGTGGCGGTGGTCGTGCTCCGCGCTCGGCCAGAGCGGGGCCGGGCTCGGGCCCGTCGGGCCGTCGGCCCCGCCCTCGCGGCGCACCCGGTCGTCGAGCGCCTCGACCGTCTCGGTCGCGTCGGCGACGATCCCCACCGTCGCCGGGTGGGTCCGGTCGAGGTTCGCCCGGTCGAGGTCGACGTGGATCAGCGCCTCGGGCAGTCCGAGGTCCTCGACGTCGCGCGGGCTGAGCGCCGAGCCGACCGCGAGCGCGAGGTCGCGGTCCGCGAGCGCGTCGGCGACCCCCTCGGTCGCCGTGGTGCCGAGGTGGAGGGGGTGGTCGGCCGAGACGACGCCGCGCCCGGCGGCCGTGGTCACGACGGGCAGCCCGGTCCGCTCGACGAACCCGCGTAGCGCCGGTGCGGCGTCGGCCGCCCCGCCGCCGGCCAGCACGACCGGCGCGTCGGCGGCGTCGATCAGGTCGGCGGCCTCGGCGAGGCGCTCGGGGTCGGGCGAGGGCCGCCGGGCCGGGCGCTCGGCCGGCGACGGCGCCAGATCGACCGGCGCCGCCGTCTCCAGTACGTCCAGGGGTACGTCCACGTGGACGGGGCGGGGACGCCTGGTCCGGACGTGATCGAACGCGTCGGCGATCGCGCCGGGCAGGTCGGCGACCCGGCTCACGCGCTCGGTGTCCGCGACCAGCCCCTCCATCACGCGGCGCTGGTCACGTAGCTCGTGGAGGAGCCCCTTCCCCTGGTCGGCCTCCGGGGTACGGTGGTGACTAGAGATCACGACCAGCGGCGAGGAGTCGGAGTAGGCCTGTCCGATCGCCGTGGCCGCGTTCGTCAGCCCCGGCCCCGTGATGACCAGGAGGACGCCGACGCGACCCGTCGCCCGGGCGTAGCCGTCGGCCATGAACCCTGCCCCCTGCTCGTGTCGGGTGACGAGGTGGTCGATCTCGCTGTCGATCAGGGCGTCGTAGATCGAGAGGGTGTGGACGCCGGGGATGCCGAAGGCGACGTCGACGCCCTCGCGCTCCAGCTGGGCGACGACCGCCTCTCCGCCGGTCAGTCGTGGCATGGCTTTCGATCACTCACACGCGCCCGCTCGGACCGGGCGCTCAAACCTCTTTCCGTCCCGAGGGGTTCCTCCGTCTAGCCCCCCTGGACCCCGCGCGGGCCGGCGGGACGGGGCACCGCCAGCGGGACGAGTTCGCTCCGGTCGACCGGCCGGCCGTGGGCGCCCTCGACGTGGTCGGCCGCGCGCGCCGCGGCCGCCCGACGCGACGACGCCTCGGCGACGAAGCCACAGTCGTGGAGACAGCCGAGTCTGTATCTCATCGTGTCTACGTCTTACTGCATAGTGCTATGTATCTGTCGCACGACCCGCGCCGGAACGCGTGGCCCGCGCACCGCCGGCGACGGTTGAAGTCGGGGCCGGCCGAGGCGGAGCCGTGTCACTCGACGGCGACGCGGCCCCGACGTTTACCCTCCCGAGCACCGCCGGCGGCGACGTCTCGCTCGCCGACCGCCTCGACGACGGCCCCGCCGTCGTCCTGATCAACCGTGGCCACTGGTGTAGCTTCTGTGCGGAACAGCTCCGGACCTTCGACGCCGTCTTCGAGGACCTCCGGTTCACCGACGGGCTCTCGGTCCTGCCCGTGGTCACCTCGCCCGTGCCCCGCCTGGTCGAGACCCGCGACCGCCTCGACCTGCGCTTTCAGCTCCTGGCCGACCCCGACGGCCGCGTGGCGAGCGCGTACAGCGGCGTCGAGGAGACGAGCCACGGGACGACCGGCGTGGCCGCCACCTACGTGATCGACGGGTCGGGGACCGTCCGGTACGAGCAGGTGGCCGAACACCCCGCCGACCGGACCTACGGCAACTGGGTGCGGTACTTCCTTCGCAACGGCTACGAGGACGTGATCTCGGCGTAGCGGCCGCTCGGGGCTTCGAGCGCGGCGGTCGCGCCGGGCACGAGCCCGACCGCCGGCGGAGACCGCCGTGGCACCCACGGTCCACGCGGCATCCGTCGCCACGGCCCCCGGCGACTAAAAGCCACCAGTCGCGTTTCAGGAACTGTAACCGCTCTCGCCCCGGTTATCGAACGCGAGACCGGGCGGGTGCCCCCGCCGCGCCCCCGAACTTATGCCCACGGCCCGGGACGCGCTCGCATGGACGCGCCCGACCCGCCCTACGCCGTACGGCTCGCCCGCCTCGCCGCCCGGACCGAGCCCGCCGACCTGCCCGCGCCGGTCCGGACGGCGGTCGGCCGGGCGCTCGCGGACACCCTCGCGGCGGTCGTCGCCGGCGCCGGGACGCCCGCGGGCGAGCGCCTCCGGGCCTACGTCGCGGCGACCGGCGCCGACGCCGGGCCGGCGACCGTCGTCGGCGGCGACCGGAGCCTGCCCCACCTCGCCGCGCTGGCGAACGGCACCGCGGCCCACGCGCTGGAGACCGACGACGGCCACCGCGGGGGCTCGGTCCACCCCGGGAGCCCGGTCGTGCCCGCGGCGCTCGCGGTCGCCGAGCGCGAGGGCGCGACGGGGGCCGAACTCGCGACGGCGGTGGCGCTGGGCTACGAGGCCGTGGTTCGGGTGGCCGAGTCGATCCAACCCGGCCACCGCGAGCGGGGCTTTCACGCCACCGCGACCTGTGGCCCGTTCGGAGCCGCGCTCGCCGCCGCCCGCCTCGCCGGGCTGGACGCGGACGCGACGGCGGACGCGCTGGGGCTCGCGGGCACCCAGGCCGGCGGGCTGTTCGAGTTTCTCGCCGCCGGCTCGATGGCCAAGCGGTTCCACGCCGGCCGGGCGGCGATGGCGGGCGTCCAGGCCGCCGACCTCGCCGCCGCGGGCGTCGACGGCCCCCACACGATCCTGGGCGGGCGCGACGGCTTCCTCCGGGCGTTCGGCGACGCGGTCGAACCCGCCCCGCTCGACTCGCCCGGGCTCGACGCCGTGTGCGAGACCTACCTGAAGCCGTTCCCGTGCTGTCGTCACCTCCACGGCCCGATCGAGTGTGCGCTCGACCTGCGCGATCGGCTCGACCCCGCGGCCGTCGAGTCCGTCCGGGTCGAGACCTACCCCGTCGCGGCCCACCACGACGCGACGACCGTCGAGACGGTGCTCGACGCCCAGATGAGCCTGCCGTACGCGCTCGCGAGCGCGCTTCTCGCCGGTGACGCCTCGCTCGAGTGCTTCGACCCGCCCCGGACCGACGGCCCCGTCGCCGCCCTCGCGCGCCGTGTCGAGGTGGTCGCCACCGACGAGATGACCGCCCGCTACCCCGCGGAGCGCCCCGCGCGGGTGGTCGTCCGGACGGCCGAGGGCGAGCACGACGCCACGGTCGGCGACCCGCCGGGCTCGCCCACCCGCCCGCTCGACGAGGCCCGTCTGCGCGCGAAGCTCCGGGACCTGACCGCCGCCCTGCCCGACGCGGACCGCGAGCGGCTGCTGGCGGGCGCGCTCGACCCGTTCGACCTCGCGGACGCGACCGTCCTCGCCGGGGCGGCCGCGGGCGCGACCCCCCGGCAGGGGTCGCCGGCTCGGGGGGATTGATGCCCCCTCGCTCGCGGGGTGGTGTATGAGCGACGACTGGGCGCGCGACACCGTCGACGCGCTCCGACGGACCGGTGTGGATCTGGCGGTCCACCTGCCGGACTCTGCCATCGACCCGCTGACCGACGCCTTCGACGACGCCGACGACGTCGAGAGCGTCCTCGTCTCCCGGGAGGAGGAGGCCGTGGGCGTGCTCTCGGGGGCGTGGCTGGCCGGCCGGCGGGGCGCGCTGGTCTGTCAGTCCAGCGGCCTCGCCAACACGTTCAACGCGCTGGGCTCGCTCTCGCTGCCCGCGCGGATCCCCTTCGTCGGGCTGGTCTCGCGGCGGGGCGACCTCGGCGAGTTCAACCTCGCGCAGGTGCCGATGGGCTACGGGATGGCCGACGTGCTCGACGCGGTCGGCTGTCGCAACCACACCGTCGAGCGCCCCGAGGAGGTGGCCGAGCGGACGGCGATGGCCGCCGCGTCGGCGTTCTCGACCGAGACGCCCTACGTCGTCCTGCTCGACGCGACGGTGACCGGCTACAAGTCGGAGGCCGACCGATGACCGCCGATCAGTACGAGGCCACCGCCGCCGTCCTCGAGGAGACGCCCGAGGCCGTCCTCGTCGGCAACCTCGGCGTCGCCTCCTACGTGCTCGCCGCGGTCGAGGACCGCGACCGCAACCTCTACCAGTGGGGCAGCATGGGCGTCACCACCCCGCTCGGGCTGGGGGTGGCGCTCGGCACCGACGACCCGGTGACGGTCCTCGACGGCGACGGCTCGATGCTGATGTCGCTTGGCTCGCTCTCGACGGTCAGGGGCGTCGACCCCTCGAACCTCGTCGTCGTCGTCTTCGACAACGCGGTCTACGGCACCACGGGCGGCCAGCCCACCCACGCGCCCGAAACCGACTTCGCGGCCGCCGCCGAGGCCTGCGGGCTGCCGGGGACGACCGTCGACGACCTCGACGGCTTCGTCGACGCCTACCGCGAGGCCGTCGCCCACGACGGCGCCGCGCTGATCGCCTGCGAGGTCGAGCCGACCGACCCCGACGCCCGCCCGCCGTTCGACTACGCCGAGATCAAGCGCCGCGTCCGTGGCGCGCTCGCCGACGACTGAGGCCGCGGTCTCGCGGGGGAAGATACAAAGCCTCGCCCGGCGACTCGCCGTGTATGCCAGAGGAGTCACGCGCGGACCTCCGGGCGACCGACGGCGAGGTCGAGCGTCCGGCCGACTCGCCGGCGCTCCGTCGGCTCCGACGGCCCGGCGACGGTCCGGGCGCGCCTCCGGCCCGCGGCTGGCTCGACGCGGTCGAGAGCGTCCTCGACGCCACCATCGAGGCCGACGAGGCGGTCGTCTGTCGGTTCGACGAGCTCGCGGTCGAGGTGCCCCTGCGCCCGGGCGCCGACTCCCCCCGGGCCCGCTGGCGTCTCGACGGCACCGTGACCGTCAGCGTCGACGGCACCCGCGGGCCACTCGCCGAGTGGCTGGACTGGTGGTCCCGGCGGGTCTGAGCCGACACGCCCCGCGAGGATTTTTGTCGACCCGTCCCGAGGCGGGTGACGTGCCAGCACACCCCCGACGGCGAGGTGGGCGACCGTGACCGGCGAGGCCGAGACGCCGAGTGGCGACACCGGACCGCTCGACGGGCTGACCGTGCTCGACGCCTCGCGCGTGCTCGCCGGTCCGTTCTGCGGGATGCAGCTCGGCGACCTCGGCGCCGACGTGATCAAGATCGAGCGCCCGGACGGCGGCGACCAGACCCGTGGCTGGACGCCCCCGGCCTACCGCGACACCGACCAGGCGGCGTACTACCTGAGCATCAACCGGAACAAGCGCTCGGTCGCGCTCAACCTCGCGACCGAGGCGGGCCGGACCGCCTTCCGCCGGCTGGCCGACCGCGCCGACGTGCTCTTGCACAACTTCCGGGTGGGCAAGGCCGACGAGTGGAACCTCGACTACGCCACGCTGGCCGAGCGCAACCCGGGGCTGGTTTATGCCCACGTCACCGGCTACGGCGAGTGGGGGCCCGACCGCCACCGCCCGGCCTACGACCTCGTGATCCAGGCCGAGGGCGGGATGATGTCGATCACCGGCGAGCCCGACGGCCGGCCGGTCCGGGTCGGGGTCGCGGTCGCCGACCTCGCCACGGGCTACTACACCACCCAGGCCGTGCTCGCGGCGCTGGTCGAGCGCTCGCTCGGCGACGGCGTGGGCCAGAAGCTCGACCTCTCGCTGCTGGACGCACAGGCCGCGCTCAACAGCTACGCCGCCCTGTTCGCCTTTGCCACCGGCGATGCGCCGGACCGGATGGGGAGCCGGATCGAGAACATCGTCCCCTACCAGGCGTTCCCGACCGCCGACGGCCACGCCGTCGTCGCGGTCCCCTCCGAGCATCTCTGGCCGAAGTTCTGCGAGGCGATCGGCCGGCCCGGGCTCGCGACCGACGACCGCTTCGCCACCAACGACGACCGCGTCCGCAACCGCGAGACGCTCGAGCCGCTGCTGGAGTCGGCCGTCGCCGACCACACGACCGACGAGCTGGTCGCGCTGATGCGCGAGCACGACGTGCCGGCGACGCCGATCAACGACATGACCGAGGTCTACGACCTGCCACAGATCCGCGCCCGGGG
>CAZMLQ010000011.1:0-8141 GCA_964567195.1 uncultured Haloferacaceae archaeon | reverse complement strand
CGCCGATCAACGACATGACCGAGGTCTACGACCTGCCACAGATCCGCGCCCGGGGAATGCGGGCGTCGGTCGAGCACCCGTCCTACGGCGAGGTGGAGATGCCCGGCTCGCCGATGCAGTTCTCCCGGACGCCGGCGAGCGTCCGCGACCCACCGCCGCTGTTGGGCGAGCACACCGACGCGGTGCTTGCGGAGGCGGGCTACACCGAGGCCGAGATCGAGGCGCTCAGAGCGCGCGACGTGGTGGCGTAGCCGCCCCCGACTCAGACCGGCTTCCCGCCCACGTCCGTCCCGACGAGGTAGGTCCCGACGGTCAGGAGCAGGATCCCGGGCACCAGCCCGTAGCTGATCACGCCCGTGACCCCGGGCAGGGCGGCCGGGCCGAACAGGACCGTCCCCACCAGCATCAGGACGGCGCCGAGCAGGGTGCGCTGTGTGAGTGCCGGCATACCAGCCCGTAGTTCTGCGGTCCGAATAATCGGTTTCGGTTCGGACCGGCGACCGCTCACCACGGGCCACCGAGCTCGCGCCGGAGCGCCCGGCGCTTGAGCAGGGCGAAGCCGACGAGTACGGCGACGAAGCCGACGGCGGTGGCGACGGTGGGCACCTCGGCGAGGAGGAGAACGCCCGTGATCGCCGCGACCACGGGCGTCGCGTAGCTGACGAGGTTGATCTCGACCGAGCCCAGCCGGTCGAGCAGGTCGAAGTAGATCAGAAAGCCCGCGGCGCTGGCGACGACGGCGAGGTAGGCGAGCGCGGCCAGCGCGGCGGGCGTCGGGCGCACCCCCGCGACCGGCTCGGCCAGCGCGACGCTCACCCCGTGCATCACGGCGGCACCGCCCAGCATCGACCACGCCTCCAGCGTCTCGATCGGCAGGTCGGCCTCGCTGCGCTGGGTCAGCACGCTCCCGAGCGAGAACGAGACCGTCGCGGCCAGCACCAGCCCCACCCCGCGATCGAGCGCGAGCAGGTTCGCTGGGTCGGGGCGCGCGAGCACCACCACCCCGGCCAGCCCGACCGCCAGCCCCGCCGCCCCGCCGGTGGTCAGGCGCTCGGTCGGCACCAGCCCGCGCGCGAAGGCGGTGGTCAACACGGGGTTGAGCCCGACGATCACCGCCGCCGCCGCGCTGGTGGTGAACTGCTGGCCGACGAACAGGAACGCGTGATAGCCCGCGATCACCAGCACGCTCCCGACGGCGACGACCCACCACTCCTCGCGGCCGCGGGGACGCCACCGCTCGACCGCGACGACGGCGTACGCGAGCATCAGGAGGCCGGCGAGGTCGTACCGGAGCGCCGCGAACAACACCGGTGGGAAGTAGGCCAGCCCCGCCTTGATCACGGTGAACGCGCTCCCCCAGACCGCCGCGAGGACGAGAAAGAGCGCGACGTTGCGCCGGCTCACGGATCTGACTCCCCCCGGGGCCGGCCTCAACGTTGCGTTTCCTCTCGCCACGCCCGCCGGCCGCCGCCGAGCCGGTGAATTTATGTTCGGGCGGTCGTAGCGTTTGAGTGCCGACGAACCGACGCTTTTCTCGTCGCGAGTCGGCATCCACGCCACAGCGTCGGGGTCCACTGTGGCACCACCCGCCACCGCGCCCGCCCGGTCCGGCCCGCCCCCGGTCTCACCCTTTCGGGCTCAGTCCTCGCCGGTCGTGATCTCCGCGGAGAGCCCCTGTGCCATCGTGATCCCCTCGTCGTTGTTCAGCGTCCACGCCGTCCGGTCGGTGACGGCCTCGACTATCTCGCGCGCGCTGGGGTAGCCGTTGCCCGACCGCTTGACGCCGCCGAACGGGAGCTGGACCTCGGCGCCGATACAGGGCAGGTTCGCGTAGGCCAGCCCGACCTCCGCGTGGTCGCGAAAGTGGTTGAGCTCGCGGTAGTCCTCCGAGATCACCGCGCCCGCCAGCCCGTAGTCGGTGTCGTCGTGGATCGCCACCGCCTCCTCGATCCCGCCCTCGTACTCGAGCAGGGCGACGTGTGGGCCGAACACCTCCTCGTGGGTACAGCGCAGGTCGGCGTGGGCGTCGGCCTCGTAGACGAACGGGCCGACCCAGTGGCCGTCCGCACAGCCCGCGGGGATCTCGTCGGCGTCGAGCGCCTCGCGGTCGACCAGCACGTCGACGCCCTCGCGCCGGGCGAGCTCGTTGTAGCGCCCGAACTTCTCGACCTGGTCGGCGTCCGCGAGTGGCCCCATGAACGTCTCGGGGTCGAGCGGGTCGCCCACGGCCACCCGCTCGGCCAGGTCGACGAACCGCTCGCGGAACTCGTCGTAGACGTCGGTGTGGACGATCAGGCGCTCGCTGGAGACACAGCGCTGGCCGGTCGTCTTGAAGCTCGACATCACCGCCGCGTGGACGGCGGTGTCGAGGTCGGCCGCGGCGGTGATCACGATCCCGTTCTTGCCGCCCATCTCGCAGGCGACGCGCTTGCCCGGCTCGCCGCCGACCTTCGTGGCGATCTCGTGGCCCACCTCGGCCGAGCCGGTGAAAAGCACCGTCGCCACGTCGGGCGAGTCGACGATGGCCGCGCCGGCGTCGCCAAAGCCCTGGACCATGTTGAACACGCCGGGCGGGACGCCCGCCTCGTCGAGCAGCTCGGCGACGATCCGGCCACAGAGCGGCGTCTGTTCGGCCGGCTTCCAGACGACGGTGTTGCCCTCGACCAGCGTCACTGCGACGTGCCAGAACGGGATCGCGACCGGGAAGTTCCAGGGCGTGATACAGCCCGTCACGCCCCGGGGCTTGCGGCGCATGTACGAGTCCTTCGCCGCCACCTCGCTCGGCACCACGTCGCCGCGTGGGTGGCGGGCGCTGCCCGCCGCCCACTCGACCATCTGCCAGGCCTCGGTCACGTCGGCCCGACCCTCGGAGATCTCCTTGCCGCTCTCGCGCGAGACCGCCTCGCCGAGCTCGTCGTGACGGTCGCGCAGCCCCTGGTAGACGTCCCACAGCACCTCCGCGCGGTCGACGTACGAGCGCGCGCGCCAGGACCCGTAGGCCGCCTCGGCCGCCGCGATCGCGCGCTCGACGTCGGCCTCGGTCGCGCGGTGGAAGCTCGCGATCGGCTCGCCCGTCGCCGGCGCGGTGCTGTCGAACGTCTCGCTCCCCGCGCCGTCGGTCCACTCGCCGTCCACGTAGTGGCCGGTCAGCGTGTCGTCGTGTCGGCTCATCCCCGGCGATTCATCGGCCCGCGGCATAACCGCTCCGCCGGGCTCGCGCCACGGGCTTATGTCCCGGCCGGCCCGACGGCCGCGCGTGTCCGACGACGCCCCCGAGCCCGCGCCGACGCGGCTGCGCTACGCCCGGACGATCGCCCGCCTGCTCGACGGCGCGGTCCGGGTGCCCGGCACGAGCCACCGGATCGGGCTCGATCCCCTCCTCTCGGTCGTGCCCGTGGTCGGCAGCGGCCTCGGTCTCTTGCTCTCGCTGTCGATCGTCTGGGCCGCCGCCCGCGAGGGCGTGCCCGCCGCGACGCTCGCCCGGATGCTCGCCCACCTCGCGCTCGACGCCGCCGTCGGCGCCGTCCCCGTCGCCGGCCCCGTCGCCGACGCCGTCGTCCGTGCCAACGAGCGAAACGTCGCGCTGTTCGAGGCCGCGCTCGCGGACGACCGGGCGTGAGCTTATGTAGCGCAGGCGACCGAGAGCGCGCATGGACCTCGAACTGCCCGCGGAGGCCCGGATGATCCGCGACTCGGTCCGGGAGTTCTGCGAGGCCGAGATCGCGCCCGTCGCCGACGAGATCGAGGCCGAGGCCCGCTTTCCCCGCGAGATCTTCGACGCGCTGGCCGATCTGGACGTGATGGGCGTCCCGATCGCCGAGGAGTGGGGCGGGCTGGGCGCCGACCAGCTGACCTACGCGCTGGTCTGTGCGGAGCTCGGCCGGGTGTCGGGCGCCGTCGGGCTCTCGTTCGCCGCCCACACCAGCCTCGGCGCGAAGCCGATCGAGGTCTACGGCACCGACGCCCAGCGCGAGCGGTGGCTGCGCCCGCTGGCGACCGGCGAAGCCGTCGGCGCGTGGGCGCTCACCGAGCCCGGCTCGGGCAGCGACGCGAGCGACATGGCGACCCGCGCGGTCCGCGAGGGCGACGGCTGGCGTCTGACCGGCACCAAGCAGTTCATCACCAACGCGAGCGTCGCCGGCTCCGTGCTCGTCAAGGCCGTCACCGACCCCGAGGCCGGCACCGACGGGATCTCGACGTTTCTGGTCGACCCCGACGGCGACGGCTTCGAGGTGACCCAGGTCTGGGAGAAGCTCGGGCTCAACGCCTCGCCCACCTGTGAGATCCGGTTCGACGACCTCCACCTGCCGGCCGACCGGCTGCTCGGCGAGCCCGGCGACGGCTGGGCCCAGACGGTGGACAGCCTCCAGGGCGGTCGGATCTCGATCGCCGCGCTCTCGACCGGGCTGGCCCGGGGGGCCTACGAGGCCGCCCGCTCGTACGCCGGCGAGCGCGAGCAGTTCGGGCGGCCGATCGGCTCGTTCGACGCGATCCGGAACCGGCTGGTCGCGATGCACCGCAAGATCGTCCGCGCCCGGCTGCTCACCCGCGAGGCCGCCTGGCGCCACGACCGGGGCGAGGACGTGACCCTCGAGGCCTCGGTGGCGAAACTCGACGCGAGCGAGGCCGCCCGCGAGGTGGCCGAGTCGGCCGTCCACGTGCTCGGGGGCTACGGCTACACCACCGCCTACAGCCCCCAGCGGTGCTACCGCGACGCCAAGCTGATGGAGATCGGCGAGGGGACGACCGAGATCCAACAGCTCGTCATCGGGCGCGAGCTCGGCATCGGTCGGTAGCCCGTGGCCGCGCTCGTCGCCGGCGAGGCGCTGGTCGATCTCGTCGCGGACGCCGACTCGCTGGCCGCCGCCGAGCGGTTCCGGCGCCGCCCCGGCGGCGCGCCCGCGAACGTCGCCGTCGGTCTCGCCCGCCTCGGCGGGGCGCCCGCCCTGCGTGCCCGGGTCGGCGACGATCCGTTCGGCGCCTTCCTCACCGACCACCTCGCCGAGGCCGGCGTCGACGTCGGCCCCGTCGAGACCGACCCCGACGCGCCGACGGGGCTGGCGTTCGTCGCGGGCGAGTCGTTCGTCTTCCGCCGCGACGGGAGCGCCGACACCCGGCTTGCGCCCGGACGCCCGCCCGACGAGCGCCTCGCGGCCGCCGACACGCTCCACGCCGGCGGACTGCTCCTCGCGACCGAACCCGCCCGCGGCGCGACCTACGACCTCCTCGAGCGGGCCCCGCCGGACACGCTCGTCTCGTTCGATCCGAACGCCCGGCCGTCGGTCTGGGCGGCGAGCGCCCACGCCTACGGCCCCTCGGTCCGGCGGGCGGTCGCCGCGGCCGACGTGGTGGCGGCGACGCCGGCCGAGCTCCGGGCCGCCGGCTACGAGGGTGATCCGGTCGGGCTCGCGGCCGCCGTCCTCGCCGACGGCCCCCACACGGCGCTTCTCACCCGTGGCGCGGCGGGCGCGGTGGGTGCGACCGGACCCGGTTCCCCCTGCGGGCGGGCCCGGGCCAGCCACGGCGGCTACGACGTCGACGCGGTCGATCCGACGGGGGCGGGCGACGCCTTCCTCGCGGGGGCGGTGACCGCGCTGTGCGAGGGGCGGGCGCTCGCGGAGGTTCTGGCGTTCGCGGACGCCGTCGCCGCCCGGTCGACGACGGCCACGGGCGCGACCGCGGCGCTGCCGACCCGGGCCGCGGCGCGGGCGCTCGTCGAGCGCTAGCTACGGGTCGGACTCCTCGTCGGACCGGGGCTCTCGATCGGTCTCGGTCTCGGGGTCGGACTCCGGCTCCGGCCCCCGCCCCGGCTCGCGGTCCGGGCCACCGTCGTCGATCAGTCCCGCCCGCCCGAGCGCGACGAGGAGCGCGTAGCCGATCAGCCCGCCGACGAACAGGAGCACGGGGAAGACGAACGGTCCGAACGTCTCGACGAGGGGGTCGATCGGCCCGAGTCCGGCCATCGTCGGCCGGACGGCCCCCCCGGTGTTAACTGTTGAGCGTTCGGCCGGGCGACCCACAGCGTTGACGTGGCCGCGGGGCGACGACACCCCGTGTACCGCACCGGTCACTACGGCGTCTCGCTGCTGGTGTTCGCGCCCATCGGGGCGGCCCTCGTCGCGGCCGGTCGGCCCGTCGTCGCGGCCGTGACCGGCGCGACGATGCTCTGGCTCGCCGGGCTCCCGGACCTCGATCACCGGGTGCCCGGGCTCGCCCACCGTGGGGTCACCCACACGCTCGCGTTCGCGCTCCTGGTCGGGCTGGTCTTCGCAGGGCTCGGGGTCGCCGTCGGGGGACGGGCGGGCGTGGCCGTCGCCCCGACGACGCTCGGCGCGGCGGGGCTCGCGCTCGGCCTGCTGACCGTCGGCGCCCACCTGCTCGGCGATCTGCTCACGCCGATGGGGGTGGCGCTGCTCTGGCCGCTCTCGGACCGGCGGTTCTCGCTCGACGTGACGCCGGCCGACAGCCGGCTCTGGAACTACGGGCTGTTCGCGGCCGGGCTGTTCGTCACCGCCGTCGCCGGTGCGGCCGTCCTCCGGACGGGCGCGGGGCTCTGAGCCGGCGCCAGCGCTTTGTCCCCCGGCGGGCGTTGGACGGTATGACGGCCCCCGAGTCCGGCGGCGACGGCGACGACGCCCCCGACCCGACGCTGCGCCCGGACGCGACCCGGCGCTTTCCCGTGCCCGACCACGACGACCTGCCCGCCGACCTGCGCGCACGAATCGCCGAGGAGACGGCGCGCGCCGGCTTCGTCCCAAACGTCTTCGCGGCGCTGGCGTACGCGCCCGCCCACCTCCGTGGCTTTCTGGCCTACTACGACGCGCTGGTCGAGGACGCGGCGCTGGCCCGGTGGGAGATCGAGGCGGTGATCGTCGCCGTCTCCGGGGCGAACGACTGCTACTACTGCAGCGTCGCCCACGGCGCCTTGCTCCGGCTCTACGCCGACGACCCGTACCTGGCCGATCAGCTTCTCGCCGACCACCGGACGGCCGACCTCGACGAGCGCACCCGCGCGATCCTCGACGTGGCGGTGACGCTCACCGAGCGCCCGAACGACGTGCGCGAGGCCGACCTAGAGCGCCTGCGCGCGGCCGGGCTCTCCGAGCGCGCGGTCTGGGACGTGGGCGCCGTGACGGCGTTTTTCAACCTCTCGAACCGGCTGGCGGCGTTTCTCGACCTGCGACCGAACGAGGAGTTCCACGCGATGGGGCGGTGACCCCCCCGGAACGGTTATTACTCCCTACCTCCTCGGTGCCGGTGCTATGGCGACCGGTACGGTTGCGTTCTTCAACGACACGGGCGGTTACGGCTTCATCGAGACCGAGGAGTCCGACGAGGACGTCTTCTTCCACATGGAGGACGTCGGCGGCCCGGACCTCGAGGAGGGCCAGGCGGTCGAGTTCGAGATCGAGCAGGCCGACAAGGGGCCGCGGGCGAAGAACCTCCAGCGGCTCTAAGCCCCGACTCGGCCGTCGACGCGCACGCCCCGCCGGCGGAGCTTTATCTCGGCCGGCGACGAGCCGGGGGCATGGAGTACACCACCCTCGGCCGGACCGGCACCGAGGTCTCCCGGCTCTGTCTGGGCTGTATGAGCGTCGGGTCGAGCGACTGGCGCGACTGGGTGCTCGACGAGGCGGCGGGGATCGAACTCGTCGAGCGCGCGCTCGAACTCGGGATCACCTTCTTCGACACCGCCAACATGTACTCGCGCGGCGAGTCCGAGCGGATCCTCGGGACGGCCCTCGAGGGCCACCGCGACGAGACGGTGATCGCAACGAAGGTCTATCACCCGGTCGACGAGACGAACCCCCACTCGGGTGGGCTCTCGCGCAAGACGATCCAGCAGGAGCTGTCGGCCTCGCTCGACCGCCTCGGCGTCGACACCGTCGACCTCTACCAGATCCACCGCTGGGACGAGGCGACGCCGATCGAGGAGACCCTCCGGGCGCTCGACGACGAGGTGCGCCGCGGTCGGGTGCGCTATCTCGGCGCCTCGTCGATGTGGGCCCACCAGTTCGCGGCGGCGTTACACGCCAGCGACCGGCTCGGCCTCGATCGCTTTCTCACGATGCAGAACCACTACAACCTCGTCTACCGCGAGGAGGAACGCGAGATGCTCCCGCTCTGTGCGCGCGAGGACG
>CAZMLQ010000010.1:0-26379 GCA_964567195.1 uncultured Haloferacaceae archaeon | reverse complement strand
GGTGACCGAGGTCACCATCCGCAACCGCTACCAGGAGCAGATCGAGGCGATGGGCATCCACTCGTAGCGGTCAGTAGACGAGTTCGCCCGCGAGGAACCTGCGCGTCCGCTCGTCGGCCGGGCGCTCGAACAGCCGGTCGGTCGGCCCCGTCTCGATCACGGTCCCGTCGAGCAGGACCGCGACCCGGTCGGCGATCCGCCGGGCCTGTCGCATGTCGTGGGTGGCGACGACGACCGCGATGTCGCGGTCCCGGGCCGCGGTGACGGCCTCCTCGATGACGGCGGTGTTGCGCGGGTCGAGGTTCGACGTGGGCTCGTCGAGCAGGAGCACCTCGGGACCGACGGCGAGCGCGCGGGCGAACGCGACCCGCTGGGCCTCGCCGGCGGACAGCGACCGCGCCGGCCGGTCGGCCGCGTCCGCGAGCCCGACGGTCTCGAGGGCGTCGCGGGCCGCGTCCGGGACGGGGGTCTCGCCCGTCAGCCCGGCGAGCCACCGCCGCGCCCGCTCGGCCCAGGACCGCCGGACCGCGAGGCCGTAGGCGGCGTTGTGCGCGACCGAGGTGGCGAACAGCGACCGGCTCTGGAAGACGAAGCCGATCCGGCGCCGGACCGCGACGCGCTCGCGCTCGGGCAGCGCCCAGACGTCGCGGCCCTCGGCGAGCACCCGCCCCGCGTCCGGTGGCTCGAACAGCCCGAGCAGCCGGAGGAGCGTCGTCTTGCCGGTCCCGGACGGGCCGACGACGACGAGCACCGTCCCCGGCTCGGCCCCGAGCGAGACGTCCTCGACGACGCGGTCGTCGTAGCCGAACGCGACCGCCTCGGTCTCGATCACGCCCGCCCCCGCTCGCGCACGATGTCACCGAGCGCGTTGACCCCCAGCGCGAGCGCCAGCAACACCACCCCCAGCGCGATGCCCGTCTCGACGTTGCCCTTGCGCGCCTCGAGCGTGATCGCGGTCGTCAGCGTCCGTGTGAAGCTGATTCGCTCGCCCGAGGGCGTGTTCAGCGCGATGTTCCCGCCGACGATCAGCACGCTTCCGACCTCGCTGATCGCGCGGCCAAAGCCCGCCAGGACCGCGGTGGTGATGCCGTAGCGGGCCTCGCGGACGACCGCGACCTGGACGTCGCGGCGGGTGCCGCCGGCGGCGAAGGCCGCGTCCCTGAGCGACCGGTCGACGCCCTCGATGGCCGACAGCGAGACGCTGGCGATCACCGGCAGCGCGAGGACGAACTGCGAGGCGATCATCGCCGGCGGGGTGAACAGGAGTTCGACGCCGGCGAACCGCACCGGGCCGACGACGAAGCCGCCCCCGACCGGCCCGCTGTTCGACAGCACGATCAGGACGGCCAGCCCGACGACGACGCTCGGCAGCCCCATCCCGGTGTTGAGCACCGCCTCGACGGCCCGTTTGCCACGGAACTCGGCGAACGCGACGACGACCGCGAGCGAGACGCCCGCGGCCGTCGCCAGCGCGACGGCGGTCAGACTCACCCGGAGCGTGACCACGACGATGCTCACCAGATACGCGAGCGAGAACTCGCCGAACGGCTGTGCGAGGACGGGCGCGAACACGGCGAAGCTCCGCGCGAGCGGCGTTAAAACTCCTCCGGGACCTGCTGGTCGACCCAGTGCCGGAAGCGCACGTCCTCGGTCGTCGCCCCCTCGAAGCCCTGGGGGACGTACTGGGCGAAGTCCGGCTCCTCGAGCAGCGCGTTCGGGAAGAACAGCTGTGAGCCGTTCGCGGTGTAGCCCTCGATCGCCGACTGGCCGCGGGGACTCGTCAGGAAGCCGACGTAGGCCATGGCGGCCTCGTAGTTGACGTTGTCGTGGACGGCAGGGTTGACCGGGATGACGCCGTAGGGGTTTTTCAGCACCTGCGGCCCGCCCTTCAGCGGCCCCTGGACGTGGATCTCCAGGTCTATCTCGTCGCTCGTCGCGAGGTAGGTGCCGCGGTCGGCGAGCGTGTACCCGCTCGCCTGGTTCGCCTGGACCAGCGTATCGCCCATCCCCTTGCCGGTCTCCTGGTACCACGAGCCGCTGGGCTGGACCCCCGCCGCCTCCCAGACGTTCAGCTCCTTCTTGTTCGTCCCGGAGTCGTCGCCGCGCGAGAGGAAGGTCGCCTCCGCGTCGGCGACCGTCGTGAACGCCTCGGTCGCGCTCTCGATCCCGCCGATCCCCGCCGGATCGCCCGGCGGGCCGACGATCACGAAGTCGTTGAACATCACGTCGCGGCGGTTGGTGCCGGCGCCGTCCGCGAGGAACTCGTCCTCGGCCCCGCGGGCGTGGACGAGGATCAGGTCGGCGTCGCCCGCCCGCCCCGTCCGGATGGCCGCGCCCGTCCCCTGCGAGATCGTCCGGACCTGGATCCCGAACGACTCCTGGAAGAGCGGGTTGAGCGCGCCGAGCAGCCCGGTGTCGTAGGTGCTCGTCGTCGTCGCCAGCACGAGCTCGTCGTCGCCGACCGCGCCCTCGCCGTCGCCCGCCGCGTCGTCCGGCTCGCTCGCCGTCGCGGCCCGCCGGCCGCTACAGCCGGCGACCGACAGCGCGCCCCCGACGCCGGCCGCCTGGAGCACCCGCCGGCGCGTCGCGGCGAGGATCGATCCGTCGGTGTCGTCGGACTCGGACCGTTGTGCCATGTTGAACACAACGGACGCGCGCCGCGACCCGTATAAAGCTTGTCTCGTGGCGGCGGCCACGGTCACGTCGGTCCCCGACGCGGCGCCCGTACGACCCCGGATCCGGTCGGTCGACACCGACTTGTGTCGCCGGGCTCCGACCACGCGTATGGACGCCCCGGCGGAGTTCGACGCCCGGATCGTCGGGTCCGACGCGACCCTGACCGGGCGAGACATCGCCCTCCTGCGCGGGATCGACGAGCACGGCTCGATCAACGCCGCCGCGGGCGCGCTCGACCGGTCGTACTCGCGGGCCCAGCGGCGGGTCGTCGCCCTCGAGGCGAGCTTCGGCGACCTGGTCGAGCGCACCCGGGGTGGAGCCGGCGGCGGCGGGAGCCGGCTGACCGACCGGGCGCGGGCGCTGCTGTCGCGCTACGACCGGCTCTGTGCCGAGTTCGCGGGCGTCGTCGAGACGGCCGAGACCGTGCTCGCCGGCGAGATCCGCGGCCGGGACGGCGAACTCGCGACCGTCGCCACCCCCGCGGGGACCGTCCGGGCGCTCGTCGCGCCGGACGACGCGGGACCGGTCCGGGTCACCGTCCGCGCGGACGCCATCACCCTCACCGCGCCCGACGGCTCGCCGGCACCCGACCGGACGAGCGCCCGCAACCGCCTGCGCGGGACGATCGCGACGGTCGAGGAGCGCGCGGCGGTGGCCGTCGTCACCGTCGACGTCGACGCGCCCACGCCGCTCACGGCCGTCGTCACCGCCGAGAGCGCCGCCCGCCTCGATCTCGCGCCGGGGGTGGCCGTCGTCGCGTCGTTCAAAGCCACCGCCACACGGGGCGTGTCGGTCGACGGTCGCGGCGAGGACGGGACGGGCGATGGCGCGAGCGCCGCCTGAGCGGCGCCGGGACAGCTTCAAGCCGCTCGCGGCCCGCTCTCCGGCGTGCGCCTCGACGACTACCTCGACCGCGAGACGGGGACGGAGGCCGACGAGCGGGCCCAGCGCCGGCGGCTGGCGTCGGAGAAGTCCTACGCGATCCTCGACCACCTCGAGGCGTTCGAGGACCGCTTCGAGCGGACGGTCACCGACGGGACCTACGTCGGCAGCGTCGCGCCGGGCATCTTCGTCGGGAGCGCGAACTACCCGGACGTCTCGGCGGGCATCCTCGCCCCGGTCGGCCGCGAGGACGCGGCCGAGCGCTTCGAGACCTCGGCCGCCTGGTACGAGGAGGGGGTCTCGATCGCCGACGTGTTCGAGCGCCGGACCTCGCTGCTGAACTCGGCCCGGACCGCGACGGCGACGAACGTCCACGACGCCTGGGACGGCTTCTTGGGCGTCCAGCGCGAGGTGGCGATCGCCGACCGTCCCGTCTCGGTCGAGATCGGGCTGGCCGACCGGCCGGCCCTCGACCTCGACGTGGGCCGCGACGACGTGGCCACCCCGACCGGCCCGCGGGCGCCCGCGACCGGCGCCGGCCTCTCGGAGAACCCCCACGTCCCCCGCGCGATCGAGAAGACCCTCGAGGACGACGACTGGCGGGCCGAGGGGGCGATGACCTACCTCTACCGCCGTGGCTTCGACGTCTACGAGATCAACTCCGTGCTCGCGGCGGGCGCGCTCGGGCGGGGCGAGCACCGCCGGCTCGTCCCAACCCGGTGGTCGATCACCGCGGTCGACGACTGTCTCGGCCGGTTTCTGCGCGGGCGGATCCGGTCGGCGCCGTCGATCGACGCGGTCGAACTCCACCACGCCGCGTTTCTCGGCAACGAGTTCTGGGTCGTGCTCGCGCCCGGCGACTGGGAGTACGAGCTGGTCGAGTGCAAGTCGCCCGGCAGCGTCTGGAACCCCGACCCCGAGGCGGGGGTGTGGGTCGCGAGCGACCACGAGGGCCGGGACGGCCGGACGGGCTACCCCGAGGAGACCGCCGGCGCCTACCACGCCGCCCGCCTGGGCGTGCTCGAACACCTCGCCGACCGCGGGCGGCGGGCGAAGGCGCTCGTTCTGCGCCACGTCTCGCCCGACTACTGGGGCCCGGCCGGCGTCTGGCAGGTCCGCGAGACCGTCCGGGACGCCTTCGGCGACCGACACGGGACCGCCGAGGGCTTTCACCGCGCGGTCGCGGGGGTGGCGACGGATCTCCCCGTCGACCGGCCGACCCTCCGGCGCGCCTCGACGATGGTCGCCGGGCTCCAGGCCGACCTCTCCGCGTTCGTAGACCGGGACTGAGGCGAGGAGCTTTCGGGCCCGCGCCCGACGGTCGGGGCGTGCCCCTCGGGATCCCCGGCGGCCCGGAGATCGTCGTCATCCTGCTGGCGCTCGCGTTCAACGTCCTCCTGCTCGTCGGCCTGCTCGGCGGGCTCGGCTACTTCCTCCTGCGGATCCGGAGCGGCGGGAGCGTCGCCGACCGCCTCGGCCGGATCGAGCGGGCGGTCGGCCGGCTGGAAGCCCGGGTCGAGCGCGTCGAAACCGAGGCGGGGATCGAGCGCCCCGCGCGGGAGGGAGGCGAGCGCGAGAGCGGGGACGGGGACGGGGACTGACGCCTACCCGCCGCCGTCGGGATCGGCCCCGGCCTCGGCCTCGGCGGTCGCGGCCGCGAGGCGCTCGACGGCCGCGTCGACCAGTTCGCCGGTCTCGGCGACGATCTCCGCCATCGCCTCGTCGTCGGGCGCCAGCCCGACCAGGCGCGCGATCCGCATGATCGAGACGTGGTGGACGACCTGGCGGCCCGGCGCCGCCTGGCGGACGACGACGTTACACGGGAACAGCGCGCCGATCCGGCCGTCGGAGGCGTCGAGCGCACGGTCGGCCATCGCGGGGTTGCAGGCGCCGAGCACGGTGTAGGGCGGGCGGCCGGCGTCGACCTTCTCGTTCAGCAGGTCGGCGGGGGAGAACTCGGTGGCCATCCCGAAGCCGGCGTCGAGGAAGGCCTCGCGGACCGTCTCGACCGCCTCGTCGTGGGGGCGTTCGATCGTGAGCACCACCTCGCCGACGTCCTCGGCCGAGAGCGTCTCCGGGTCCGTGGGAAGACTCACAGCCGCGCGAGGGCGGCGCCGGGCAAAAGTCCGTGGGTGGGCGGTCGGGTCGTCAGAGCGGGACGGGCAGCCACGAGAGCCACTCGAGGACGCGCGCCGGGGGGACGATCGGGGGGTGGAGGACGAGCCAGTCCAGAAGCGCCAGCCCGAGGCCGTGGGCGACGACCGAGGGTAGGATCGAGTCGGCGTCGTAGTCGACGAGCCCGAAGAGCACGTCCGTCGGCCCCGAGAGCAGGAGTTCGATCGGGGGTTTGCCGACGTGGTGGAGCGCGTAGACGACGGGGCTGATGAACGCGGCCCTGGCCCCGATCTCGCGGACGCCGACACAGAGCAGCCCGCGGTAGTAGGTCTCGGCCGCGACGACGACCAGTAGCTGGCCGACCGTGTGGGGCAGGAAGGCGGCGAGCGCGGGGCTGGTCGGCCACATCGGGTAGTAGGCCCGGACCGTCGGGAGCGAGGAGCCGACGACGTAGAAGGGCGCGACGAACGCGGCGAGGACGACGGTGTTGCGGAGCGCGCGGCGGTCGACCCGCCAGCCCAGGTGGCGGCCGTGTGCCAGCGCGAGGGCGCCGGGGGCGACGACGAACAGCACGAGGTCACGGGTCACCCGCCACGGCAGGGTCGGGGCGGGGAGCTCGACGAACGACCAGGCGCCACCCAGGACCGCCCCGGCGAGGAGCGACCGCTGGACCCACGACAGCCCCGCGAGGCGGTCGCGGAGCCGGGCCACGCCTACTCCTCGGCCGTCTCGACCGGCCCGCGCCCGACGACGTCCCGGACCGCCTCGACGAACGTCCGGCGGGCGTCGAAGTACGAGACATCGACCTCGTCGAGGACGGCGGCGAGCTCGCGCGGCCCGTCGGGGCTTCGTACGGTCGCGTCCCCCTCCTTCGCGCGGACGCGGCTCCGCTCCTGGGGCCAGGTGAGCCGGGAGGCGATCCGCTCGACGGGCGCGCCCTCGACCGCCGGGGCCTCGCCGAGTTCGACCGCGGGCGGGGACTCCTCCTCGTCGTCTGCCATACCCGCCCTCGGCGGGCCGACGGGTATAATCTCTTCGACGCGGCGAGACCGCGGTGAGACGTCTTGCGAGCGTCTGACATACCGTTTTGTGGCTGGCCCCGCGAGTCGGTGTATGGCGAGCCTCGGGGAGGTGTACGGAGGCGAGGGCCGCCGGGAGACGGGTGTTCGCCGGCTCTACGCCGGCGGCGCGCTGTTTCTGGCCGGCGTCTGTCTCGTCGTCGCCGGCATCGTCGTCGCCACGACGGGGCTCGTGCGCGGCGACGGCGTCGGGCTGTTCGCGGCGCGCGAGTACGGCGGCGTCCTCGCGGGCGTCGGCGTGCCGGCGGTCTTTCTCGGCATCCTGACGGTGCTGCCCGCCGACCGGAGCACGCGGATCGCGGCCGGGGTCGGCGCCGCCATCGCCGTGTTGGGGGTCGGACTGTTCACCCACGCCTACCCCTGCCGGTGGTCCGGGGCCTCCTGTGCCCCCGGTCTGCCCGACCTCACGCTGCCCACCGCCGGGGTCTACTTTCTCGGCGCGCTGATCGCGTTCTGGTACCTGTTCGTCGGTGTTGCGAACTTCAAGCGCCGGAACGACCCCGGTGGCACCGTCCGGATGGAGGTGACCCGCCGGGGCGAGACCCGGGTGGTCGAGGTCGACCCGCGGCGCAAGGGGACGGTCGGACTGGGAACCGGGACGCCCGACGGCGCGGCACAGACCCAGACCGGCCCCGGGGGTAGCCCCGGCGCGACGGCCGCGCCGGACGACGGCGCGGTGCTGGTCGACGAGCCGGCCGCCTCCGACGGCGGCGCGACGACCGACGAGATCACCGGCTTCGACGACGGCCGGATCGACCGCGAGAGCGTCCCCGGCGACCCCTACTGTGGCAACTGCGAGCAGTTCGAGTACGTCCGCACCGAGCGGGGGATGCAGCCCTACTGTGGCGCCCACGACGAGCAGATGGACGACATGGAGCCCTGCGACGAGTGGCGCCCGCGGGGCGACTAGCCGGGCAGGCCCGCGTCGAACCCGCGACGGATCCGCAACGCGTGGCCGAGATCGGACTCCGTGACCAGCCCCACCAGCCGGCCGTCCTCCTCGACCACGGCGCCCGACGCGCCGGCCGCCCCCAGCCCCGTGATCGCCTCGAAGGCGTCGGCGTCGGGGTGGAGGCGGTGGGCCTCGCGCATCACCGCCCGGACGGTCGCCGGCCCCTCGTCCCGGCGGCGCCGTCTCTTGAGGTCCGACAGCGAGACGATCCCCACCACCGAGCCGTCGTCGGTGACGGCGTAGGTCGTCCGGCGGTCGTCGAGCATCCGGTCGCCCAGCGCCGACAGCGGCGTGTCGGCGTCGACGGTGTCCACGTCCCGGCCCATCACGTCCCGGACGGTCAGCCCGTCGAGGAGCTCGTCGAGCACCACCGTGCGGGACTCGGTGGTGGCCGCGCCGTAGACGAACAGCGCGAGCAGGACGAGGATCACGTTGAACCCGATCACGCCGACGACGGCGAACAGGACGGCAAACAGCACGCCGATCCGGGCGGCCAGTCGCGTCGCGATCGCGTAGGGGCGCCGCCGGGCCAACAGTGCGCGCAGCACCCGCCCGCCGTCCATCGGGAACGCGGGCAGCAGGTTGAACACCGCCAGCGAGACGTTCGTGAGCGCCAGCCAGCCGAACGTGAACCGGACGATCGGGAGCGAGGCAGGGGTGAGCAGGGTCAGCCCCCAGCAGACGACGCCGACCAGCACGCTCACCGCCGGCCCGGCGAGCGCGATCCACAGCTCCCGGTCCCACTCGCGGGGCACCCGCTCCAGCGCCGCCAGCCCCCCGAGGATCCAGAGGGTGATGCTCTCGATGCCGATGTCGTAGCGCAGCGCAACCCACGAGTGGCCGAGCTCGTGGAGCGTGACGCTGACGAACAGCCCGACGGCCGCGAGCGTCCCGATCAGCCACGGCCGGATCCCGGTGCGAAGCGTCGCGGTATCGAACGGGACCCCGGTCAGCGAGCCGATCAGGCCGGCGTAGACCGGGATCTGTCCGCCGCCACCGATCAGGTAGACGAGCACGGGCAGGAAGACAAGCAGCGACGAGCCGACGCGGATCGGGATGCCCCACACCCGCGCGACGGTGAACCCACGCATGGGCCGACTCCCGTGGGGGCCCGTGAAAAAGCCACGCCGGGGACGCCCTCAGCGGTCGCCCAGGCGCTCGCACACGTCGGCCCAGTGGCTCCCCCGCCAGAAGACCTGTCGGCAGTTCCGACACCGGTAGCAGTCGGTCTCGGCCGGATCGGGCGCGTAGGCCGGGAGCGCCGCGTCCGTCGCCACGGCGTCGAGCCGACCGTTACACCGGCCACAGCGGGCGGGCGTCCCCGGCAGCGAGAGCCCGACGCCCGCGGCCCGGAGCTCGTCGATCTGGTCGTCGACGTCGCGCGACCCGAGCAGGATCGCCCCCTCGGTCCGGGCGGCGAGCGCCCGGTCGCGGGTGACCAGCCGGCGGTCCTCGGCGCGGGCGAGCGCCCGCAGGCCCTCGTCGGCCTCCGTTCCCCGGTCCAGCGCGTAGGCGGCGTCGTGGCCACACATCCGCGCGAGTGTGGCGAGCGAGCCCAGCATCGCGTCGAACAGCAGCCTCACCGGAGAAACGCGCGCACGTCGGCCGCGTCGCCGGCGTTGAGCACGTCGGCCGCGGTGGCCCAGCCCCGCCGGGCGGTGTGGAGACCGTAGCGGGCGTTCCGTAGCTCGCCCGGGACGTGGGCGTCGGTGTTCACGACCACGCGCGCGCCGGCCGCGACGGCCACCCGGACGGCCTCACCCCGGAGGTCGAGCCGGCGGGGGTTGGCGTTGATCTCGAGGGCGGTGTCGGCCGCGGCGGCCGCCTCGGCCACCCGCTCGACGTCGGGATCGAGCCCGGGTCGGTCGCCGAGCAGCCGCCCGGTCGGGTGGCCGAGCACGTCGGTCTCGGGGTGTTCGACCGCCCGGACCAGCCGCTCGGTCGCCGCCTCGCGGTCCTGGCCGAGCCCGCTGTGGGGCGCGGCCACCACCACGTCCAGCGCCGCCAGCACGTCGTCGTCGACCGAGAGGTCGCCCTCGGCGTCGACGTTCGCCTCGACGCCCGCAAACACCGCGAGCGGGGCGTCGGCGCCGACGCGCTCGACGGCCGCGATCTGCTCGCGGAGCGCGTCGTCGTCGAGGCCGACCCCCGGCACCACGCCCGGTCCGGTGGCGTGGTCGGTGACGGCGTGGTACTCGTGGCCCCGCTCGGCGGCGGCGGCGACCATCTCCTCGATCGTCGCGCCCCCGTCGGACCAGTCGGTGTGGGTGTGGAGGTCGCCCCGCAGGACGCCGGGGGCGACGAGGTCGGGCAGCCGCCCCTCGGCCGCCGCCGTCACCTCGCCAGTCCCCTCGCGTAGCTCCGGCGGGATCGCCGGCAGGTCGAGCGCGGCGTACATCCCGGCCTCGGTCTCGCCGGCGACGCGCTCGCCCGCCCGCTCGCCGTCCTCGCGCTCGGTCCCGTCCAGCCCCGAGACATCGAAGACGCCGTACTCGTTCATCTTCAGCCCCCGGTCGATCGCCCGGTTGCGGAGCTCGACGTTGTGGTCCCACGAGCCGGTGAAATACTGGAGCGCGGCGCCGAACTCGTCGGGCTCGGCCACCCGGAGATCGACCCGGAGCCCGTCGACGCGGACGCTCGCCTTCGTCGCCCCGGCCTCGATCACCGTCTCGACGCGGTCGAGCCCGGTGAACGCCGCCACGGCCGCCTCGGCGTCGGTGGCGGCGACCAGCAGATCGACGTCGCCGACGGTCTCCGCCCAGCGCCGGAGTGAGCCGGCGGGCGCGCCCCGCTCGATCGCCGGCGCGTCGGCGAGGCCGTCGAGCAGCGACTCGGCCAGCGGGCGGGCCTCGCCCAGCAGCCGGCGCTCGCCCGCCTGCCGGGCGAACGCGACGTTCTCGAGGACGTTCGACTCGGTCGTGGCGCCGAAGCCACGCACCTCGCGGATCTCGCCGTTCCGGGCCGCCCGCTCGAGGTCGTCGAGGTCGCGGATTCCGAGCGCCTCGTACAGCGTCCCGACGGTCTTGGGGCCGACCCCCTCGACGCGGGTGAGGGCGGCGATGTCGACGGGCAGCTCCTCGCGCAGCTCGTCGAGCTCGGCGATCGAGCCGGTCTCGAGGTACTCGGTCACCTTCTCGGCGATGGCCTCGCCGACGCCGTCGACCTCGCCGAGCCGGCCCGCCTCGGCCAGCACCTCGACCGGCTCGGGGTGGTCACGGAGGTTCTCGGCCGCCCGCCGGTAGCTCCGGGGCTTGTACTCGACGCCCTGGGCCTCGAGGCGGTCGGCGAACTCCTCCAGCCGGCTGGCGACCTCGGCGGTCCGGCTCACCGCGACCCCCGCCGGGTGGTCGGCTCCTCGTGGCCGAGCGCCTGCCGGAGAAAGCGGGTCCAGCGCTTGCGATCGGCCGCGGCCTGGCGCTCGGCCTCGGCCTCGACGCCCGGGCCGCCGAGCGACTCCAGCGCCTCGAGCGCGCGGTCGATCCCGACGATCGAGTCGACCAGCGCCTCGCCGGTCTCGTAGTCGATGTCGGCCTCCTCGAGCCGGGTCAGGCGCTCGCGGCGCTCGCGCCGGAGGTCGCGCTTGATCCGCTCGACCCGGTCGCGCTCGCCCTCGGGGACGCGGTCGTGGCGGCGGACCTCGAAGACGAACTCACCGAGCGCGACGGTCTCACCCTGGATCTCGACGCGGTCGGGGATCTCGGCCCCGAGCGTCGCCCCGTCGCGCTCGACCCGCTCGAGCAGCCCCTTGCGCTCGTACTCCTTCACGGCCCCCGGTAGGCGGGCGCGCCACTTCGCTCCTTCGCCGGCTCACGCCTGCTCGACGGTCGCCTCGTAGCGCTCGACCTCGCCGCCGGCGTTGGAGGCGCCGACCGTGACCTCGCGGCGCTCGCCGCCCGCGAGCACGACGGTCTCGGTCCCGGTCGCGACCACCTCGTCGTCGGCGGTCAGCGCCTCGACGGTGACGGTCACCTCCGCCGCCTCGTCGCTCGGGTTCTCGACCGTCACGACACAGCCCCCCACCCCGACGACGTTGCCACACTCGCGCTCGACGATCCGTGGGCCGGCGCCGGTGCAGCCGGCCAGCAGGACCGTGAGAGCGAGTGCCAGTCCGGCGAGCGCGCGGAGACGCGTCGACACCATCGTCCGTCGGTGGCGCGCGACCCTCCTAAGTCTGTTCGCCGGTGCGCGCCCGTCCCGTGGTCCGGTCGATCTGAACCTTCATGTGTCGGGGCCAGGTAGGACGGTGGCATGGGCCTGTTCGACCGGCTGCGAGGGTCAGACGCCGGCCGTGTCGCATTCGTCGGGATCGACGGGGTGCCACACTCGCTCCTGGAGGCCGAGCGCGACCGGCTCCCGAACCTCGCCGCGATCGCCGAGGCGGGCAGCGGCGGCGGGTTCGACAGCATCGTCCCGCCGGAGTCCAGCGCCTGCTGGCCGGCGCTCACGACCGGCGTGAACCCCGGCGAGACCGGCGTCTACGGCTTCCAGGACCGCGAGGTCGGCTCCTACGACACCTACGTCCCGATGGGCCGGGACGTCCAGGCCACCCGCGTCTGGGACCGGGTGGCCGCGGCCGACCGGAGCGCAACGGTGATGAACGTCCCCGTCACCTTCCCGCCCCAGCGAAACGTCGAGCGGATGGTCTCGGGCTTTCTCTCGCCCGGCCTCGACAGGGCCGCCCACCCCGAGTCGCTGCGGAGTCACCTGGAGTCGATCGGCTACCGGATCGACGTCAACCCCAAGCTCGGCCACCGCGATGACCGCACCGAGTTCGTCGAGAACGCCCACGAGACCCTCGACCGGCGCTACGAGGCCTTCCGACACTACGTCGACCAGGACGACTGGGACCTCTTTTTCGGCGTGTTCATGACCACCGACCGGGTCAACCACTTCCTCTACGGCGACTACGCGGGGACCGCCCGCGACCGGCCCGACGAGGCACTCGACGCTCGCGAGGCCTTCCTGGAGTTCTACGAACGCCTCGACGAGCACGTCGGCGCGCTCCGGGAGGCGCTGGCCGACGACGTCCACCTCGTCGTCGCCAGCGACCACGGCTTCACCGCGCTCGACCACGAGGTCCACTGCAACGCGTGGCTCGAGCGCGAGGGCTGGCTCGGCTACGAGACCGACGATCACGACGAGCTCGCCGACGTCGACGACGAGACGCTGGCGTACTCGCTGATCCCCGGCCGGTTCTACATCAACCGCGAGGGCCGCGAGCCCCGCGGCGCGGTCCCCGAGGCCGAGTACGAGGACCGCCGGGCGGAGCTGAAGGCGATGCTCGAGTCGCTCGAAGGGCCGGACGGCCGCCCGGTCTGTGACCGGGTGATCGAGCGCGAGACGGCCTTCCGGGGCGACCACGCCGACATGGCCCCCGACCTCGTCGCGATCCCGAACGACGGCTTCGACCTCAAGGCCGGCTTCTCCGGCGAGGAGTCGGTGTTCGCCGACGGCCCCCGCAACGGGATGCACACGTTCGACGACGCCACCCTGTTGCTCGACGAGCCGGACGTGAGCGTCGACGACGCCGACCTGCTCGACGTGGCGCCGACGATCCTCGACCTGATGGACGTCGAGACCCCTCGGACCGCGTTCGACGGCGCCAGCCTGCTGTAGCTCCGGGGGTTCAAGTCGGATGGCGCGGCCACCCGGCGCATGGACGTCGACACCGACGCCCTGTCCGAGCGGCTGGCGAGCGTCGAGCGACGGCTGACCGACGCCGACGACGGGACGGTCGGCGACATCGGCGCGGTCGAGGGCCGGCTGGCCGAGCTCGAGGAGCGCGCCGACGGGATCGAGACGCGCGTCGAACGCCTCGAGAGCGGGCTCCAGGCGACCCGCGGGCTGCTCGGCGGCGTCGACGCCGTCGACGAGTCGATCGAGCGCCGCGCCGACCTCGCGCTCGCGAAGGCCGAGGAGATCGAGCGCCGTCTCGACGCCGCCGACGGGCCACCGGTCGACGCGGCCCCGACGCCCGACCGACGCGACGCCGACGACCGCCGGACGGCCGGGACGGATCCGGCGACCGGGGCCGACGACGACCGGATCGTGGCGGGCGTATCCTCCGCGACGGCGCCCGAGGGGTCCCGGCCGGACGACGCGTCGGAGCGGTCGACCGGCGGGCTCGTCGGCCGGCTGCGGGGGATGTTCGAGGGGTCGTGAGCCGGTGATCCGGGTGGTGCTGGTCGCGGTCCTGGCGGTGGCGGTCGCCGCCGTCGCGGTGCCCGCGGTCGAGCGGGGCCGGGTCGACCGGACGGCGACGGCCCTCGACGCGGTCGCCGACCGTCTCGACCGGACGGCCCGGCTGCTGGTCGCGCGCGACGACCCGACCGGCGTCGGGGTGGGCGGCGCACGACGCGTCCTGACGCTCGAACTCCCGGTCCGGGGGCCGGGGGCGGCCGCGGTCGAGAGGTTCGCGGTCGACGGTCGGGACGGCGCGGGCGGCCCGGGCGGGTGGGTTCGCTACCGCGTCGCGGGCGGAGAGACGCGACGGGTCCGGGTGGCGGCCGACCTCAGGACGCCCGACGGACCGGTCGTGCTCCGGGACGGAGGACGCCACCGGCTCGTGCTCCGGCTCGTCGCCCGGCCGGCCGCCCCGCCGGTCGTCGTCGTGGGGCGGGCGAGGGCTCAAGTGTCGGGACGGGACCAGCGGGTCCGTGTCACTCCTCACCGGACTGTGGACGGGCGGGGCGGAGCGGGCGGCGGAGAGCTGCCGGTGTGAGCCGTCGGTCGTCGAGCGGGGCGACGAGCCGGCGGCCGACCTGGTCGTCGACGCCGCCGACTGCCCGGGCGACGGCCGGCTCGCCGAGTCGCCGGCCTGCCGGGCCACGGTCGTCGACGCGCTGGCCGAGCGCGACGCCGAGGCGGTCCGGACCCGCTCGGCCGGATTCGAGCGGGTCTACCGCGACCGGGCGGCGGCGCTCCTGCTGTCGGCCGGCCGGTTCGTCGACCGGGTCGCCTACCACGACGACCGGCTGGCCGACCGGGCGCGACGCGATCCGCTCGGGGCGGCGCGGGCGGCGACCGGCCGCGCGGACCGGACGGCCGAGATCGCCGCGACCACCGGGCTCGCGGCCGTCGCGGCGGAGCTGGGCGAGAGGCGAGCCGACGACGAGCGCTACCCCGGGCTGGCCCCGCGGGTCGCCCCGGCGATCGCGCGCTCGCGGATCGAGGTCGAACCGCCTGTCGGGGCCGAACTTCGGGACCGACGGACGCTCGAGACGGGCGCGGTGGTGCGGCGCTACCGCACCGACCGTGGGGGGCGCTACCACCTGACGCCGGCCGGACTCCGGCTGGAGCCGGCGGCGACGGCGGCGCTGGCGGCGGCGAGCGAGCGCCTCGCGTCGGGCGCGGTCGGCGGGGGCGACCGCGCGCCCGGCCGGGCGGTGCGGGCCGTGGCGGCCGACCGCGACCCCGACCTCCCGGTCGAGCGCCTGACCGAGATTCTGCACAGACACACCCGCGGCCACGGCCTGTTCGAGGACATCTTCGCCGATCCGCGGGTGAGCGACGCGCTCGCGCCGGCACCGGTCGAGGACGGCCCGATCCGGGTGGTCGTCGGCGACGACCGGCTCCGGACGAACGCGTGGCTGAGCCGGGCGGCCGCCGAGCGCCTCGCCTCGCAGCTCCGGGCGACCAGCGGGCGGGCGTTCTCGCGGGCCAGCCCGACGGTCGACGCGACGGTCGAGGTGGCCGACCGGCGGGTGCGCGTCGCGGGCGTGACCGATCCAGCGAGCGACGGACCGGGGTTCGCGCTCCGGTCGCACGGCCGCGAGGCGTGGACCCTCCCCGCGCTGGTCGCGAACGGGACCCTCACGGCGGGCGCGGCGGGTCTGCTCTCGGTCGCGGTCGAGCGCAGCGCGGCCGGGCTGATCGCGGGCACGCGCGGCGCGGGCAAGACGACGCTTCTCGGGGCCCTGCTCTGGGCGGTGGCGCCGGCCGACCGCACGGTCGTGATCGAGGACACGCCCGAGCTACCGGTCGAGCGGCTGCGCGAGGCTGGCCGGGACGTCCAGCCGCTTCGCACCGAGGTCGGCGGCGCCGACGGACCGGCGGTGAGCCCGTCGGAGGCGCTCCGGACGGCGCTCCGGCTGGGTGAGGGCGCGCTGGTCGTCGGCGAGGTCAGGGGCGAGGAGGCACAGACCCTCTACGAGGCGATGCGGGTCGGCGCGGCCGGGAGCGCCGTGCTCGGCACCGTCCACGGCGACGGCGCGGACGCGGTCCGCGAGCGCCTGGTCACCGATCTCGGCGTGAGCCCGTCCTCGTTCGGGGCGACCGACCTCGTGGTGACGCTCTCGGCCCCGCCCGAGCGCCGGGTGACCGCGATCGAGGAGGTCCGGACGACGGCCGAGGGGACGAGCTTCGAGACGCTCCACGACCGCGAGGGGGCGGCCCTCGAGCCGACCGGCGTGCTCGACCGGGGCAACAGCCGGCTGCTCGCCGCCCTCGCCGGCCCCGAGGAGTCCTACGCCGGCGTCCACGCGGCGGTCGAGCGCCGCGCCGACCTGCTCGGCGATCTCGCGGCCGCCGACCGCACGGAGCCGGCCGAGATCGACGCGGTCCACCGCGAACGCGCCGCCGGAGGGTCGGTGTGACCGCCGACGCGGACCGAGCGGGCGCCGGGACCGCTCGGCTGCGCGGGCTCGTCGAACGTCTCGGCGGCGACGACGAGGAGCTCCGGCGGGCGCTCGCGTACCTCCCGACCGACCGGTCGCCGGCCGACGTCCGCCGGGCGGCCGCGGCCGCGGGCTGTCTCGCCGGGCTCGTCACGCTCCCGGTCGCGCTGTGGATCGGGCTGGCGGCCGTCGCGACGGTCGCGCTGGGGCTGGCGGCCGCGGTCGGGACCGCCCTGGCGGTGGGTCGGCTCCCGGTCGTGGCGGCGGCCACGCGCCGGACCCGGGCGGTCGGGGCGGCGACCGACCTCGTCGGGCGTGTGGTCCTGCGGACCCGGATCAGCCCGGCGCCGGAGCGGGCCGCCGCGTTCGCCGCCCGGACCGGCGACGGCCCGCTGGCCGACAGTCTGTGCGACCACGTCCGGCGGGCACGGGGCGGGGCGGGGAGCGGGCTCCGGTCGTTCGGGGCCGCGTGGTCGACGTGGTTCCCGGCGCTCGAGCGGGGGCTGGCGCTGGTCGAGGCCGCGGCGGCGGAGCCCCCGGCCGAGCGCGAGCGCACCCTCGACCGCGCGACCGCGGCCGTCAGGGAGGGCACCCGCGACCGGATGGCCTCGTTCGCGGAGGAGATCCGCGGGCCGGCCGCGGCGATCTACGCCTTCGGCGTGCTCCTGCCGCTGGCGCTCGTCGGGATCGTCCCCGCGGCCCGGGTCGCCGGCGTCCGGGTGACCGTCCCCGCGATCGTCGTCCTCTACGATCTCGTCCTGCCGGTCGTGCTCGGGGTGGCGACGGTCCGGCTCCTCGTCCGTCGGCCGGTCGCGCTCCCGCCGCCACGGATCGGGCGCGACCACCCGGACGTGCCCGACCGGGCCTGGCGGGGGCCACTCGCCGGCGTCGTCGCCGGTGGACTCGCGTGGCTGCTCGCGGCCCGACTGGTCGGCCCCTGGAGCGGGCCGATCGGCGGGGTCGGCGTCGGCGTCGGGGCGGCGCTCGCGGTCCACCACCGGCCGGTCAGGCGCGTCCGCGACGAGGTCCGGGCGGTCGAGGCGGACCTCGACGACGCACTCTATCTCGTCGGGCGACGGGTGGCGGGCGGCGAGGCGGTCGAGACGGCGCTCGCGGCGGCGACGGAGCGTCTCGACGGGCCGATCGGTGCGGTCTTCGCGGACGCCGACGGCGTGCGTCGCCGGCTCGGGACGACGGTTCGAGACGCCTTCCTCGGCCCGCACGGTGCGCTGGCCGACCTCCCGAGCCCCCGGCTCCGGGGCGGGGCCGAGCTCCTGGCGCTGGCCGCCCGCGAGGGGCCGCCGGCCGGGGACGCCCTGACCGCGACGGCAGAGCACGTCGCCACGCTGCGCGAGATCGAGGCCGAGGGCCGGCGCGAGCTCGCCCACGTGACGAGCACGCTCGCCAACACCGCGGCGGTGTTCGGTCCGCTGGTCGCCGGGACGACCGTTGCGCTGTCGGACGGCGTCGCGGCCGGCGCCGGACTCGCGGTCGCGCCGGGCGCCAGGGCGGTCGGCGGGACGGTCGGGCCGGGGCTCTCGACCGCCGCGCTCGGAACCGCGGTCGGCGCGTACGTCCTGGTGCTCGCGCCGCTCTTGACCCTCCTCTCGACCGGGCTCGAGCGGGGGCTCGACCGCGCGCTCCTCGGCCACCGGATCGGGCTCGCGCTCTGTGGCGCGACGGGCGTCTACCTCGCCGCCGTTCGCGGGGCCGGGCTGGTGCTGTGAGTCCCGTGGCCACCGACCGAGGGTTGAAATGCGAGTCCGGAACCAGCCGCCCCGTGTTCGACGTGCCGATCGACGGCTGGTACGCGTGGCTCGGGGTGGCGACAACGAGTGTCGCGGCGCTCGCCGCGGTGGCCGGACTGCCCGCCGCGCCGCCACCCGACGCCGCCGGGCTCGCGGGGACGGTCGACCGGACCGCGGCGACCGAGTACGGCGCGACCGCGACCCACCCGATCGAGGCCGAGCGGATCCGGATCGGGCCCCGGGGCGTCGGCCTCGCCAACGACGCCGGCCGGACCCACGCGACGTTCGCCTACGGCCCCGTCACGCCGGTCGGCGGCGATCCGCGGCTGGAGCGCGTGCTCGCCGGCGCGCCGCCGGACCGGGCGTTCGACTCGCCAGCCGCGCTCCGGCGGGCGGCGGCCAGCGCGCGCGAGCGGCCGGCGCGGTGGCGCCGGGTCGACGGACCGGTGCGGGTCAGACACGTCGCCCTGGAGGGGGCCGATGTCACGCTCGTCGGCGCGTAGAGGACAGGTCGAGCCGACAGCCGCGCTGGCGGCCGTCTTCGGCGTCGTCGTCGGACTCGGGCTCTACGCCGGCGTGCTCGCGAACGCGACCCCCGCCGATCGGGAGCGCGACCTCGCGGGACCGGCGGTCGAGCGGGTCCACGACCGGCTCACCGGCGACGACGGGGTCGCCCGCCCGGACCGGCTGTCCGCCGCGACGGACGCCGGCCCGGACGGCTACCGGCTGAACGCCACCCTGCGGGTCGCGGCGCTGCGCTGGACGGTCGGGCCGCGACCCCCGCCGACGGCCGACGCGGCCACGCGCCGGACGGGCGTCCGGATCGCGCCGGGACGGATCGATCCCGGCGTCCTCCGGGTGGAGGTGTGGGCGTGACCGCGACGCTGCTCGACGCGACGCTCTGTCTCCTGCTCGTGAGCGCCGGTGCGGTCACCGTCGCGACCACGGTGCCCGGCGAGAGCTCGACGGTCGCCGGTCCGTCGGCCGCCGCGACCGCCGAGACGCTCGCCACGAGCACGACGACGGTCGAGTACTCGCTCGCGCCCGGGGTCGAGCGCGCGCGACCCACCCCGGTCGAGTTCCACGGGACGACCGGGCCGGGGGTCCGGCGAACCTCCCGCGGGAGCTACGCCGAACTGCTCGCCGACGCCGCCGTCGGCCGGGCGAGCGTCGGGGGCGACCGGCTGACACACGCCCGCGACGGCCTCGTCGTCGCCGTCCAGCGGGCGACGGCCGCGGCCGCCGGCGGGGCCCACACCCAGGTGGTCGCGGTCTGGCGGCCGTACCCGGATGCGCCGGTCCGCGGACGGGTGACCGTCGGCGACGCCCCGCCGCCGACCGCCGACATCCGGGCCGGGACGCTCGTCGCCACCGGGCCGGTCGCTCCGGCGCGGTCGGTGGCCCGTGACCGAGCGGCGACGGCCGGGTACACCGGGCTGGCCGGGCTGGTCGCGAACCTGACCGTCCGGGCGCTGTTCCCGCCGGCGCGAACGCGCGTGGCGCTCGACGCCGGCTACCCGACCGGCGCGCTCGTCGCCCACCGCTACCACCGGGCCGGCGACCGCCTCGGGGTCGCGGTCGGACCGGCGGTCGAGGCCGGGCGGGTCGACCGGGCGAACCGGCGGCTGGCGGCCGCGCTCCGGCCCCGGATCGAGCGCGACCTGCGACGCGGGTTCGACCGACCGGCGGCAGCCGCGGAGTCGGTCGCGGTCGGTCGAGTCCGGATCGTCGTCAGGCGGTGGTCGGCGTGAGGCTGGCCGACGACCGCCGCGGGCGGGTTCCGTTCGCTCTGCTCGGCGTGTTGGTGCTCGTCGGGAGCGCGACCTTCTCGACCGCGCTCTCGTCCCGGGGGCCGGCCGACGAGCGCCGGGCGGTCGACCGGGCCGTCGAGCGCGTCGAGGCGAACGCGAACGCGGCGCTCCGGGCGGCTGTCGCCGGGGCCGGGCGGCGGGCGGCCCACGAGCCGGTGACGCGACCGGCCGACACCCCGTTCGGGAGCGTCCTCGACCCCGACCGGCCGTTCCGCGACGCGCTCCGGATCCGGATCTACCTGTCGGCGCGCGAGCGACTGCGCGCGGTCCGGTACGACCACGACGGCGTCGTCGCGGCGGCGTCGCTCCCGCCGACCCCGACGCCGACGGCGCTGGCGGCCGCCAAGCGCCGCGTGACGGTCGAGCGCGCCGACGACGGCGCGGCCCTTCGCGTCACGGTCCGTGGCCTGCGGATCGAGGCGAGCCGTGACGGGCGGACGGTGGTCGCCTCGAACCGGACCGTCGAGACGGTCGTCGCGACGCCGACGCTCGCGCTCCACGACCGTGCCGTTCGCTTCGAGGAGCGGTTGAACCGCGGCCCGCTCGAGGGGCCGGGGCTCGGTCGCCGGCTGACCGGCCGACTCTACCCGCTGGTCTGGGCGCGAGCCTACGCCCAGCGCGGCGGGCTGCCGGTCGAGAACGTGCTCGCCAACCGTCACGTCGCCGTCGCGACCAACGGGGCGGTGCTGGCCGAGCAGCGCGCGGCGTTCGGCCGGAGCGATCCGGCCGGGCGTCGGGGCCTCGACCGCGCGCTCGTCCGGACGGGGGTTGAGGACCTCGCCGGACCGGCCGGGGTCGACGCCAGCCCGCTCCACGAGCACGTGCTGGCGCGACCGAACGAGCCGAGCGACCGGGGCGCGTCGATCCCGCGGTTCGACACGGACGACGCGCCAGGGCCGGACCACCGGCTGACGGTCCGTGTCGGCCGGTCGGCCGACGTGGCGCTCGCGTCCGCGCTGGCGGAGTCGGGGAACCGGAGCGTCGCGGGCGCGGCCCGCGCCGGCTACCGGGTGACCGGCCGGCTCCGGCTCCGGACGAAGCGGGTCGCCGCCGAGCCCCGTCCCGATCCCGGACGGCCGCCGGAGTCGGGCTACGACCTCGAGGACGCCTCGGTGTCGACCACGGCGACGGTCGAGAACGCCTCCGTCCCCGCGCCGGCCGCGGGCGCGGGCGAACGCCGCGTCGCGGTCTTCGGCCGTCGGGTGCGCCTCGACCACGAGGTGACGTGGACGTGGGTCGACGGCAACGAGACCGAGCGCACGACCGGCGAGTGGTCCGAGCGCCACCGGGTCGGGGTCGCGGTCACCGTCGAACCCGACCGCCGGAGTCCGGGGCCGAACCGGAGCGTCGAGCCCGCGTTCGAGCCCGGAGGCCGCTTCGACGGACCGAACCTCGGTGACACGCCGGCCGCGGTCCGGGCGGCGCTCGTCAAGGACCAGGGCGGACGCGACGGGGTCGCGACCGCGGCCGCCCGAGAACGGCTCGACCGGACCCGGACGCGGGTGGTCGGCGACCGACCCCCGGGACTCGATCCGTGGCTCCGGGCGGAGCTGTCGGCACTTCGTGAGGTGGTTCGGAACGAGAGCCTCCGGGTGCGTGGCGCCCGCCTGGCCGCCGGGGCGGTCGTCCCACCCGCCCGGCTGGTCGACCGCCTGCGCGAGCGGCGGTCGGCCCTGCTCGACGCCCCGGCGCGGGGCGAACGCTACCGCGGGGCGCCCGAGCGGGCCGTCGTCGCCGCCCGCGCCGTCTACCTCGACCGCGTGGTGGCGAACCTAGAGCGACGTGCCGAGCGAGCGCGGGCGCGAAACGCCCGCCTCGACGACCGCCTCGCGGGCCCCGGCGGCGTCGCGGGCGACCGCGTCCTGCCCGCACTCGAGGCGGCCCGCCGGACGACGACGCCCGAGCGTCGGGCGACGATCCGTGGCCGGACGGGGACGGTGCGGATCACCCCCGACGGCTCGCCCGCCTACCTCGCGCGCGCGGCCGTCGGGAGCGACCTCGCGACGGCCGTGGCGCCCGACGACGAGTACCACCCGCTCGCGGCCCGGAACCGGAACCTCTTCGCGGTGCCGTACGGCGACGCGGCCGACCACGTGACCAACGACAGCGGCGGGACGACGCTGCGGACGGCCGCGCGGACGCTGGTCTCGACGGCGGGGACGGTCGGGCAGAACGACACGGCCGACCGGCGCGAACGCCTCCGAGCGGCGACCCGCGACTCGTACCAGGCGGTCGAACGGCGGATGGGCCGGACGGTCGCCAGGCGGACGACGCTCGATGTCGGCGGGGGGCTGGCGGCCGTCAGAGCGGCGGCCCGGCGCTGGGAGGGGCCCGGCCGGCGGTCGCTCGCGGCCGCCAACGGCTCGCTGGCGCGGGCGGCCGCCGCCGAGACGGTCGACAGGCTCGGCGATCCGCCGCCGGGCCTCGAGACGCGACTGCGGATCCACCTCCGCCACGCGAGCGGGACGGCCCGGCGATCGGGTGCGGCGAGTGTCCCGGAGGACGCGGTGAGAGCGGTCCACGAGGCCGTCCGGACGGCCACGGAGCGCCGGCACACGACCGTGCCGGACGCCGACGCGGGCGGAGGTGGTGGTCGCACGGGATCGAGAGCGGCGACGAGACGGACGCCGGCCGGACTACCGATCGCGCCCGCCCCCGGCTACTGGTACGCGACGGTCAACGCCTGGACCGTCTCGGTCAGGGGGGCTTACGCCCGGTTCGCGCTCCACACGCGCCGCGGGCCGCCGGGCGAGACGCTCCGCTACGTCAGGGACGGGTCGACGGTCGCGCTCGACGTCGACGGGGACGGCGAGACCGAACGCCTCGGCCACGACGAGCGGGTCGGTTTCGCGGCGAACACGACGGTCGTCGTCGCGGTGCCGGCCCCGGGGTTCGTCGGCGACCGCGACGGGAACGCGGACGAGCGGTCGGCCGGCTGGCCGCGGCCGGCGTGTCTCGGACCCCCGGCCGGCTGTCCGGGGGTCGAGGGGCCGAACGCGAGCACGCGAGCGAGACAGACGCCGGCCGCGCGGATCGAGTGACAACGGTTTTGCGCCGTCGGGGCGGAGGCGGCGTATGTTCCACGACGCGGTCGAGGAGCCGGCGTCGCTCTCGCCGGCGGAGCTGCGGGCGGCCTACGAGGCGGAGCTTCGCGTCGCGATCGAGAAGAACGGGCTCGAGGCGGTCGCGGCGGCGGCCGGCGTCGACGAGGCGACGCTGGCGGCGGTCTCGGACGGCGACGAGGCGGTCGAGCTGACCCTCGCCGACGCGGCGGCGGTGGTCGCCACCCGGGACGACGTCCGGGACGCCGAGACGGTTGTGCTCGAGGTTCGTGACCACCTGCTGATGGGGATGGCGACGGGCGTGCTCGACGTGGACACGGTCGCGGCGAACGTCGATCTCGATCTCTCCGGCCAGGAGATCCAGCAGGCGATCGAGGGGCGCACGCCGCTGACGCTGGCCCAGCTGGCGGCGATCCACCGGTTCGTCGCGAGCCGGAACGACCGCTGATGCGGGTCGTCGTCGTCGGCTGTGGCTACGTGGGGCTCGAACTCGGCCGTCAGCTCGTCGCCCGGGGCCACGCGGTCACCGGTGTCAGGCGCTCGGACGACGGTCTCGAGGCGGTCCGGGAGGCGGGGCTGGACGCGGTCCGGGCGGACGCGACCGATCCGGACTCGCTCGAGGCGGTCCCGGACGCGGACCGGCTGGTGTTCGCCGCGAGCGCCGGCGGCCGGGGCGCCGAGGCCGCGCGCGAGGTCTACGTCGAGGGGCTCCACACGACCGTCGCGGCGTTCGCCGACCGCCCGGAGCCACCCGACCGGCTGGTCTACACCTCCTCGACGGGGGTCTACGGCAACCACGGGGGCGGCTGGGTCGACGAGACGACGCCGATCGAGCCGGCGACCGAGAAGACCCGGGTGCTGGCCGAGGCCGAGCGCGTGGCGCGAGAGACGGCGCCAGACCTTGGGATAGACGGGTCGGTCGTCCGGTTCGCGGGGCTGTACGGCCCCGATCGCTACCGACTGGCGCGGTACGTCGAGGGCCCGGTGACGGAGGGCTATCTCAACATGATCCACCGCGACGACGCGGCGGGCGCGGTCCGTCACCTGCTGACGGCCGAGTCGGCGCCGGAGCTCGTGCTCGCGGTCGACGACCGGCCCGTCTCGAAGTGGGCGTTCGCGGACTGGCTGGCGACCGAGTGTGGCGAGGCCCTGCCGCCGCGGCGTACGGTCGAGGAGCGGATCGACGCGGGCGAGCTCTCGGCGGCCGCCCGCCGTCGCCTCCGGACGAGCAAGCGCTGCTCGAACGACCGGCTGCGCGGGCTCGGCTACGGCCTCCGCTACCCGACGTTTCGCGAGGGCTACCGGGCGGCGATCCGCGCCCGGCGGCGCGAGCGCCGCGGGAGCGAGGCGGTCGGCTCCGAGACGGCAGAACGGTAGACTCGGCCCGTCTCGCGGGGGTTCGTGGGGGAATCGGGGGTGTCCGGAACGCTGATGCGGGTCGGCACAGAGGTAGACGACGTGATGGTGCAGACGGGTCCCGAGACGGTCGGCCGTCGCGCCGCGAGCTTACTCCGTGACAACCCCGAGGTGGTGGTCGCGGCCGTGGTCGGGCTCGTCCTCCTGGCCGCGGGGCTTCGCCTCCTCGGACGCTACCGCCGGGCGGAGGGCGAGCGGCTGGTGAACGTGCTGGCCGACCGCGACCGGATCGCGGTGCTGATGCACCCCAACCCCGACCCGGACGCGATGGCGACCGCGATGGGGGTCGCGACGCTCGCCGACCAGGTCGACACCGACGCCGTCTTACAGTACAGCGGAGAGATCCGCCACCAGGAGAATCGCGCGTTCCGGACGGTGCTCGACCTCGATCTCGGGGAGATCGAGCACGTCTCCGACATCGCCGCCGAGGACGTGGTGCTGGTCGATCACAACCGGCCGCGGGGGTTCGACGGCTCGGACGCGGTGATGCCACTGGCCGTCGTCGATCACCACCCGGGCGACGGCACGGGCGAGGTGTTCACCGACGTCCGGACGGCCTACGGCGCGGCCGCGAGCATCGTCACCGAGTACTTCGACGACGTGGGCGCCGAGCCGGTCCCGCCCGAACAGCACGCGAGCGAGGTGGGCGCCGAGTACACGGTCGGCTCGAAGGTGGCGACGGGGCTGCTCTACGGCATCCTGACCGACACGAACGATCTGACCCGCGGCGCGTCGGCCGCCGACTTCTCCGCGGCGGGCTTTCTCTACCCGGGCGTCGACGAGGAGCTACTCGACCGGATCGCCAACCCCGCGGTCGGCGCCGACGTGCTCGAGACGAAGGCGCGGGCCATCGCCGGCCGCCAGGTCCGGGGCTCGTTCGCCGTCAGCGACGTGGGGACGCTCTCGAACCCCGACGCGCTCCCACAGGCGGCCGACGAGCTCGTCCGGCTCGAAGGGGTGACGGCGGTGGTGGTCTGTGGCGAGGTCGACGGCGACGTCCACCTCTCCGGCCGGTCGCGCGACGACCGCGTCCACATGGGCCGGATCGTCGAGGAGGTCGTCGACGGCTGGCCGGGCGCCGAGGGCGGCGGCCACGCGCGGATGGGAGGTGGCCAGATCCCTGCGTCCGCGGCGGCCGGGGCCGGCCCGTCCGGCGCCGGGACCGCGGCCGAGCCCGACGCCGCGAACGGGGGCGGCACGCGCGAGACGGCCGACGGCCGGGTCGACCGGTCGACGCTCGTCGAGGACCTGCTCGACGCCCTGGCCGGCGAGTCCTGAGCCGAGCGCCGGGACTATACCCCCCGGGAGCGATCCCCGGCCGTCATGGCGACGCGCCGCGGCACCTGGGCCTACCGCGACCGCTTCGGCGACGCCTACGGCCGGACCTACTTCCGGCGGTTCGGGGCGGGCGTGGTCGGGAGCGTCGGCACCGCCACCGGCTCGGGGGCGCCGACGCCGGCGGTCGACGACCGCTGTCGGGCGGCGCTCGTGTCGGCGCTCGAGAGCGGCGCGAACCTGGTCGCCACCGCGGCGGGCGAGCGGTGTGGCCGGAGCGAGCGGGTCGTCGGCGAGGCGATCCGCGAGGCCGACGTCGACCGCGAGGCGGTGGTCGTCGGCTCGCGGGCGGGGATCGTCCCCTTCGACGGCGAGCGCCCGTCCGACCCGGGCGCCTACGTGCGCGAGCGGTACGTCGAGCCGGGGCTGATCCCGCGCGACGAGCTGGCGCGGGGCAATCACTCGCTCGCGCCGGCCTTCCTGGACGCGACGCTCGATCGCTCGCTGGCGGCGCTTGGCGTCGAGCGGATCGACTGGTACGAGATCGAGCGACCCGAGCTCCAGCTCGCGGTCCGGGACCGCGAGGCGGTCTACGACCGACTCGAGGCCGCGTTCGAACGGCTCGAACGCCGGCGGACGGCGGGCGACGTGGGGCGGTACGGGCTGTCGACCTGGGACGCGTTCCGGGTCGAGCCGGACCACGAGCGCCACCTCTCCCTGCCGGCCGTCCTCGGGCGGGCGCGGGCGG
>CAZMLQ010000009.1:0-27935 GCA_964567195.1 uncultured Haloferacaceae archaeon | reverse complement strand
ATCCAGTCCGGTTCGGCGACGGCGTCGTCGTCGATCATCGCGACGACCTCGCCGGAGGCGAGTTCGGCGCCTTTCGTCCGGCTGTATGAGATCCCGCGGTTCTCGTCGTTGTTGTGGACGAGGACGTTCTCGCGGTCGCCGTAGTCCTCGCGCACGCGGTCGTACACCGCCTCATTGCCGTCGACGACGAGGACGACCTCGAGTGGCTCGTACGTCTGCTCGAGGACGCTGCCGACGGCCTCGGAGAACGGACCGTAGCGGTCCATCGTGTACGTACAGACGACGACCGAGACCTTCATCGCCCGCTCGTACCCGGGATCGGATCATAAGGATTGGGATACGGTGGCGGTCCTGTGACCGGGTCACACGCCGAACGACGGGCACTTCACAAGGCTTATCGGTGGATCCGAAGTCTGTGACGGCAATGAGCCAGGAGACGGCCCCCGCCGACGAGACGGAGGAGACGGGCACCTCCGTCCTCGAACTGTGGCGGACGTGGTACGACATGGTCGGGCTGGCGGTCGTGATGATGTTCATGCTGTGGACCCGGCTGCAGTCCCGTGCCCGCTTCGTCACCGAGGACCGCGTGCTCTTCTCCGGCAACGACGCCTTCTATCACTTCCGCGAGATCAGTTACATCGTCAACAACTGGCCGTTCACGATGCCGTACGACGTGTGGACTGGCTATCCCTATGGGGCCTCCGCGGGCCAGTTCGGCACACTGTACGACCAGTTGATAGCGACGGCGGCGCTGATCGTCGGCCTGGGCGACCCCTCCACGCGCCAGGTCGCCCTCGTGACCCTCGTCGCGCCGGCGGTGTTCGGGGCGCTTGTCGCGTTGCCGGTGTACTACATGGTGCGGCGCTTCCACGGTCGCGGCACGGGGCTGTTCGCCGCGCTCCTGCTGGCGTTCATGCCCGGCACGTTCTTCCGGCGCAGCGTGGTCGGGTTCGCGGACCACCACGTTGCCGAGACGCTGTTCATGGGGACGGCGGTGCTGGCGACGATGGTCGCGCTGGGCGTCGCCGAGCGCGAGAAGCCCGTCTACGAGCAACTGCTCGACCGTGACTGGCAGGGACTCCGTCGGCCGGTGGGGTACAGCGCCCTCGCCGGCGTCGCCACGGGGCTGTACGTCTGGGTGTGGCCGCCCGGCGTGGTCCTGCTGGGCATCCTCGGGGTGTTCTACACCGTCGTGCTCGTGGCGGACTTCTACCGCGGTCGCAGTCCGGAACACGTCGCCCAGGTGGGCGTGGTCAGCATGCCCGTCGTGGCGCTCATGTCGCTGTTGCGGATCGGAGACTTCTCGTTCGCTGTGACGGACTTCTCGCTGCTGCAGCCCGCCATCGCCTTCGGCCTGGCCGTGTGGTGTGTCCTGCTCGCGGGCGTGGCACGGTTCTGGCGGACCAGCGACGTCAGCGACGCGAGTTACCCGCTCGCGGTCGGTGGCTCGCTCGTCGTGGGGGTCGTCCTGGTGGCGGTGCTGTTGCCGGGGCTGTTCGGCACCATCCGGAACAGTGCGCTCTCGGCGTTCGGCTTCGGCCAGAGCGACACGGTCCTCACCATCGCGGAGGCACAGGCCGCCCCGGGCGTCTCCGGCGGCTTCGATCTGGGCTCGCTGAACCGGTTCCTGTTCGCACAGTACGGTCTCGCGTTCGTCGTCGCCCTGATCGGGCTGGTGTGGATGGCGGTCCGCACGGCGTACACGGAGTACCGCGCGGAGTACGTGTTGCTCGTCGTCTGGAGCGTGTTCCTGTGGCTGATGGCGCTGACCCAGACACGGTTCAACTACTACCTGGTGCTGTCGGTCGTCGTGCTGAACGGCTGGGTGTTCGGGTACGTCGCCGGGGCGACCGACCTGGACGAGCTCTCCGGTCGGATCGGCGACATCAAGACCTACCAGATACTGACCGTGGTGGCGGTGTTCATGCTGCTGTTCGCGCCGCTGGTGCCGCCGCTGGCGGCGACCGGTGCGGCCGCCACGGGCAACCCGGCGTTCGTGGTCGACGCCGGCGACCGGTTCGGCCCCGGGTCGGTGACCGCCTGGGACGGCCCGGGCGAGTGGATGAGCGAGAACACGCCCGAGGTGGGGAACTACGGCGACGCCGAGAACGCCGATCAGATCCCGTACTACGGCACGTTCGGGCGGACGGACGACTTCGAGTACCCGGACGGCGCGTACGGCGTCATGTCGTGGTGGGACTACGGCCACTGGATAACCGTGCTCGCGGAGCGGCCGCCACACGCCAACCCGTTCCAGCAGAACGCCGAGTCGGCGTCGTCGTTCCTCCAGGCGAGCTCCGAGGAGCGAGCGAACGCCGTCCTCGACGCGCTGTCCGGAACGGACAACGTGGGCCGTCTCGACGAGCTGTCCACCGAGCAGATCCAGGCGAACGCCTCGGAGGGTGACGGCGAGGGCGTGCGCTACGTGATGATCGACGACCAGACTGCCGGCCGGAAGTTCGCGGCGGTGACCCAGTGGTCGGTGCCGTTCGACAACCGCCAGTTGCTGACCACCCGGGACCGCGCCCCCTCCCGGGAGAACAACCAGGGGCTGTACTTCACCAGCGAGCGGTACACGGTGAACGGGCAGAACGAGACGCTGCCGACGGTGTCGGACCGCTACCGCGAGACGATGCTCGCGAAACTGTACCTCGACGACGCCCGCTCGCTCGAACACTACCGGCTGGTCCACGAGAGCGACGAGTACTCGATCGTCGGCGGCATCGTCCAGTCCAACGGGCGGGTCACCCCCACCGGCTCCACCCGCATCGGTGAGTGGAGCCAGCAGCGCGCCAACCTCTCCCGCCAGCTGCAGTTCGCCAACCGGCAGAACCAGGCGATCCCCGCCGGCGGCGGCGCGTTCTACGACGCCTCCCTCGAGGCGTCGGTGAAGACCTTCGAGCGGGTGCCCGGCGCGACGCTCTCGGGTCAGGTCACCAACGCCGGCAACGTGTCGGTGTTCGCCACCGTCCGCATGCAGACCGACAGCGGTCGCCAGTTCACCTACGTCCAGCGGGCCGTCGCCGACGAGGACGGCTCCTTCGAGATGACGGTGCCGTACGCCACCGACAACACCGTCGGGCCGGCCGAGGGCGGGACGAACACGAGCGTCACCGCCGTCGGCAACTACTCCATCAGGGTGCCCAGCTTGCGACTCCTACAGAGCCAGGTCGCGGTGCCCGAGACCGCCGTGTACGACGGCGCGACGATCGACGTCGGCACCGTCTCGGACCCGGTCGGCAACCAGTCCGGCGGTGGGGGCGGCGACGGCCAGAGCGGTGACGGGTCGAGCGACGGCAGCGGTGACGGCCAGAGTGGTAACGAGAGCGGCGCGCTCGCCCCGCCGTCGCCGGACGCCTCGGTCCCTGCGCTGGTCGCCCCCGGTGCCGCCGACGGCGGTCCCGCCGGCGTCCTCGTCGGCGCGGAGCCGCGCTGACCCGCGATGACCGACGACCCCGGCGACCACGACGCAGGTCCGGCCGGGGAGACACACTCCACCGACGGCGGCGCGACGACCGCCGACTCGCACGCACGCACGGGGCGGGAACGGGAGTCGGCCCCCGAGGACGACCGGGGACCGGCGGTGACGGTCGCCCGTCCCCGCGACCGGCGCACGCTGGCCGGCGTCTACCTGAAGGGCCTGTTCATGGGCGCCGCCGACACGGTCCCGGGGATGTCCGGCGGCACCGTCGCGCTGGTGACCGGCATCTACGACCGACTGATCGCCGCGGTCACGGCCTTCGACCCGCGGGACCTGCGGGACTTCGCGCGGCTCCACCGCCCGGCGGGGCGGGCCGGACTGCGCGAGACGCTCGACCGCGTGGACGCTCCCTTCCTGGTCGTGCTCGTGGCGGGCGTGCTGACCGCGGTGGCGACGGTCGCGGGCGTCGTCGAGACGCTGCTGGCGACGCGTCCCGGCGTCGTGTACGGCTTCTTCTTCGGGCTGATCGGCGCCTCGGCGGTGGTGTTGCTGCGGACCGTCGCACTCGACGCCCGGCGGGCGGCGGTGGCGGCCCTCGCCGCGCTGGTCGTCGCCGCCGTCTCGGGCGTGACGGAGGGGTCGACCTCGGGGGGGCTGGCGGTGCTGTTCGCGGCGGCGGTGATCGCCGCCTCGGCGATGGTGTTGCCGGGAGTCTCCGGGTCGTTCCTGTTGCTCGTGCTGGGGCAGTACGAGCGGTTCCTCGGGCTGGTGACGGGCTTTCTCGACGGCGCGCGAGCGGCCGTCGGCGGTGACCCCGGCGCCCTTGTCGGCCCGACCGTCGGCGTCGCGGTCTTCGGTGCCGGGGTGGTGACGGGGGTGCTGTCGGTGTCACACGCCGTCGGGTGGGCGCTGTCGAACTACCGGCGCACCACGCTCGCGGCGCTGGTCGGTCTGCTCGTGGGCGGTCTCCGCCTGCCGGCCGAGCGGGTCGCCGAGAACGTCTCCGTCACCGGCGGGGCGCTCGTCCCGGTCGTCGCCGCCGCGGTCCTGGGGGCGGTCGCGCTGTTCGTCTTCGACCACGCCACCGACGACCTGTCGTACTGACCGCCCGGGAAAGCCAGGAGTCAAGTGGCACTCGGGGAAGGTGTGGACGTGACGCTGCCGCCGCTGGCCGTCGACATCGACGGGACGCTCACCCGCCCCGGTGACCACGACGCCACGACCCCCGCAGGCGTGGACCCACGCGTGTTCGACCCGCTGCGGGAGTGGCCCGCGCCGGTCGTCGTCGCGACCGGCAAGGCGTTTCCCTACCCCGTGGCGCTGTGTCACTTCACGGGAATCGAGGAGCGGGTGGTCGCGGAGAACGGCGGCGTGGTGTACGCCGGCGACCGGGTGGAGTTCGCGGGCGACCCCGAGGCGGCGCGGGCGGTGCTGCGGGCCTTCGAGGAGCAGGGCGGCGAGACGGGGTGGGGCGACGCCGACACGGTCAACCGCTGGCGCGAGACCGAGGTGGCCGTCTCGATGGACGCCGACGAGGAACTGCTGCGGGTTGTCGCCGACGAGCACGGCATGACCGTCGTCGACACGGGCTATGCCTACCACGTCGTCTCGCCCGACGTGGACAAGGGCCAGGGCCTGCGACGGGCGGCCGACCTGATCGGTCGCGACCCGGGGACGTTCGTCGCCGTCGGCGACTCCGAGAACGACGTGCCGACCTTCCGCGTCGCCCGTCGCTCGTACGCGGTCGGTGACGCCGCCGACGTGGCCCGTGAGGCCGCCGACGAGGTGGTGGAGGGCCACGCCGCCGACGGCTTCCTCGAGGTGCTGTCGCTGGTCGAGCAGCGGCACGCCTGACCGCGGGCCACGGACTGGCGATCGACCGTGGAAAAGCGCCCGCAGTCAGGGCACGGAGACGCCGTGCCGGGCGAGAAAGCCACTGGCGCCCTTTATCTCGACGGGGGAGCCGATGATCTTGCAGGTGCCGTTCCCGACGGTTACGACCGTGACGGTGTACTCCTCGGTGAGCGGATCTCGGATGTCGTCGAGTTCCTCACAGGGCAGCACGATCTGGGTGCTGTCACGGAGCCGCGACGGGTCCGGCGCCATTCCCTCGAAGGGCAGGTTCGGTGACGTATTAATCTTTACAAACCTTGTGACGGCGGCAAACTTGTCGGCCCCGGTCCCGACGGAAATTTCCCGCCCGTCGTCGTGGGGTCGCTGCCGGTACGAGCCGTCGGCGCCGGGGCGGATCGCCCGAACGGAAGCCTTTTCGGGACTGGCGGGCCGACTCACGTTCGAATGGGGCTGGAGGAGGAGATCGAGGAGATCCGCGAGGAGATCCGCACGACGCCCTACAACAAGTCGACGGAGGCCCACATCGGGCGCCTGAAGGCCAAACTCGCGGAGAAGAAGGAGGAACTGGAGCGCCGCCAGCAGTCTAGTGGCGGTGGCGGCGGGTACGCCGTCGAGAAACACGGTGACGCCACCGTCGCCCTCGTCGGCTTCCCCAGCGTCGGCAAGTCGACGCTCGTCAACGCGCTCACCAACGCCGACAGCGAGGTCGGCGCCTACGAGTTCACCACCCTCGACGTCAACCCCGGCATGCTGGCGACCCGGGGGGCCGCGATCCAGATCCTCGACGTGCCCGGCCTGATCGAGGGCGCGGCCGGCGGGCGCGGCGACGGCAAGGCCGTGCTCTCGGTCGTCCGGACGGCCGATCTCGTGGTGTTCGTCCTCTCGGCGTTCGAGATCGACCAGTACGAGCGGCTCCACCGCGAGCTCTACGCGAACAAGATCCGCCTCGACGCGAGCCCACCGGACGTGCGCGTGAGCCGCCGGGGGAAAGGCGGCATCCGCGTCACCACGACCGACGACGTCGATCTGGGCGAGGGGACGATCCGCAACGTCTTGCGCGAGCACGGCTACGTCAACGCCGACGTCACCGTCCGGGGCGACGTGACCATCGACGAGCTGGTCGACGGCGTGATGGACAACCGGGTCTACCTCCCCTCGATGGTCGCGGTCAACAAGGCCGACCTGATCGATCGTGACTACCTCCCGACCGTGCGCGAGGAGCTCGGCGAGGTCGGGGTCGACCCCGACGACGCCGTCTTCATCAGCGCCACCGAGGAGCGCGGGCTGGACGCGCTCGTCGACCGGCTCTGGGACGAGCTCGGGCTGGTCCGGATCTACATGGACAAGCCCGGCCGCGGGGTCGACCGCGAGGAGCCGCTGGTGCTCCGTACCGGCGACACCGTCGACGACGCGCTCTCGAAGCTCGGGGGCAGCTTCGACGAGCGCTTCCGGTTCGCCCGCGTCACCGGTCCGAGCGCGAAACACGACGAACAGCAGGTCGGGCGCGACCACGTGCTCGCCGACGAGGACGTGCTCCGGATCGTGGCCCGGAAGTGAGCCGGTGGTCGGCCGTCCCGGTTCCCGGCCGGCGCGCGCTCGCGCTCGCCTGTCTCCCGCTCGCGCTCCCGTGGTCGGTCCAGTCGTTCGGCGCCGGCGACGTGACCCTCCGGTTCGTCTGGGGACTCGTCAACACCGCCCCGCCGACGGTGACGACCCTCGATCGGTTCCTGCTCGTCTACACCGCCGGCCTCCCCGAGTACATCCTGGCGTGGCCCCTGGCCGCGGCGCTGTACGCCCTGGCTCTCGGCGCGGCCGGTCTGGGGGTCGCCGTCGGGCGCGAGGACCCCCGCGTCACCGGGGCGCTGTTCGTCCTCGCCGCGCTCGCCGACCTGACCGTCGTCGTCGGGGTCTCCGTCCAGCCCACCCGGACCGCCTACCCGGTCGGGGCGACGCTCTGTCTGGCCCTGGCGCTGGGCGTCTACCGACCGACCGTCCGGGCGTGTGGGACGCGGCCGTCGTCGTAGCTCGCGGTCGTCCCCGTCCCGGCCCGCCGAAACCCCCTACCCTCTTTTACCCGGCGGCCGTCGTCGCACCCATGTCCGGGACGCTCGATCACGTGATGGTGCGCGTCGAGGACCTCGAGACCTCGCTCGGGTGGTACCAGCGCCACCTCGGCTACGAGGAGACGGGTCGCTGGGAGGCCGACACGTTCACCAACGTCTTCCTCGCCCCGCCCGACGCCGGCCCCGACGCCGCCGCGCTCGAACTGACCTACAACCACGACGGCCGGCGCTACGAGATGGGCGACGCGTGGGGTCACGTCGCCGTCCGGGTCCACGACCTCGAGGCCGCCTACGAGGAGCTGCTGGCCGGCGGGGTCGAGGACTACCGCGACCCCGAGTCCTGTGGCGGGCGCTACGCCTTCGTGCGCGACCCCGACGGCCACGAGATCGAACTCGTCTCGCGCGATCCCGCCGAGGGTGCGCGCTGGAGTCTCGATCACACGATGGTCCGCGTCGAGGACGCCGACCGCGCGCTGGGCTGGTACGCCCGGAAGCTCGGCTACGTCCCCGCCGGCCGCTGGGAGGCCGACACGTTCGCCAACTACTTCGTCGAGCCGGCCGGCGCGGGACCGGAGGCGATGTCGGTCGAGCTGACCTACAACTACGACGGCCGGAGCTACGAGATGGGCGACGCGTGGGGCCACCTCGCGGTCCGGGCCGACGACCTCCACGAGTACTGGGCGACGCTGATGGAGCGCGAGGCCACGGACTACCGCGACCCCGCCTCCTGTGGCGACCGCTACGCGTTCACCAGAGACGCAGACGGCCACGAGGTCGAGATCGTCACGCCGTAGGCGTTCGGCCACAACGACAAGGGATTTAGCCGCCGGCCCGTAATCAAAGCCCGTGCCCGGACCCCTCTCCGACGCGCTCGCGTGGGCCGTCGTCCTCGCGTTCGCCGCCGGGGCGGTGCTGTGGCCTCGCCGCCGGACGGCGGGGCGACGGCTGCTCGTCGGTGCGTGGGTCCTGTTCGCCGTCTTCTGGCTCCAGCTCGTCCCCCACTTCGTCCTCGTCCAGCGCAGCGCGATCGAGGGGGTGGGCTCGGCGGCCGCCGTCCCGCTCTCGCTGTACGCCGGCGTGGTGCTGGCGCGGGGCCGGGACTCGCTGGTCCCGCTCTCGCGGGCGGTCGCGTGGATGGGGGCGATCTACCTGCCGTTCGAGACGATCCCCGCGGTGACCGTGCCGGGCGTCGGGACCCTGCCCGCGCCCCGCGCGGTGCTGATCCGCGCCGTCACCGACCAGACCTACGCGCTGATGACGCTTTTGGGCTACCAGCCGGCGCTCGTCCCCGGTGACTCGGGACTCGTGAACACCTTCCGGTTCGTCACGCCCGAGGGCCACGTCATCCTGTTCACCCTGATCCTCGCCTGCACCGGGCTCGGCAGCATCGCCATCTTCGCCGGCCTGATCGCGGCCGTCGACGCGCCCCTCGACCGGAAGCTCCGCGCGCTCGCGGTCGCCGTCCCGATCGTCTACGTGCTCAACCTCGCCCGGACGACGTTCATCGGGCTGGTGTTCGGCAAGCAGTACATGCAGTGGGGCGTCGACACCGTGCTCGCGCTGTTCGGCGACACCGACCCCTACATGGTCTCGTTTTACCTCTCGGACCGGGTGATCAGCCAGAGCCTCGCGGTCCTCGCGCTGGTCTGTGTCACGTACCTCGTCGTGCGCGAGCTCCCCGAGCTGCTCGGGCTGGTCGAGGAGGCGCTCTACCTGCTCACCCGCCGGGAGTACGACCTCGCGGCCGCGCTGGATCTCGGTGTCGACGCCGGCAGCGGTCGCGCGGTCGAGACCGACGGGGGACGGCCCGCCGACGCCGACGCTGGCGCCGACGCCGACGGCTACGAGGACTGAGCGAACCCCTCGGGCGCGCCCGCGAGCGCCACGAGCGCCTCGCGCTCGAGGTGGTGGAGCTCGCCGGGCACCACCAGCAGGTGGAGCGGGTCGCCGAACGACCGCCCGGCGAGCGCCGAGAGCCGGTCGGCCGCGACGACGGGCTCGTCGCTCCCCGCCCGCGCGACGACCACGCCCGGGCCGTCGCGCCAGCCGGTCGCGAGCAGGTCGGCCGCCCGGTCACCGGTCAGAAAGCGGTCGGCGTCCGGCGGTCGGCGGGCCGGGGCGTCGACCTTGATATCGAGGTAGACGAGGGTGTGGAGCCCCCGCTCGCGGTTCGTCTCGATCCCGTCGACGACGCTGGCCGGAACGTCCGGGCCGCCGTGGGCCCACGGAAACGGGAGGGTGACCGCCCGCCCGAACCGGTAGTTCTGGAGGCCGGTCAGGCCCGCGGCCGCCGTCGCCGCGCTGGTGCCGTGGACGATCCGGGTGTCGATCCCACGCTCGACGGCCCGGAGCCGGAGATCGACGTGTGTGGTCGCGATCATCGCGTCGCCGGCGGTCAGAAAGCAGACGTCGCCGTCGGCTGCGGCGTCGAGGATCGCCCCGGGATCGCCCTCGACGCCGTCGCGGTCGCGGAGTTCGATCTCGACGCCGTGGTGGGCGGCGAGGCGGTCGACGGTCGTGCCGGCGAGCCGGCTGGTGTAGAACTCCGCGAAGACGCGGTCGGCGGCCGCGACCGCCTCGCGGCCGGCGGCGGTGATCGACCGCTCGTCGTAGAGCCCGAGCCCGACGAAGCTGAGCACACCGCCGGTCGGTCGCTCGGGGGCATAAGCGGTCCGGGAGCGCCCCGGGCCGGTCGCGTCAGGTCCGTTTCGCCCGCGCCTCGCGGACGCCCGCCCCGTCGCGGACCATGTCCTCGCAGTTGGGACAGACGCGCGGATTGGACATCCCGTCCGGTGCGAACACCCGGACGTAGTCGTCGGTGACGAACGACCCGCAGTTCTGGCACTCCGGCATATCGGTGGTCAAGGGGTGGGTCGTGGTATAGCTTGGGAAGCCTGAAAGGTCGGCCGGTGGTCGGCCGTCCGGCGATCAGCGGGGCCAGTCGGCCGTCTCGGGCGCCCGGACCAGGTTGCGCAGGTCGTCGACGACCCCGCCCTCGCGCACCACCCGGACGTTGTGGGCGGCGATGTCGGCCATCCGGTCCCAGTGGCGGGGCGTCGAGCCGCCGACGTGGGGCGTGAGCAGGCAGTTCTCCATCCGCCAGAGCGGATGCTCTGGCGGCAGCGGCTCCGGGTCGGTCACGTCGAGCGCGGCCCCACGGATCGCGTTGGTTGCGAGGGCGTCGACGAGCGCGTCGGTGTCGATCAGCCCGCCGCGGGCGACGTTGACGACCACCGACTCCGGCGGGAGCGTCGCGAACGCCGCCTCGTCGATCACGCGCCGGGTCGTCTCGGTCAGCGGGCTACAGAGCACCAGGTAGTCGGTCCGGGCCAGCGCCTCGTGGATCTCGTCGAAGCCGAACACCTCGTCGGTCGGCCCGCCCTTGGAGGGGGTGTAGCGCACGCCGAGGGTCTCGACGTCGAACGGCTCGAGACGGGCGACCGTCTCGGTCCCGATCGCGCCCAGGCCGACGACGGTCACCGTCGAGCCGAGCAGTTCGCCCGCCCGCCAGTGGCGCCACTCGTTGCGGTCGCGCCGGCGGTGGCCGACGTGGAGCCGGCGGGCGAACGTGAGCAGCGAGCCGAGCACCTGCTCGGCGATGCCCGGTGCGTGGATCCCGCCGGCGTTGGTCAGCGCGACCCCGGCGGCCGCCAGCCGGTCGGCGGGCACGTGGTCGGTCCCAGAGAAGACACAGGCGAACAGCCTGAGCGCCCCCGCGGCGTCGACCAGCCCCCCGTCCAGCCCGACGCCGGTGACGACCGGCGCGTCGGCCACCAGGTCGCGCTCGGCCGCCGGCGTCCGCGCCAGCGCCACCGTGGCGTCGGTCCCGGACAGGCGCGCCCGGATCGCGTCGGCGTACGGTTCCATCGCGAGCCCCTCGGTCCCCTCGCGCAGGACGACCACGTCGGGGTCGGCCGTCGTCCGTGCCATGCGGCCGCCACACGGCCCCGGCCCTAAGCCGTTGTCCTCGCGGCCGGCGGGGCCACCAGACTGAAGCACGGGCCCGCCGGACGGCGACCGTGACGCCGCGTCGTCCGTCCGCACTCGTCGTCGCGGCCCTGCTCGTCCTGCCAGCGCTCGCGCTCGCGCCCGTCGCCCCCGCGGCCGCCGCCGGCCCCGTCCTCTCGGTCACCGCCGACGGGACGGCGCTCGCGGACGGCGGGCGCGTCGTCGTCGACGGCCCGCCGACGCTCCGGATCGGGGCGACCGCCGACGAGCCCCTGACCGCGCTGTCGGTCCGGATCGACGGGGTCGTCGTCCGGTCGGTCCGGCCGAACGCGACGGCGACGAACCGGAGCTGGACGGTCGATCCCGGGCGCGGGAGCCACACGGTGACCGTGCGCGCCGAGACCGAGGGGGCGACCGCGGCGCTGGAGACGACGGTCGTGGTCGACACCGAGCCGCCACGGATCGCCCTGCGGCGGCCGGTCGAGACCGCCGCGGTCGAGCCCGTGCCCGCGGTCGTCAGGGTCGACTCGCCCGACGCCCGGCTGGCGGGCGCGCTCCTCGACGAGAGTGGGGTCGCCTCGCTCCACGTCGAACACGAGTACGAGTACGAGTTCGGGGGCGAGGGCGACCGCTACCGCCGGACCCACACGATCGAGTCGCCCAACGGCTCGTTCGACCGGCCGCTGGCGCTCGGGATCGGCGACAACGAGCTGTCGGTCCGGGCGACCGACCGCCTGGGCCGGACCCGGGTTCACGAGTTCACCGTCCGGCTGCGCGACCGGGCCCCGCCCCGGGTGAGCTTCACCGAGGTCGAGCGGACCGGCGACGGCCGGCTCCGGGTCGCCGGCGTCGCGACCGACGACGTCCAGCTCGCCTCCCTCCGGCTCACGAGCGGCTACGACAGCGGCGACACCTACCTCCTCGACGAGGCACCGCCCCGTCCCGACCCCGACCGCCGGTCCGTCCGGTTCGAGACCACCCTCGACGTCGGCCCCCGGACCGGGCAGGTCCAGGTACTCGCCACCGACGTGGCCGGCTCGACCACGGCCCGCGAGCTCCCCGACCGGGCGACGACGCCCCCGGTCTCGGTGCAGATCGAGTCGGCCGAGCGCGACGCGGCGGGCGACGGTGTCCGCGTGCGGGCGGTCGTCGACGGCAACGGCCGGGACGTGACGGCGGTCGACGTCGAGACCCGCCGGCCCGACGGCGGCCGGATCGCGCTCGCGAGCGTCCACCGCCGGGGCGCGACCGACCGCGTGACCGTCGACCGCCGGCTGGCGGCCGCCCCGGGCCCGACCGTCGTCCGGGTGGTCGCGACCGACGGGGCGGGCGGCGACCACGTCGCCACCGCACGCCTCGACGGCGGGGCCGGGGCGGCGAGCCCGACGGCGACCCCGAGCCCGGACGCGACCGCCACGGCGAGCCCGACGCCCGGCGGCGACGGCTCCGGGGCCGACCCGCTGGACGCCCTGCCCGAGGGTGGTCTCGCCGTCGCACTCGCCGGCGGCGCGGTGCTCGTCGCCGGTGTGGCCGTCGCGGTCGGCCTGCGGTAGCCACGGTCGTAACCTCCTTGGGCCCCGCCGCCGCCCGTCCGTCGTGACCCGCGCCCGTCGCGTCTCGCTCGCGGTCGTCCTGCTCGTCGGCCTCGCGGTCGTGCCCGGGGTGGTCGCCGCCGACCGCCGGGCCGGCGGGAGCGTCGTCGTCGGACCGGACGAGGAGGTGTCGGGGCTGACCGCCACCGGGGGGTCGGTCGTCGTCTACGGCACCGTCGCGGGCGATCTCGACGCCTACGCCGGCACCGTGAGGGTCGCGCCCGGCGGCCGGGTGACGGGCTCGGTCCGGGCCTACGCCGGGAGCGTGCGGATCGAGGGGACGGTCGAGGGGCGGGTGGTCGCCTACGGCGGGAGCGTCCACCAGACGGCGAACGCGACCGTCGGGGGGAGTTTCGGCGCGGTGGCCGGCGACGTGACCGTCGCCGGGACGGTCCGGGGTGACGTGGCCGCGGCGACGGGCAGTCTGGAGCTGGCCCCGACCGCGCGGGTGGGCGGCGACGTGACCTACGACGGCCGACTCGACGCCGCCCCCGGCGCGACCGTCGGCGGCCAGACCCGGTCGAGCGAGGATCTCGACCTCGGGCCGGCGCCGCCCGCGCTCCCGCCCGGGACGCTTCTGGTCTACGGCGTCCTGACGAATCTGCTGGTCGGCTATCTCCTGTTGCGCGGGCTGGGCGGGTTCTCCGTCGCGGTCGTCGAGACGGCCGCCCTCGATCCCCTGCCGAGCGTCGGCTGGGGGCTGGTCGTGGTCGTCGCGACCCCGCTCGCGCTGCTGGCGCTCGCGTTGACGATCGTCGGGATCCCGGTCGCCGTGGTGGCGCTGCTCGCGCTCCCGGCGGTCGGCTGGCTCGGCGCGATCTACGGCCGGTTCGCGGTCGGGGCCTACCTGCTCTCGCTCGTCGAGCGCGACGAGCCGGTCCAGGGGCTCGTCCTGGGCGTGGTTCTGGTGGCGCTGCTCGGGGCGGTCCCCGTGGCCGGGCCGGTCGTCAGGATCGTGGTCGGGGTGCTCGGGCTCGGCGCCGTCGGCATCGAGCTCGCCGATCGCGTCGGCGAGCGGTCGCCGTACTAGCCGACCGAGACCGCGCGGAGCTCGCCGAGGTAGCCGTCCTCCCACTCCCGGCGGTCCTGGAGCTCGCGGCGCCCGCGACGGGTCAGCGCGTAGTAGTTCGTCCGGCGGTCGATCGATCCCTTCTCGACCAGCCCCTTCTCGACCAGGGTGTCGAGGTTGGGGTAGAGCCGGCCGTGGTGGATCTCCTTCTGGTAGTACTCCTCCAGCTCCTCCTTGACGGCGAGGCCGTGGGGCTCGTCGAGCCCGGCGACGACGTACAGCAGGTCCCGCTGGAAGCCCGTGAGATCGTACATGTTTTACAGAATACGTAACCGAACCGAATAAACGTGTCGTCGGCTGACCCGGCCGGCACAGACCCGTCTCGCGGGCTATCCGCCCTCCTCGCCCTCGTCGCCGCCCTCGCTCGCCGTCGTCCACAGCCACGTCGGCGAGAGCGGGCCCTCGGGCCAGTCGACGCGACGGCCCCACGGGACCGACTCGGGGAAGACGGTGAGGACGTACGGCCCCGCCCGGAGGAGGAAGGCGTAGATCGTCGTCTCCTGTTGGGTGTAGTAGATCCGCCGCCACGGTCGGCCGCCGATCCGCTCGGTCCCGTCCTGGAAGACGTCGGTGTCGAGCAGAAAGGAGACGCCCTCGCTCGCGGCCTCGACGCCGTCGAACGTCTGGATCTGGACCGGGAGCGCGGCGAAGTCCGGCGACCGGCGGTTGACCGTCACGTAGGCCACGTCGGTCCGGCGGTCGGGCAGGCTCACCGACCGGAAGATCCCCGTCAGCGCCGGCTCGAAGTCGTCGAACTGCCGGCGCTCGAGTCTGGTGTCCTCGAGCACGTCGATCGCCCCGTTCCGGTAGGCGTAGAGCCGCCGGGACTTGGGCTCGTTCTCGTGGTCGTCGAGCCCGTGCGGGCCCGAGCGGTCGTGGACGTGGGCGACCGTCACGTGGCCGGAGGGGAACTCGTGGACGTGGGCGGGCACGCCGTCGTTCGCGGGGTCTTCGGGGGTCTCGTCGGCGTGGCTCACCTCGACGAAGCCCGAGGGCGGGTGAAAGAGCCCGTAGACGACGTCGTCGGCCGCGCCGAGGTCGTCGTAGAGCTTCGCCGTGATCGGCCCGTTGGTGAAGACCCGCTCGTAGAAGTCGGTGCGTGAGTAGTTGGTGTAGACCGTCCGCAGGCGCCGGAGCGCGTCGTCCCGTCGCCGGGTGTCGCCGCGCCGCGAGGCCACCTCCAGCTGCTGGACGTGGACGTTGTCGCCGTCGATCACCGGCTTCGACACCGCGTAGTGGGGCTGGATCTCGTCGGCGAGATACTCCGCCACCGCGGTCGCGTGCCCGGCGACGGTCGCCACGTCGTTCTCGGTGACGGTGTCGGCGTCGAGCAGCTGCTCGGCCGTGCCCGCGACCCGCTGGGCGAGGGTTCGCAGCCGGGCCATCGCCGGCCCCCACTCGGTGGCGTGCCAGGCGATTCCGTCCGCGATCGCGCGGGTCCGTTCGACGAACGCCGGGAGCTCGTAGCTCGGCCCCGGCGGGGTGGTCGCGGTCGCGTTCGGCGTCGGGGTCGGCGTCGGGGTGGGGGTGGTGTCGTCGCCGCCACCGCCGCCGCCACCGCCGCCGCCACCGTCGTCACCGCCGCCCGAGCAGCCCGCCAGCCCGGCCAGCCCGGCCGCGCCCGCGGCGAGGAGCCGCCGGCGCCGGATCGAGGGCGGATCGCTCACGCCGGCCCCTCCCAGAGCCAGCTGAGCTCGATCGGACGCGTCCAGCCCGACGGCCGCTCGTCCCAGGGCGTGGTCGCCGCCCCGACGGCGACCACGAACGCCCCCAGCCGGACGAGGTCGGCGTAGACCACGTCGCCGCCGGCGTAGTAGAACACCCGCCGCCAGCGCCGGCGGCCGAACGAGACCCGGCCCTCGGCGCTCACCGGCCCGTCGAGGAGTCGCCCGACGGCGGCGCCGGCCCGGTCGGCGTCGCGGTAGCGCTGGACCAGCGCGCTCACCGGCGCGGCCCCGGTCGCGAGGTCGGACAGGCTGAGATAGAGCAGCCCGGCCCGACCGGTCCGGTCGCCGAGCGGGCCGTAGCGCCGCCGGTAGCCCGGGAGGGCCTCGCGCCCGCCGGCGAGCCCGCCCGCGTCGTCGACCGGACGCCGGCGGGCACGCACCACCCGGTCCGAGCCGGCGTGGTAGGCGACGACGCCGACCTCGTCGGCGTGGCCCGGCCCCGACAGCCGCCGGATCAGCCGCCCGCCCGCGGGATCGGTCGGGAAGGTCCGCGCCACGTAGGACTCGCCGGAGACGGCGGCGTAGCGCTCGGCCATCCCGGCTAGCAGGCTCGACGCCCGGTCCCAGTCGCCGCGCTCGCGCAGCCGGGCGAGCCGGTCCAGGCGGTCGGTGGTGAACCCGACCAGCCCCGGCTCGGTGTCGAAGTGTGGCCCGAGCCGGTCGACCACCAGCGTCCGCACCCGCTCGCCGAGCCCCCGGAGCTTCCGGAGGTCGGCCTCGCCGACCGACGACTGGCGCGCCAGCGAGTCACAGAGACTCCGGGTCCGGCCGGTCACCGAGAGGAACTCCGAGACCGCCGCGGGGTAGGACTCGGCGAACCACCGCAGCTCGGCGACCGCCGCCCGGGTCGCCGCCCCCGGATCGGCCGGCGGCGCGGGCGTGCCGGTCGCGGTCGCGTTCCCCGCCGGCGTCGGGGTCGGCGTCGCCGTCGGGGTCGATCCCGGCGTCGCCCGCCCGGGGGTCGGCGTCCCCGGATCGCCCGCCAGCGGGTTCGGCACGCTGGGAACGCCCGTACACCCGCTCAGGAGCGCCCCCGCGGCGGCGCCGGCGCCCCCGAGTAGCTCCCGCCGGGTCGGATCCATACCGGCTTATCGCCGACCGGCCGCTAAAGGCTGACGGGGGCGTTATCGGATCTGATACTCTACCGGCACGGCTATGTCCGCCCCCGGCCGACCGGCCGGGCATGGAGGCGTCATCGTTCCGGTCGGCCGTGGAGAGCTACCTCCACGACGGCGAGGGCCTGGTCGAGACCGCCAGACTCGACGGGGGGTGGCTGGCGCTCACCGACCGGCGGCTGCTGGTCTACGCCGCCCACCGCGACGCGCTCGTCGCCACGCCGCGTGCGAACGTGGTGGCCGTCGGGACGGGCACCCACGCCGGCGCGGTCCGGGGCGCCGGCGTCGCCCCCCGGCTGGCGCTGTACGGGCTCGTCGCCGTCGGTGCCGGGGTCGTGGCCCGGACGCTCCGGGGGACGTTCGCGGTCGTCGACGCGGTCCCCGACGCCGCCCCGGGCGTCGGTCCGCTGCTCGCCGTGTTCGGTCTCCTGCGCTCCGGGCTGACGACCGTCGCGGCCCTCGCGGTCGCCGGCGGGCTCCTCGCGGTGCTGGTCGCGGCCGCGATCGGGCTCCGGTGGCTGCGCGCGCGCCGCGAGGCCGTCGTCGTCGAGACCCTCGACGGGGAGGTACGGCTGCCCGGCGATCCGACGGCCGTCGCCGAGACGGCGACGGCGGTCGCCGACCACCTCGAGGAGCGCCCCGACCCGGCCGACCTGCTGGCCTGACGTCTGACGTACGTATAAGTTGTGGGCCGCGCTATGGCGTCACACGAGCCGACGATGGCCGACCGACACCGCGGACGGGGCGAGGAGGAGCCGACCGGCGACCGCCGGGGCCGCCGGCCGGCCTCGCGCCGCGCCGGTGCCGAGGACGTCGAGCGCGAGGCCGCGACCGACGCCGACCCCCCGGACGCCACGGGAACGGCCGCCGACGGCGACGCCGTCGCGGTCGCGGCGACGGCCCGCGAGGAGGCGGCGACCGACGCCGCCGCCGCGGCCGAGCGGACCGACCGGCTGGCGTCGCTGGTCGCGGCCGGCGGTCCCGCGCGCCCCGCCGCCGCCGAGGCGCTCGACCTGATCGGCCGGCGCGCGCCGGCGGCGCTCGCACCCCGGGCCGAGCGGCTGGCGGCGCTGGCGGGCGAGCGAGCGCCCGCGGCCGCGGCGGTCGGGCTCTCGACGCTCGCGCATCTCGCCGCCCACGAGCCACGCGCCGCACGCCCCGGGCTGGACGCCGCGGTCGAGGGGGTGTCGGCGGCGGACCCGGACCGCCGCCGGGCCGCACTCCGGCTGGTGGCGGCGCTCGCGCCGGCGGTCCCCGAGCGGATCGGGCGCGCCGACCGCGGCGTCGCGGCGGCGACGGCGGCGGTCGAGCCCTCGGTCCGGGCCGCCGCCGCCGCGGCCAGCGGCTACCTGCTCGAGACGGCCGCCGACCGCTGTCCCCGGACGGCCGACGCGCTGGTCGGACTCGCCGCCGCCGCCGACCCCGACGTCCGCCGGACGGCGGTGGCGGCGCTCGCGCGCTTCGCCCGCGCCCGTCCCGCGCAGGTCCCCCACAAGGAGCGGGCGATCGAGGCCCTCGGCGCGGCCGACGACGCCGACCTCGACCGCGGGCTGGCGGCCGGCCGGACGAAGCCGGCGCTGACCGCCCTGCTCGCGGCCCGTCACGGCTACTCGTTCGACCGCTAGAAGCGGTCGTGTGCGGCCCGGATCTCGTCGACGCCCGCGCCACCCGCCACCAGCGACGCGAGCGCCGACTCGTCGGCACGGAGCGCGGCGGCCGTCTCCGCCACCCGCGCCTCGTGGGCGGCCGGCACGACGACGATCCCCGTCTCGTCGGCGACGACCACGTCCTCGGGGCCGACCCGGACGCCGTCGACGGTGACGGCCGCGCCGATCGCGGCCACCCGGACCCGGCCCTGGCCCGACCGCGGGGTCGGCCGACGACCGAAGACCGGGAGATCGCCCGCGCGGACCTCGGCGATGTCGCGGTAGCCCCCGTCGATCACGACCCCCGCCACGCCCTCGGTGGCCGCCAGCACCGTCGCCTGCCCGCCCCAGTACGAGACGGCGGCGGTCGGGTCGGCCCCGGCGAGGACGGCCACGCGGCCGGCGACCAGCGCCTCCAGCATCGCGAACGGGAAGTTCGTGCGGTCGTCGCCGTCGCCGTCGCCGTCACCGTCGCCGTCGCCGGCGGGCGCGCGCTCGAATCGCATCGGGGTCGCCCGGCCGACGACGGTCGACCCGACCGATCCGACCGCGCTCGGCGCGGTCACCACGCCGTCGAGGCCGTGCTCGTCCATCGCGTCGGAGACGAGGCTCGCGTCGCACTCGCGGAAGGTGTCGAGGGGGTCTGTCACGCCCGGGGCTCGCCCGCGGGGGGCCTAACTCTTCGGTCGCGGGCGACCGCGTGACGCGGTAGGGGAAGACCTATCAGGCGCCGACGAGTCGCCCCCCCATGCGAACCACCGAGGCCTTCGTGGGCCTGGACTGTATCGACTGCGGGACCCGCCACGATCCGGCGGCGACGACCGGGCGCTGTCCGGCGTGTGAGGGCATCCTCGATCCGGCCTACGACCTCGACCGGGTGGACCTGACGCGGGCCGACCTCGAGTCTCGGACCTTCGACTCGATGTGGCGCTACGAGGAGCTGCTCCCGTTTCCCCGCGAGGCGGCGATCGAACTCGGCGCGGGCGCGACCCCGCTCCACGACTGCCCCCGGCTGGCCGAGCGGATGGGCGTCGAGCGGGTCGTGATCAAAGACGAGGGCTTCAATCCGACGGGCACGTTCAAGGACCGCGGCCAGGCGGCGGCGATGACCGGCGCCGTCGAGTTCGGCGCGGAGTCGGTCTCGATCCCCTCGGCCGGCAACGCGGGCCACGCCCACGCCGCCTACGCCTCGCGGGCGGGGCTCGATGCATCGGTCTTCCTGCCGACGCGGGCGGGCGACACACAGAAGACGATGGTGCGCGCCCACGGCGCCGACCTGACCGAGGTGCCGGGGCCGCTGCCCGAGGCGGGGAAGCTCCACAACGAGCGGGCGGCCGAGGCGGGCTGGCACTCGCTGAAGACGTTCGTCACCCCCTACCGCCACGACGGCAAGAAGACGATGTTCTACGAGAGCGCCGAGCAGATGGGCTGGGAGTCCCCCGACGCGGTCGTCTACCCGACCGGCGGCGGCGTCGGTCTGATCGGGATGCACAAGGCCGCCCGCGAGTTCGACGAGCTCGGGCTGACCGACGACCGACCGTCGATGTACGCGGCCCAGTCCACCGGCTGTGCGCCCGTCGTCGACGCCTTCGAGGCCGGCGCCGAGATCCACGAGGCCGTGACCGAGCCCGACACCTTCTGTAACGGGATCGAGGTGCCAGACCCCGGCGCCAGCCCGTGGGTGCTCTCGGTGCTGCGCGAGAGCGACGGCGGCGCGGTCGCGACCACCGACGAGGAGATCCTCGGCGCCGCGCTCGACGTCTGCCGGCTCGAGGGCGTCGAGATGGGCGTCACCTGCGCGGCGGCCGCCAGCGGGGCGATGGCGCTGGCCGAGCGCGGCGAGTTCGCCGCCGACGAGACGGTGTTGCTGCTCAACACCGGCGCGGGGATCAAAGACACCGCGACCTACATGGGCGGCGTCGAGGCCGACCCCGGCCGGGCGTAGCCGGCCGGGCCGACGCTTAAGCCCGTCCGGACCCACGGCCTCGTCGTCCGTGTCGACCCACGACCTCGTCGTCCGTGACGCCTACCTCGCCGACCGCGACGCCGTCCGGGACCTGGCGGTCCGCGGAGACGAGATCGTCGCCGTCGGCCGGGTCGCCGGCGACGGCGCGACAGAGATCGACGCCGACGGGGACCTCGTCTCGCCCGGCCTCGTCGACGCCCACGTCCACTACGAGATGGCGTTCGGCGCGGGCGACGGCCGCCGACCCGCCCACAACGACGAGCCCTTCGACCGCGAGACCGCGATGGCCCGCACCGCCGACTGGTTCGCCGACGCCACCCCCGAGACCGTCGCGGCGACCGTCCGTCGCGCCGCGGGTCGGGCGCTCGTCAACGGGGTCTGTCACGCCCGCACCCACGCCTACGTCGACGGGACGACCGGCGCGACGGTCCCGCGGGGGGTGCTCGCAGCCCGTCGGTCGCTCGCCGGCCTGCTCGACCTCGAGGTGGTCGCGTTCCCCCAGCAGGGGGTGATCCGCGATCCCGGCTCGGCCGCGGCGGTCGCCGAGGCGGTCGACGCCGGCGCCGACCTGGTCGGCGGGCTCGACCCCGCCACGGTCAACGACGACCGCGCCGCGACCCTGTCGACGTGGTTCGATCTCGCGACCGACCTCGGCGTCGGGCTCGACGCCCACGTCCACGAGCGCGGGGCGACGGGGCTCGCGACGCTGACCGCGCTCGCGGACCGCGCGACCGAGCGGGGGCTCGACGGTCGGATGACGGCGAGTCACGCCTACGGGCTGGCCGACGCCCCCGCCGGCGGTCACGACCTCGACGGCGTCCTCGGCGCGCTCGCGGCCGCGGACGCGGGGCTGGTGACCTGTTACATGTCGACACCGCCGGCGTTCCCGCTCGCCCCCGCCGAGCGCCGGGGGCTGACGGTCGCACACGGGACCGACCAGCTCTCGGACCCCTGGTCGCCCCACGGCGACGCCGACCCGGTCGCGGGCGCGACCGTCGAGTCGCTGAAACTCGCCGGTCGGGGGCGGGATTACGGCTCGAACCCCGGACTCCGGGCGCTCTGGGCCCTGATCACCGAGCGAAGCGCCGCGCTCCTCGGGATCGACGGCTACGGGATCGAGCCGGGGACGCCCGCGAGCCTCGTCGTCCACGGCGCGCCCTCGCCCGAGTGGGTCGTCGTCCGCGGCCCGACCCCGCGACGGGTCGTCTCGGGCGGCCGCGTCGTCGCCCGCGACGGCCGCCTCGTCGACGACGTGGCGGCGCGGCTCGGCCTCGACGGCCGAGAGCCGTCGCCCGACGGTTGATGAGGGTCGCTCCCGAAAGGCGGGCGTGACAGATCCCGATCCCGAGCCGGAGTTTCACCTCGACACCGACCGGGTGCGCTCGTTCGTCGATCTGGTCAAAGAGACGGCCACGGACCACACCGAGCCCGCCGGCCTCGTGGCCGCCCTCGAGGAGCCCTTCGAGGCGCTGTTGACCGACGACGACTGGCTGCCCGAGCGCTACCGCCGCCTGCCGCCCGAGGGGTACGACGACATGGGGCGGATGGGCGACGACATCGCCCAGTGGGCGCTCTACCGCGAGGGCAACCGGCTGGGGCTGTTCACGCTCGTTCTGCCCCCCGGGAGCGCGACGCCGGTCCACGACCACCTCGCGTGGGGGCTGGTGGGGATCCACGGCGGCAGCCAGCGCGAGGAGTTCTACCGCCGGGTCGACGACGGCGGCGACGAGGGCCACGCCGAACTCGAGCGTCTCCGGACCGAGGAGCTCGAGCGCGGCGACTACTACCGGCTGATCCCCCCGAACAACGACGTCCACTCGGTGACGACCACCTCCGACGTGCCGAGCGTGAGCGTCCACCTGCTCGGCGCCGACGTGGGCTGTATCGAGCGCCACGCCTTCGATCCCGAGGGCGAGCGCGTCGAGCGCTTCCGGTCGGGCTACACGAACGTGGCCTGCGAGACGGACGCCGGTCACGGCCACGACCACGACCCGCTCACCTCCGGCGGGGACTGACGGCCCGACGCCGGACTCGGCGGCGGGACGGCGGGGCGGCGAGCGCGGCGGCCATGGACCGGTCCGCCCGGACACGGCCGGGGACGACGTGCCCGTCGCCGACGCCGTTCCTGACAGAACACAAGACATTTGAAGCGGGATGGAGAACGTTTCGGTGGCAACACGCCCCGAGGCCACCCGCACGCCTCACGCCGGCGGCGACGGCCACCCCGGCCGGGACCGCCGACCAGACATCCTCCACCATGTCAGCCGACACGCGAACAGCGACATGAGCAATCACGCGCCACCGCTCAGCCCCGGCCGGCCGACCCGCGGTCGACGTGGAGTAGCCGTCCGCGGCCGGCGAGCAGTCCGAGTCCCAGGCCGACCCCGTGGCCGAGCACGGCCGACCCGGGGGCGCTGAGCAGGAGCGCCAGCCCGACCGTGCCCGCGCCGAGGACGGCCGCGACCGCCCACCGCGGGCCGGTCGAGCGGTCGAGCGCGGCGAGCAGACGGTCGGCCGGCGCGTTGCCGGTGATCGCGTAGCCAAGCAGCGCGAAGACCGCGCCGGAGGCCCCGAGCACGACCCGCGGGGCGAGCGCGAGCAGTCCGCCGACGGCCACCTCGGCCAGCCCGGCGAGCCCGCCCGTCGCGATGACGAAGCCGTGGACGCGAGCGCGCGTGCTGACCCGCTCGATCAGACCGCCGAGCAGGACGAGTCCGACGAGGTTGCCGAGCAGGTGGGTCGGGCCGGCGTGGGCGTAGACGCTCGTCACGAGCGTCCAGGGCGTGACGAGCACGTCCGGCCCGAGCGCGAGCGGGGTCGAGAGCCCGAGCGCGAGCAGGAGCGGGCGCAACAGCGAGCCCACGAGGACGAGCCCGACGGTCTCGGCGGTCGGGCTCCGCTCGCCGCGGGCGGTCGTTCGCGCCACCAGCACGCCGGCGCCGTCGGTCACGTCCGGCCTTGGGGCCCCCGGCGTATCAACCTCCGCTCGTCCCGCGACGCCACCGAAACCGGGTCCTCCCTCCGGCCCCACCTTCCGCCCGTGCTGTCGAAGCTCCTGAACCTGCTGCGTGGCGTCCTCCGGCTCCGTGGCTCGGCGCCCGACCCCGACGAGGGGCCGAACTACGGCCGGTCGGTCTCCTACACCGCCTGTCGGGCCTGTGGCGAGGGGACGCTCGAGTACGATCCCGAGGCCGACGCCGACGTCTGCCCGGTCTGTGGCGAGCGCGTCCCGCGCGGGTGAGCCGACCACTGGCTCGAACCACCCAGAAACCGGGCGGTCGGGCTCGCCGTGGCGATGGCCCCCGACCGCGTGACGGGCCGGAGCCGACACCCCGAGAGTCGGGCACGGGTGGCGTGCGAGCCCGGTGGCGACGGCCGGGCCGGACCGGCTCAGGGCTCGGGGCCGTCGTCGCCGTCGGCGATCACGCCGGTGGTGAGCACGTACTGGACCGCGTGCTCGGTCGAGATGTCGACGTCGTGGACGCGGTCGGCGGGCACGTGAGTGAGGTGACCACCCATCACCGGGTTGGGCGCCATCGGAAGAAAGAGCGTGCGGTACTCGCCGTCGTCGCGCCCCTCGATCGTCCGGGCGGTCTCGACGACGCCCTCGGGCGGCTCGGTCGCGGTCAGAAAGCCGAGCGTGTACGTCCCCCGGCCGGGGAACTCGACGAGTTTCACCTCCCGGAAGCGGGCGGCCGCGCCCTCGTCGCCGCCGAGCAACAGATCGCTCATCCGGCGGGTCGTCTCGTAGACGGTGCCCAGCCCCGGGATCCGCTCCAGGTAGCCCGCGACCGTCTCGCCCACCCGCGCGCCGGCCCGGCGCCGCGCGAGCGCGCCGACCGCGAGCACCCCGAGGAGGACCCCGCCGAGGCTGGCGGCCTGGAGCGCCACGACGGTCGCGTACGAGTCGAACCCGACGGTGCGCAGGGCGACGGCCACGGGCGCGAGTAGTCCGGCGACGGCGTTCGCGATGGCGAGCACGACCCAGCCCGAGACGGCGACGGGCACGACCACGGCGACGCCGGTGAGGAAGACGCCACGGAGATCACGGAGCGTAGACACGTCGGAGCGGCGTGTCGGCGATCGGAAGTGTGGTTCGGTCCCGCCCGACCGGCAGGTCTAACGCCGCGGCGGCCCTGACGGTCGACGGATGCGGGACGGACTCGACACGGCCGCGATCCCGTCGCCCGACGCGGTCGGGACGGACGGGGACGGCGCGGTCGTCTGGCACCGCGACGGACTCCGGACGGCCGACCACCCGGCGGTCGCGGCGGCGGCCGAGCACGACGCGGTCCTCCCGCTGTTCGTCTTCGATCCCGGCTTCTACGGCGCCGACGGCCTGGCCTGTGACGCCCGGGTGCGCTTTCTCCACGAGTCGCTGGCCGACCTCGACGACCGGTATCACACCGCGAGCGGCGGGACGGCCGGGCTGGGCTACGTCCACGGCGATCCCGTCGCGGTCGTTCGCGCGCTCGACGCGGCCGGGTGGACGGTGATCGCCGCCCGCTCGCCCACCGGCCGGTACGGGCTGGCGCGGGACCGGCGGGCGGCCGAGGCCGGCGTCGAGTTCGTCGCGGGCGGCGGGCTGACCTGGGACGCGGCGGGAGACAGCCGCGACGGCTGGCGCGAGCGCGTCGCGGCGTGGCTGGCGGCCGAGCCCCACGACCCGCCGCTCGGGGCGACGGCCGTCGCGTCGGTCGAGACGGGCGTGACGGTCGACGGGATCGAGGACCGCTACGGGATCGCGCCGACCAAGCGCCGGCTCCCGACCGGCGGGCGGAGCCGTGCCCGCGAGGCGCTGTCGTCGTTCGTCGACCGGATCGGCGACTACCCGGGCTCGATCTCGGCCCCTCTCGACGCCCGGGAGGGGACCAGCGGGCTCTCGCCGTATCTCACCTTCGGCTGTCTCTCGGTCCGGGAGGTCCACCGACACGTGACCGACCGCGTCCCCGAGGGCCACGCCCGCGACGCCTTCGTCTCGCGGCTGTACTGGAACCGCCACTACGCCCAGAAGCTGCTCGACTGGCCGGGCTGGCTGGACGAGGCCGTCAACCCCGCGCTCGCGGGGTTCAACCGCGACCGGCGCGACGACGACCTGATCGCGGCCTGGAAGCGCGGCCGGACGGGCTATCCGATGGTCGACGCGGCGATGCGCTGTCTCGCCGGCAGCGGCTGGCTCAACTTCCGGATGCGGGCGATGGCCGTCTCCGCCTACTTTCACGTCCTCGCCCAGCCCTGGCGGATCGGCGCCGACTGGTTCCACCACCACCTGGTCGACTCCGACGCCGCGATCAACTACACCCAGTGGCAGTCCCAGTGCGGGCTGGTCGGCAAGCCGAACGTCCGGGTCTACGACCCCCGCAAGCAGGTCCGCGACCACGACCCCGAGGGCGAGTGGATTCGGCGCTGGGTGCCCGAGCTCGAGGCGCTCCCGGCCGCCCACCTCGACCGGCCCGAGCACACCCCACCCGCCGTCCAGGAGCGCGTCGGCGTCGAGATCGGCGCCGACTACCCCCGTCCGGTCGTCGCGTACGAGCCCGCGGTCGAGCGGTTCTGGCGCCGCCGCGAGGCGGTCGAGGCGGCGGCCGCCGCCCGGCTCGGCGAGGACGAGATCGCCGCCCGTGCCTCGCTCTCGGGCGGTCGCGAGCGAGCGCGCCGGATCGCGGCCGAGCACGGCGACCGCGACGACGGCACCAGACAGACCGATCTGACCGCGTTCGGGCGACGGGACGACCGGTAAGCGTGGCCTTATTCACCACCGTCGACGCCCAGTCCCGGGCGTGAACGATCCCGACCCCGACGCCGACGGCGCGGCCGCCCTCGTCGCCCGCCTGCGCGAGACCCACGGCGGGTCGGTCCGGGCGGTCGCGACCTACGACCGCGACGGCTACACGCTCCGCTACGCCACCGCGGCGGTGCGCGAGGGCTACTCCGAGCCGGAGATGGACGCGATCTACGACGACGTGGTGCTCCAGGACGTCGGCCAGCCCCTCCAGGAGCGGCTGTTCGACGACATCGGTGCGGTCCGAGGGGCGATCCGGCTGTTCGAGGACGGGACGGTCGCACACTTCTGGCCGACCGACGGGACGGAGGGGCTGTTCGTCGCCTTCGACGCCGCGGCCGACCCCGGCGTGCGGTCGCTGCTCGACCTCGCGGCGACGTACTACTCCTGAGCGGGACCGCGCGACCCGTGCGGGTCAGTTCTCGGCGCCGACCGCCGTCAGGGTCGCCTCGAGCCGGCGCCCGCTCTCGACCAGGTAGTCGGCGTCGTCGGTGAACACCTCGAGCGAGAGCGTCCCCGTCCAGTCGGCCGGGAACGCGCCCAGGATCTCGTGGAAGTCGATCGTCCCCGCGCCGAAGGGCAGGTGCTCGTCGGCCGGCCGTCGGCTGTCGTTGAGGTGGACGTGACCGATCCGGTCGGCGTGTTCGCGGACGAACGCCGCGGTGTCGGCCGCGTCGTAGCCCGAGATCCGCGCGTGTCCGGTGTCGAGTGTCACCGAGACCGGCGTGGCCGCGAGCAGGTCCGGCAGGTCCGCGATCGTGTGAGGCGAGTCGAACAGGTTCTCGGCACAGAGCTCGATCCCGCGCTCGCTCGCGTGCTCGTCGAGGCGCCGGAGCGAGTCGTGAACCAGCGGCCGGACGGTCTCGTCGTCCCAGGCCGCCCCCCACGCCGTCCCGTCGGGGTGGACGACCGCCGCCCGGGCGTCCAGCGCCGCCGCCAGGTCGAGACAGGCCCGCAGCTCCGCGATCCCGCCCTCGCGCTGGCGCTCGTGTGGCGAGCCGAGATCGATCGGGAACGGCAGGTGGACCAGCGCGTCCAGCCCGCGGCCGGTCAGACGCGCGCGCACCTCCTCGGCCCGGTCGGCGAGTTCGGTCCGGTGGAGCGAGCCGTCGAGCAGTAGCTCCACGTGGTCGAAGCCGGCGCGCTCGGCGGTCGCCAGCGCCTCGTCCAGCGCCATCTCCTGCTGGGTGACAAAGCCGATCGAGGTCTCCATACCCCACGCTACGGCGGCCGGCCACGAGAACTCTGTCCCGGGACGGTCGGCCGCCGGCGGGGTCGACGAGGCCCGGCCACGGCCCGATCCACGCGGTGGCGGCCCGCCGGGGGCGCCGTGGCGGGGAGTGTCACTCGGACAGTAACAGCTATCCTGTTGGGCGTCGAACGTGATAGGGATGACCGACGACCACGACGGGTCCGACCGGGAGGAGAGAGCGCGGTTCGCGCTGCTGGCGCTGGCGGTGGAGCGGGGCTACTACGACGTTCCGCGGCGGATCTCGCTCGCCGAACTCGCGCGCCGGAGCGCGCTCTCGGACGAGGCGGCCTCGCGACGACTCCGACACGAGACCAGACGGCTCGTCTCCGAGACGGTGCTGAGCGAGGACCACCCGGTCGATTCGACCGACTGAGTACCCGACGCCCGGAGACGCGCCCGCCCGGCCCGGAACTCGCCGTCCTCGCCTCGCCCGTTCCGTCAGAACAGCCGGAGGAGGGATTTGAACCCTCGGCCTATTCCTTACGAAGGAATCGCTCTGC